>NZ_CP071955.1:3567500-3867500 GCF_017603965.1 Xanthomonas fragariae | reverse complement strand
CGGCATGCGGTTTTTCGAACGCGCCGAAATCAAGGATGCATTGGCGTATCTGCGCCTGCTCACCAACCGCAGCGACGATGCCGCGTTTGAGC
The DNA here is from genome assembly GCF_017603965.1 of Xanthomonas fragariae. NCBI lineage: Bacteria > Pseudomonadati > Pseudomonadota > Gammaproteobacteria > Lysobacterales > Lysobacteraceae > Xanthomonas > Xanthomonas fragariae. The sequence goes on along the minus strand of NZ_CP071955.1, from coordinate 3,867,408 downwards.
GCGCAGTCAACACGCCGACGCGTGGCATCGGCGATCGCACGCTGGATGAAGTGCGCCGTCTGGCGCGTGCCAATGCGCTGTCGCTGTGGGAAGCGGCGATGCTGTGCACGCAGGAAAACACCCTTGCCGCCCGTGCCCGCAATGCGTTGGCCACGTTCCTGAGCCTGGTCGGTCGGTTGCATGCCGAAACCGGCGAGATGGAATTGGCCGAGCGCATCGACCACGTGCTGATGCGCTCAGGATTGCGCGAGCACTGGGCCAAGGAAAGCCGCGGTGGGGTGGATTCGGAATCGCGCACCGAAAACCTGGACGAACTGGTGTCGGTGGCTTCGCGCTTCACCCGTCCCGACGACGAAGACAGCCAGGGCATGACCGAATTGGTCGCCTTCCTCGCCTACGCTTCGCTGGAAGCCGGCGAAGGCCAGGCACAGGCCGGCGAAGAAGGCGTGCAGCTGATGACGTTGCATTCGGCCAAGGGCCTGGAATTTCCGATCGTGTTTCTGGTCGGGCTGGAAGATGGCTTGTTCCCGAGCGCGCGGTCGCTGGAAGAAAGCGGGCGGCTGGAAGAAGAGCGTCGTCTGGCGTACGTGGGCATCACCCGCGCGCGGCAAAAACTAGTGCTGTGCTACGCCGAGTCGCGGCGCATCCACGGCCAGGACAACTACAACGTGCCATCGCGCTTTTTACGCGAAATTCCGCGCGATCTGCTGCACGAAGTGCGTCCGAAAGTGCAGGTCTGCCGCACTGCCTTGCTGGGCGCGACGCGTGGCGGACCGGTGCATGGCGTTGTCGAAGCGGCACCAATCAAACTGGGCGCCAACGTCGAACACCCCAAGTTCGGCGGCGGTGTAGTGGTCGACTATGAAGGCGCCGGTGCGCATGCGCGCGTGCAGGTGCAGTTCGATGAAGTCGGCGCCAAGTGGCTGGTGATGGGGTATGCGAATTTGACGGTGGTTTAGGTCGGTTGTTTTCCCACCGGCGATTCTGCTCCCTTCATGAAGCGATGATGGCGCTGGAGCGCGCCATTCCTAATCCGGTTGTTGTCTGACGTCAGGCGACAAGCTGAAATCGCGTCACTGCATGGGGCAAAACCACAGCTGGATGAAGCATCGCTTCCGCTGCGTCGTCGCACACTCACATTTCCCATCTGAAGGTGGAGTTGATGCGCTTGCCTTTCACCGTGAGCGTAGACTTGTCCGCGAGCACGACCAGCGTAAATGGCGGCACTCGCTTGTCGCGACCTGCGTAAACACGGCAAAACCGACGCTAATAATCTTCCAAGACGACGTCGATATCATCGAAGTCGCCTGGTGCAGAAAGATTGGCGTGGGGTCTATCACGCACTTCAGCTCAGCGAACATCGCCCGTCATCCACGTCTGATCGCGCTTGGGGATTCCAATGAAACGTCTCGTTGCAGCTTGTTGCCTTATCGTCGGTCTTGTCACTCAGAGCACTCATGCATTTGCCGCCGAGCCAATCACCGGAAAATGGTTCACCGATAACCAGCAAGCCTTGGTGGAGATTCAGTCCTGCGGCGCGTCGTTATGCGGAAAAATCGTCAAGGTGCTGCGAAGCAAGCCCGGTAGCGCAAAGACCGACGTATTCAATCCGGATCCTGGAAAACACAACACTCCGATGGAAGGCACCGTGATCCTCAGCGAGCTGGTGGATGCGGGGGATCTGTGGAAAGGCAAGATCTACAACCCGGAATCCGGCAAGACCTATAACGCCAAGATCAGGCGAGATGCCGATGGTTCATTGAAAGTGGAGGGGTGCGTGGCCTTCATTTGCCAAGGTCCGACTTGGCAGCCAGCCACCTGATTGCCTTGCAAAAGCAGACGCGTTCCAGCGACGCCGCTAGCTGGCCGCTAGCACGGGCGGCCATCTAAAACCGTTACGTACTTAGAGCGACTAACAAAACGACTGCGCTCACCGCCAGGCGGGCGCGGCCGGTGCTCGGAATCGGCATGTACCACGCGTACACTCCGGTTGCTCCGCGCCGTCCGCACCCACCTGACGACTGCTCGCTACGTTTTGTTAGCCGCTCTTAAGTACTGGCCGCGCCTGCCTTGCGGTCAACGCAGTGGTTTTGATGGAAGCACTCAGGCTGACGCACTCACCAGCTATAGAGCTTCCAATACACCTTGTTGACCTTGTCTTTCTCGGCATCGGTATGGCCGTCGTGGTTGCGGTCGTACAGGAAGTAGGGCGCACCGCGTGCGGGCGTCACGCGCACCATTTCCAACTGGCCGTTGACCCGGTACTCGTCGACCTTGTCGCCGTTGTCCATGGTCTTGCTGGTGACATCGGCACCGGCCGCTACATCGCCGCCGGCACTCGCACTACCGGTAGCGCAGCCGCCGAGCAGCAGTAACGGCAGCAGTAAAAGACTCGCTCTGTTCATCGTCGTTTGTCCGTTCCAGGTCGCCGGCCAGTATGCGCTGGGCGGTGCGGCTTGGGCGTGCAGCGTAGAATTGGCGCATGAGCAGATTAGTCCTGATCGACGGGTCCAGTTACCTGTATCGCGCGTTCCACGCGCTTCCGCCGCTGACCAATGCGCAGGGCGAGCCCACTGGTGCATTGTTCGGCGTGGTCAACATGCTGCGCGCCACCTTGAAGGAACGCCCGGCCTACATCGCGTTCGTGGTGGATGCACCAGGCAAGACGTTTCGTGACGACTTGTATGCCGATTACAAAGCCAATCGCCCCTCGATGCCCGATGACCTGCGCGCGCAGGTGCAGCCGATGTGCGAGATCGTGCATGCGTTGGGCATCGACATCCTGCGCATCGATGGCGTGGAAGCCGACGATGTGATCGGTACGCTGGCCCTGCAGGCCGCCGCCGATGGCTTGAGCGTCATCATCTCCACCGGCGATAAGGACTTCGCACAGCTGGTGCGCCCGGGCATCGAACTAGTCAACACCATGAGCGGCAGCCGCATGGATTCGGACGAAGCGGTGATCGCCAAGTTCGGCGTGCGTCCGAACCAGATCGTCGACCTGCTGGCGCTGATGGGCGACACCGTGGACAACGTGCCCGGCGTGGAGAAGTGCGGCCCCAAGACCGCCGCCAAGTGGCTTGCCGAATACGACTCGCTCGATGGCGTGATCGCCAACGCCGACAAGATCAAGGGCAAGATCGGCGAGAACCTGCGCGCCGCGCTGCCACGCCTGCCGCTCAACCGCGAGCTGGTCACCATCAAGACCGACGTGACGCTGGCCAGTGGCCCGCGCGCGCTGGATCTGCGCGAGCCCAACGCCGAAACGCTGGCGGTGCTATACGCACGCCATGGCTTCACTCAAGCGCTACGCGAACTCGGCGCCGCCGCAGCTCAGGCCGGTCTGTCGACCGAGCCGATGGCGCTGGGCGCAGCCGCAACCGCAGCCAGCGCGCGCACCGAGCCCGGTCGTGCGCGCGGCACCGGCTTCGTGTCCGGCCCGGTCAGTGCCCCTGTGGAAGTGGATCCCGCACTGTCGGCACCCGGCCAGTACGAGACCATCCTGACCCAGCAACAGCTCGACAGCTGGATCGCACGCCTGCGCGCCGCCGGCCAGTTCGCCTTCGATACCGAAACCGACAGCCTGGACCCGCTGCAGGCCGACCTGATCGGCCTGAGCGTGGCCGCCGAGCCCGGCCAGGCCGCGTATCTGCCGTTCGGTCACACCTTCCCCGGCGCCCCGGCCCAGCTCGACCGCACCCAGGCACTGGCCCAGTTGGCGCCGCTGCTGACCGACCCTGCGGTGCGCAAGCTCGGCCAGCACGGCAAGTACGACCTGCACGTGATGCGCCGCCACGGCATCGCCCTGGCCGGCTACAGCGAGGACACCTTGCTGGAGAGCTTCGTGCTCAATTCCGGGAGCGCTCGCCACGACATGGATAGCCTGGCCAAGCGCTATCTGGGCTACGACACCGTCAAATACGAAGATGTCTGCGGCAAGGGCACCAAGCAGATCCCGTTCGCGCAGATCAGCCTGGAGGACGCCACCCGCTACGCCGCCGAAGACGCCGACATCACCCTGCGCCTGCACCACGTGCTCGGCCCCAAGCTGGCTGCCGAGCCGGGGCTGGAGCGCGTCTATCGCGACATCGAGATCCCGCTGGTGGAAGTGCTGGCGCGTATCGAGGCTAACGGCGTGTGTGTGGACGCCGCCGAACTGCGCCGGCAAAGCACCGACCTGTCCAAGCGCATGCTCGCCGCTCAGCAAAAGGCCACCGAGCTGGCCGGGCGCACCTTCAACCTGGATTCGCCCAAACAGCTGCAGGCGTTGTTGTTCGATGAGCTCAAGCTACCGGCCGTGATCAAGACGCCCAAGGGCCAGCCCTCGACCAATGAAGAAGCGCTGGAAGCCATCGCCGACCAACACGCGTTGCCGCGGGTGATTCTGGAGTACCGCGGCCTGACCAAGCTGCGCAGCACCTACACCGATAAGCTGCCGGAAATGATCCACCCGCAGTCCGGACGGGTGCACACCAGCTACCACCAGGCCGGTGCCGCGACCGGGCGTTTGTCCTCGTCCGATCCCAATTTGCAGAACATCCCGATCCGCACCGAAGACGGCCGCCGCATCCGCCGCGCCTTCATCGCCCCGACCGGGCGCAAGCTGATCGCCTGCGACTACTCGCAGATCGAGCTGCGCATCATGGCGCACCTGTCCGGCGACCCCGGGCTAGTTGGCGCGTTCGAGTCCGGCGCCGACGTGCACCGCGCCACTGCAGCGGAAGTATTCGGCCGCACGATCGACACTGTCAGCGGTGATGAGCGCCGCGCTGCCAAGGCGATCAACTTCGGCCTGATGTATGGCATGAGCGCGTTCGGCCTGGCCCGGCAACTTGGCATCGGTCGTGGCGAGGCACAGGACTACATCGCTCTGTATTTCAGCCGCTATCCGGGCGTGCGCGATTTCATGGAAACCACCCGCCAGCAGGCCCGCGACAAGGGTTACGTGGAAACGGTATTCGGCCGCCGGCTGTATCTGGACTTCATCAACGCCGGCAGCCAAGGCCAGCGCGCCGGCGCCGAGCGCGCGGCCATCAACGCCCCGATGCAGGGCACCGCCGCCGACATCATCAAGCGCGCCATGGTCAGCGTGGACGGCTGGATCGCCGGCCACGCCGAGCGCGCTCTGATGATTCTGCAAGTGCACGATGAACTGGTATTTGAGGCCGATGCCGATTTTGTCGACACGCTGCTGAGTGAAGTCACCACGCGGATGTCGTCGGCCGCCGAGTTGCGTGTCCCGCTTGTAGTCGATTCCGGTGTTGGCGATAACTGGGACGAGGCCCACTGACGCAGCAAATCGCTCTGATATGCTGGATGTGCAGACCTGACAGAGTGAGAATTCAGCAAATGTTTATGGCATGAATAACCGATAAATTCTGCAGATCTTCAACAGTTGTCTTCACGATTCATCAATGTAGAGAATGTTGTTATATCCCTCGACGGGCGCAACGCCTGTCGCTAGATCTCTCCCATCCCCTGGAGCAGATCTCGGAACGGAAACTCCTCCCCAAGTTTTCGTTCCCTGGCCCCGCCGACCTCCCCCTGGTCTGCGGGGCTTTTTATGTTCATTCCTGAATTTTCTCGCGATTTAGCGTCAGCCATCCATCGAATGGCTGAATGCATTTGGCCGCGCTGGCAATCACAAATTTATACAGGCGCGATTAACTCGCTCACTCAGTACAGCGTTTCATTCAACGCTGTAAATTTAGAGCGGCTAACAAAACGACTGCGCTCACCGCCAGGCGGGCGCGGCCGGTGCCCGGCATCTGCATTTACCACGTGCACTCTGCGGTTGCTCAGCCCCGTCCGCACCCACCTGACGACTGCTTGCTACGTTTTGTTAGCCGCTCTTAATCGACGAGCTCAGCCCAGCCAATCACGCGGTACCAGATAGTCCATCAGCCGCGCCTCGGCGCTGCCCGGTTCCGCCTCGAAGCCGTATTCCCAGCGTACCCGCGGCGGCAGGCTCATCAAGATGCTTTCAGCGCGCCCGCCGCTCTGCAGCCCGAACAGGGTGCCGCGGTCGTAGACCAGATTGAACTCCACGTAGCGGCCACGACGGTAAAGCTGGAACTCGCGCTCACGCTCGCCGTAGGGTGTGTCCTTGCGGCGCTCGACGATCGGCAGGTAGGCGTCCAAAAAGCCATCGCCGACCGCGCGCTGGTAGGCGAAGTCGCGTTCAAAGTCCTGGCCCAGATCGTCGAAGAACAACCCGCCCACGCCACGCGTCTCGTTGCGGTGGCGCAGGAAGAAGTACTCATCGCACCAACGCTTGTGCGCCGCATAACGCTCCTCGCCGAACGGCACACACAGTGCCTGCGCGGTACGGTGCCAGTGCATCACGTCTTCGTCGACCGGATAAAACGGGGTCAGATCGAAGCCGCCACCGAACCAGGCCGCCACCACCTGGTCATCGCGCTCGGCGCGGAAGTAGCGCACGTTAGCGTGGGTGGTCGGCACATGCGGGTTGTGCGGATGGAACACCAACGACACCCCGCAGGCACGCCAGGTGGCCCCAGCCAGTTCGGGCCGGTGCGCACTGGCCGAAGGCGGCAAGCGCGAGCCGGACACATCCGAAAAGCCGATGCCGGCCTGCTCGAACACTGCCCCATCGCGCAGGATGCGCGTGCGCCCACCGCCGCCTTCTTCGCGTTGCCAAAGATCCTCGGCGAACCGGGCCTTCCCATCGGCAGCTTCCACGGCGGCGCAGATACGGTCCTGCAAGCCGGTCAAATAATCGCGTACACGGTCGAATTCGTTCATGTCCCGATTCTAAGCCGTGCATCGCACACGGTGCGTGCGTCCCAACGCGCCAGTTCGTCGCAGGGCGATGCAGTGCTCCGCGTAGACCGGGAGCGGCGAGGGCATCGTGACCTCGACTGACCAGCTTTTGGCTGCATCCAAACAAAGGCGAGACTCGACAGCTGAGTCGCAGCGAGCTGATTGAACGATGTGGATGCGTTAGTTGCAGGGCGATAGGTCTGCACCTTCGCTGCAGGGCCCTTGCCGGCCCACCATCGCGGGACACGCTGCAAGTACGTCCTTGTAGCTCCTACGCGGCATCCATGCCGCGTAAGGTCCCGCGACGACGGGCGGGCAAGGACCCGTCGGGAATGTCGATGTGCATGGTTTTCGACAAAGCCACCGACCAACTGTCTGGCGAGGGCACCGCGCACTCGACTAGGTGTTTGAACCCAGGCTTTGATGATGCACTCTTTTCCCTCGAATGGCTGGCCAACTTCATCGACGCCTACAACTAGGGTCGCAGGCTCAAAGTCCTGAAGGGTCTGACACCGTACGAATTCATCTGCAAGCAATGGACATCCGAACCCGAGCGATTCAAGGTGGATCCGATCCATCTAATGCCGGGACTGAACATCCTAATGCGGGAAGGAGAGCACAGGGATTGGGCATGCCTCGGACGCACGCGAACGTTGAAACGAGGCGACTGGGCGGGTTAGGCTTTCGCTACGCCTGATCGGCGGCGACATAGAACGTGGTTGACATGGATGCAAAAGTACAGGTCACAGCGCCTGCTCAGGTGCTGGCGCGAAAGGCGGTTTCCCTACGCGCGTCGAAACTTGAAGACGCGGCCGCTTGGCTGGCGTTTCTGCAAGCGCTGGATGACGAGACAGGCTTCATGCTCTTCGAGCCCGGCGAGCGCGCGGCCAGCGTCGCACGGTGCGAGGACGCTATACGCCGAATCCACGCGGTATCGGGCGCGATGCTGCTGCTCTTGTGGAACGCGGCAGGGCACGTAGTGGGTTATGTCAAAGGCGACGTAGTGGCGCTGCAACGAAAAGCCCACGTGATGGCCTTCAGTGGCGCCGTGCATTCCGGCTACCGGGGGGATACCGGGCGCGCAATCCTCGATCTCTTTACGGAACAAGTCGGCAAGGAAGGCGTGATCAAACGCCTGGAGGCGGTCGTAATGAGCAACAACGTGCGCATGCTTCTGGTCGCGCTTTCCGCCGGCTTTTCGGTGGAAGGCGTCCGAAAGAACGCGGTTCGTCTGAAGACAGGGATGATCGACGAATATGTCATCGTCAAGTACTTTGACTGACGTGCCTGCGTTGCATCGCGAATTCTTCGCCCGCTACGCGTCGCTGGCGAACGACGCCGCTTATGTCGAAGCATGCCCGAGCGCGACGGGTGTGCCGGTGTTCGGCCCCGTCGCCTCGCTGCTCGACGTCCGATGCGATATCCGTGAGGCGCTTGTCCACGACGGGGCATGCGTCGCGAAGACGCCCGGAGTGGATTTTGAGGCGTCGCTGGCGCAGCAGGTCTCGATTCTGGGGCTTGCGCTTCCGGACTCCCTCGGGGCGGGATATAGCACGATCGCGGTGACCCCGAACCGGAAGTACTACGCGAGCTCCTCGATCGGGCAGCCGATGCATTCCGACGATGCGCACCGTGCAACACCGCCGCCGGTGATCAGCCTGTACTGCGATGTGCCATCCGCCGACGGCGGGATCACGACGCTCGCACCGCTGGGCACCTATCTCGACGGGCGTCGGTTCACTCTCCCGCCGGCCTGCTTCGCTCGCGATGCGCTGACGTTGGTCGGTGCTATGGGGTTGATCCAGCGCCCTCTCTTGATTGACGGGCCCCGTCTTGGCTGCGCGCTTCCCAGCATCGCGATGGAAATCCAAAGCGACAGCGAAGTCCTCAATGTCTTGGCCGAGCTGCTGGACTGGTGCCATCGCCCGGCAAACCAAGTACGGCTCCGACTTGAGTCCGGTGACGTTCTTTTCATCGACAATTTTCGTTGGGTTCACGGCCGGACCGCGTTTCCCGCGGACCAGCAACGCAGGCTCTATCGTGCGTCTTTTGCCTGTGCCGACTGAGACGGTCGAGCCCGGGTCTGACGCGTCCGCTTCACTGACTCAAGCGCTGCGCCAACTCGATGAGATCGAATGGCCGCGGCGCGCGAGCCAGGTCGAGCCGGCGCCGTTTCCGACCGACGCATCTGTGGTCGATCTCGCGTGGCGGTCTGTGGTTCCCGCAGCGGATTGGCCGGGGGATTTCCCGCCGGCCCCGGCGCCATATGAAGATCCGCTTGCCGGTATTGCCGAGCAGGCATTCGGCGCCGAGATTGAATGCCTACAAGAGCGCGTATCGGTACTCCTGGACGGAGCGCAGCTGCGCTGGGGCGCCAGCGCGGTCATGACTCTTGTCGACGGGGCCTACACCCGGCCGCTCCATCGGCTGTGGGCTCGTGGATGGGCGGCGGCGTTCAACCAGCTTAAGCTCGATGGAGGCCTCGGACTTGACGCTCGTGTGTCGCACCTGACCAGCGCGCAACGCGCATTGGTCGTCGCCACCGCGCGCGATCGCTATTCACGGCTCAGCGAACGCATGGGCGCGATGCGCGACGCGTTGCTGGGGGAGGTGCGGGCATTATGCCTGCGATTAACCTCCGACATGGACGAACTTGCCGCCAGGTGCTGTGCCGGGGGGCGTCCGCAGGTCATCACGCGAGTCGTCCCGCTCGGGGACCGCCATCGGTCAGGCTGGGTGGGGTGGGTCCAGCTAAGTGATGCGGCGCACTCGCGGACGTGGGACGTCGTCTACAAGCCGCGCTCTATAGGCGTGGACAAGGCGTTCTACGACATGGCTGCCGCACTAGCCCAGCCGGGCGACCCGACCGTCCACGCGCCCTGGTTCCTGGACTGCGGCGCGTACGGCTGGATGGAGTACTGCGACCCCAGCGACTGCGCGAGCGCCGAAGAGGTGGAGGCGTACTACGAGCGGCTCGGTTGGCTGACCGCCTTAGTGTTTGTGCTCGAGGGCCGCGATTGCCACGCTGGCAACGTGGTCGCCCGCGGGGCCTCACCGGTATTCGTCGACCTCGAATGCCTGTTTACGCCGGCAGCGGACCGGGACGGGCAAGAGCCGCAGTATCCGCCAATCACGGCGACTGCGGTCCTTCCCATGACGCGCTTCGCGCTGGGGGCGTTTGGTGGCATGGACGTCAGCGGCTTCGCCGGCGGCCAGCAAGGCGCGCACTACTACCAGACGTGGCAGATCGCCGAGACGCCAACCGGAGCGCTCACTTTGCGCCGCGAGCGACGCCCAGTTCCACAGTCGACGAACGTGCCTCGAATCGCGGGCGCATCTATCAATCCGTACGGCTATTGCGCGCCGTTTCTGCGCGGCATGCGGCGGGCGTTTGCACGACTGCAGTCGGTCGGGTCCGGTCTTCTCTCGTTTGCGGACACCGTACGGCTCAATGACCTGGAGACCAGGATCGTACTGCGCAACACGAGCGAGTACGTCAAGTGCCTCGAGGAATCAACAGCGCCGTGCGCAGTGTTGTCGGGGGATGCGGAAGACAGGTTTCTCGCCACGGCGCTGAAGCCCGTGCCTGGCGTGGATCCGGCGGACGAGCGCGACTGCCTGTGCCGTGGCGTCATACCGCGCCACGGCGTCACCCCCATCGAGAGCCGCGCGCAGCGGTCACATCGTCCAGATCGCAGTCGCGCACCGAGCGGTCCAGCGAGCGTCAGCGGCGTCGAACGCGTGCGCACCCTGCTCGATACCGGTCTATCGTCGGCTACGGTCGCTGCGCAGTTAACCCTGGCCGAGCAGGCGTTTGCCGCCGGCGCGCGCAATGCTCGGGCGGTAGCATTCACATCGCCTGAAATGCGTTCGCCGGGTGCGGCGTGCACTCTGCTGGCGCGCGCCATCGCTTGCATCGACACGCGGCTGTCGGGTGAAGACGCGCCGGACTGGATCACCGCCACCTCAAGCCGCGGGGGTGCGCTGGTGCTGACCCGCATGCACTGGGGCGCATTCACGGGACGCAGCGGAATGGCGGCGGCCTATGCAGCGGCCGAGGCAAGCGGGGTCGTATCCGCACAGCGAACCTTGGCGCGGTTCCGGCGTGCCACGGAATCGGACGCCGTCGCAATCGCCGCGTCGCTGCCTGTCGAAGGACTCGACGGGTGCGCCGGCGTACTGGCGTTTGCCGTGGGGTGCGGGATGGGGACTGGCCGGAGCCGCCTGCAGGATGAGCTGCTAGCACGCCTGCGCGCCGCGCCGGACGCCCGTACGATTGGGCCGATGCCTGCAGGCACGCTGATCGGTCTAACCGCCGCGTTCGAACTTGATCCCGCACCGGCCTTGGCAGAACTCATCGATGCGCGTCTGCACGCATTCGTCTGCTCCCCGCAACTCGCCCGGCTCATCGATCGCGATGTCGCAGCGCCGTCGGTCATGTGGGCCAGCCCTTGGGCGATGGTTCTCGCCACTGCGCGTGCGGCGCGCGCGGTTGGGAACGGGCATGCGCTTGCACATGTGTCACAAACGATCCGGGCCCGCGATCTCAAGGCGGACACCGTCCATGATCGATTGGTTCGGCTGCGCCTACTGCTCGACGCGGGCGATGAATCGGACTCGACCACCCTCTGGCACGAGATCGCTCAACTGCGATCGTTGGTGTCGGCAACGACGCTCGGATCGCAGTACGGACTAGGCGCGCTGTTGGGTGCCGCGCGCTGTGCCCGTGAACGAAGCGCCAGCGGCGACGCACTCGCCGACGAGATCACCTCCGCCTACCTGACCTGCGCGCAAGCGTGGCTGGATGCCTGTGAGGATTCGATTCTCAACCGCCCGCTTTTTGTCGATGCCGCTCGCGGCATCGCTGGAGTTGTCTTGCGGCTGACGCAGGTGCGTGCTAAAAAGGAATTGCTAGGTGCTTTTATTTTCTAGCACACGCAATCACAAGGAGCGCCGCTTTGCATAAGCTGAAGAGGTGACGTCCTTTTATCAATGACAGCATGGAGCATGAAAATGGAGCATGAAATGAACAGCCAGCAGAACGACGTCGCTTTCGAAATCGAAGTGATCGAGGAAGCCACCGCTCCGGTGGATTGCCTCTGCAATACTGTGACCTGCCCGTAATCAGACGGGACTCGGTGGCCTACGCGCGTCGTAGGCCGCTTGTGGCGCGTATGATGACCTGACTATGGCAACGAATACGACCGTCCAGGCTGCGCTGGCTCGGCTAGTGGTAAACCCGCCCGCTGCGCTACACGTACTTCGCGGGGGCGGCCCCGCCGAATTCGGCGTAGTGCTGGCACCTGATACCCACGCGGCTTTGAACGTGTTCTTGGAGTCGCATGGCGCTGCATTCCGGGCCTCAGTACTCATGCTGCGCAAGCGGCGTCTGGACAATATCCTCGACGCTCTAACGGTAACGTCGCGATTATTCTCTGAGTACGAGCTGTCGTGCTATTGGGATGATTATCTCGCGTCCATCGCGACCCAGGCGCCGACACCCAAGAATCCGCTGCTCGAGTCGGTGGCGTTCGGGCGTTTCGTAATTGAGGCGCTGCCGGCGGACGATCCGCATGTCACGCTGGTCGAATATGACGTCACCCGCAACAGAGTTGCAGCCGCCGCGGCCGCCGCCAGCCGCTACACACTTCACGAATCGCCTGAGCGAGGCTTACTGCTACTGCATCCGGCTTCGCAGATCGATAGGATTCATGGTAAACGTCGCGGGTCTCGTAAAAGCTGTCACCTCCGGCATGACGCGCAATGCGGTACTGGATGCGATCGTCAAAGGTCCTGAGCGCATTCTATTTTTCAAGAACTGGAAGCGCGGCGGCGTCGGGACTCTCAAGTTGGGTTCTGCCGTGGAAAAGTCGCTCGGGTTGTTTGACGGCCGCTACTCGCATGCCGAACTCCTCAACCGGCACCCTCATCTGTCGACGCTGGTCGCGTCATTGCTAAGCGCAGGCGTCCTTGCGCCTGGCATCCCCGACGCCACGCACGAGGGTTGAACCATGTCGACTATGGTCGGTGTGAACTACAAGAGTCAGCTCCGTGATGAGTTAATGGCCAATACGCAGTGTCTCGACATTCTCGAGGTCACGACCGAGAAACTGTTCATCCAGAATGACGATCCAGTGATTGAGATACTAATGTCACGCCTGCCGGTGTCGCTGCACGGACTCGATCTCTCGCTTGGCTCGTCTAGCCAGATCCCGGAGACTTATTGCGCCAACCTTGCTCGTACACTTTCCGCCACGCCCCACGAGTGGTTCAGCGACCACCTCTCGCTCACTGCCGAGGACGGGGTCGAGGTCGGGCATCTGATGCCCATGCAGTTGTCGGACGAGGACCTCGAGCGCACTGTTGCGAAGATCCGGGCAGTTCAGGCGTTCAGCGACCGGCCGTTTCTCGTCGAGAACATCACTTCTTACTACCCAATCCCAGGTTCGAGCATCCCCGAGGCGGATTTCCTGCGCATGCTGTGCGAGGCGACAGGCTGTGGCCTGCTCCTTGATGTGAACAACCTCTACATCAACGCGTCGAACCACCGCTTCGATCCGATGACCTATTTGGAGCGGCTGCCGCTCGACCGCATCACCGAGGTGCATCTGGCCGGCGGGTCACGCAAGTTCGGCATGATGGTCGACACGCATGCCACGGATGTTTGGCGCGAGGTGTGGGAGCTGTTCGATCAGACGTGCCAGCACATCCGGCCGGCGGCCGTTATCGTCGAGCGCGACTCCAATTTCGGTTTGTTCAGCGACACGCTGGCCGAGCTCGAGATCGCCCGCGGCATCCTGGCCCGACGTGGGTTGCGGAAGCCGTCGGCGCTGACTGTCGCCGCTGCTTGACGCCATGTACTACCTGTTTGGGGACGAAGTCGTCACAAGCCTGCTACTGCGTCGCGCAGGGGCACTCCATGCCCAACGCTTAGACGATACGGCCGCTGTCGCCGGGTTTAACCAATTTCTGCAGGCCCACTCGATCATCGAGGCCGCGATCGATTGGGTGGGCCCGCGACGCGTCGATTTCGGCGGCCTGAAGCGTTACGCGCCGCGGTTCGCGGAGCAAAAGAAGCGTTTCTTTGCGGAGAACTCGTCGTTGCTGCGCGAGCGGATGGCGAACGGCTACTTCGACCGGGCATTGCAGACGCTCTCCGACAAAGCACCTAGGCTGCGCCAGATAGCGGACTTCTGCGTCCGGTTGATCGTCGTCAACCAACTGAGCGAATACACCAACGGCACCACCGAAGACACCATCGGCGTCGCGAACTTCAACTTCAAGGACGATTTCGGCGAACTGGATTTCCACGAGCTGCTCGTCCACCAGCTCGTGCACATGCTGCTGTTCGTCGATGACACGCTCGACCCCCACATGGCACAAGACCGCAAGGACGTGCAGGTCGAAACCGGCTTGCCCTTCGTGATGGGCGGCACCTGCTTCCCGGTCTACCTGGCGTTTCACAGCTATATCGTTGCCGTCGAGATGCTGCTGTATCGCGAGGCCACCGGGCAGCTAGACGCGTGTCCGGTTTACCATCGCTCGACAGCGCGGGTGATCCGCATCATCCATGCCTTGGGCCAAGCCATGCGCACGAACTGCGCGATGTTCGACGCGCGCGGACGCGACATTCTGGACCGGGCGTTCGTCCGGGCCGAGGCGGCGGTGGGACGTGTTCAAGCGGCGGCGGCCTATGCGCCCGCATAGCCGCTCTCTGTCCACCGGTGATCTGCTGGGGTTGGCCCTGCGCCACTATCGTTTCGAGCTCAAGGAGCGCGTGACGCGGTACAAGCAGGTCCTGCTGGTGATCGCCTTGCTTGCGCTACCGGGCCTGCCCGCCTTCAAGGCGGTCGTGTTGGAACCCCTCCAGCAGGTCTTCGCCCGGAACCCCGCGGCCGGGGCCAACGCGGTCGGGTATGTCCTAGTGCTGGCGCTCTGGGCGGCACTCCAGCGTGGTGCCGTGGGCTCTGCGGCGTCGGCCGCGATCATGAACAGCTTGCCCCTGCCGCAGCTTCAGGTACTGCTCCGCGACGCGCTGCTCCTCGCGTCGGTGTCGACCCCTTGGACGGTGCTGCTCGCGGTTGCCGCAGGGACCGCGCCGTATCCCATGAATATGGTCGAGCGCGGCGTGGCCATGCTGGCGGTCAGCGCGATCGCACTCACCGTGCAGTTGGCGATACTGCGCGCGCGTTACGCCGTCGCGGCGATCGGCGTCGGGGCGGCCATTCTTGCGTGCGCGGACGCAAGACCTGGCGCGAGGATGCTTGCGGCGACCGCCATCATCGCCGCCGTCGTCTGGCTCGGGCGCTGCCCGCCGTTAGCCCGCGACTTTCGGCCACGCCAAGCTAAGCGCTGCGCGGCAGGCGGACTTGCCGCATGGCGGTGCACCACGCTGACAGCCCTGTATTGGATGGGCCTGTACCGCGGAAGGCACGGCGCCTACCGCCTTACGCTGGCGCTGGTCGCCGCGCTTGGGGTCTTTGTTGGCCTGCTGGTTGCACGGTCCGACGGAACACCGTCCCGCGCGGTCGGATTAGCCGCCACCTATGCGGCACTCGCGACGGGTGTTCTCGGGCTCGGTTTCGGCACGCTGACGGGGCACCAACGGGCCTATGCGGGAGTTCTCGCGCCGTTGCCGATCGCGCGTCCGGTGCGGGTTCTCCAGGCGATCGTGGCGGTCGAAGGTCCGGCGTTACTGTTCGCCGGCGTCCTGTCCCTGGTTGCGGCCCGCAGCGGGCTGCGTTATGGAGCGCTGGTGGCGATCTGTGCGACTCTGCTCAGCGTGTGCCAGTACGTCGCCTACCGCGCGTTGCCTAGGCACACGATCGCCGCCGGATTGTTGTTCTCCATTCCTCTCGTAGTTGCCACCTCCTGGGTGGCGTCCGTATGGGCGCGATGACCATGCTTCCACTGTCCTTGACTGAACTGACGATCTCGTACGGGCGGGCGAAGATCTTTGATGAGCTGACGCACGCGTTTCCGACCGGCTGTCACGTCATCGCAGGCCCTAATGGTGCAGGCAAATCGACCTTGTTGGGCGCCGTGTGCGGCGTCATTCCGTATCGCGGCCGGATCTCCATTGCGGGATACGATCTGAAGCGCAATTTCGTCGACGCGCGCCGTAATCTGGCCTTCGTCCCGGATGCGGCTACGTTTTACCCATTCGTGACGGGAGAAGAGTACGCACGCCTGGTGGCGCGCGCGCATGGACAGGGCGAGGCCGTGGGAGGCGCGCGATTTACATACCTCGTCCACCGCCTCAACGTCGAGCCCTACCTCGGCACGACGTTCGGCGAGGCGTCGCTCGGCACCCGCAAGAAATTCATGCATCTGGCCGCGTTGCTGATCGAGCGCCCGCTGCTCGTGCTGGACGAACCATTTAACGGACTCGACCGGATGACCGCCGACGCGCTCGTCGAGCTGATCCATGATGCAGCCCGCGCAGGGACGGTCCTGATGACCTGTCACCAGTCGGCGTTCGTCGAGGCCACCGGCGCCACCTTATGGCACATCGGGCAGGCGCCGCACAACCTATTGCGCCCCGAGGCACCCGCGCGTGCCGTCGCCTGACTTCGTCCGCTTTCGGACCGGGCAGTTCCTCGCCATCCTCGGCGGTCGCTGCAGCTTCCTGAGTCTGTCGTGGTGGCTGCTGGCACGCACCGGATCCAAGGCCGACTTCACGCGGTTGGCGCTCATTTTTTCGTTGTGCGGGCTGGTCAGCCTCCCCATCCTCGCGCCGCTGGCTGATCGCTGGTCGCGCAAGGCCTGTGCCCTCGCCGCGGACCTTTGGTCGCTTGCAGGCGTGATCGCGCTTTGGGCTGCGACGTGGGACGGGCACTACCGCCCGCTGGTCACCGAGCTCATTGTCGGCTCGCTTGCGTTGGGCGTGAGCCTGATGACGGCCGTGTCCGGCAGCATCATTCCGTCGTTAGTGCCGCGTGAACGCCTCGGGCAGGCTTTTGCGGCGATTACCGCCTCACAGGCCCTCGTCTTTCTGCTGGCGCCGCTGCTCGCCGGATTCGGCGCGACTTGGATCCCGTTGTCGCTGGCCCTCGCGGTCAACGCGGCGATGCTCGTGGTTACGCTGCTGTTGACTGCCTCGATCCGTGCCCACGAGGCGTCGTTGCCGGGTGGGGTGCGCGATGGCTGGTTCACCAGTCTGACGGCGGGGGTGCGGCTGTCGATTCGCATTCCGGCAGAGCGGGACTGGAACGTGATCGGCGCGGTCATCAACGGGTGCGTCATTCCGTTTGTCTCCCTGACAGTGCCCGTTCTCGTTCTCCATGAGCAACAGCAGCCCGCGTGGTATGTGGGCGCGTTCGGCGCCGCCATGGCCATCGGACTCTGGGCAGGCAGCCGCCTGACACCGCGTCGGCGTGATTCGGTGTCATCTTTGCCGGTGGCTGCCGGCAGCGTTGCGCTCATCGGCGCGGGCATTAGCCTCTACGCCGTATGTGCATCTGCGGAGACGCTGGCGGTCGGCTCGTTCGCGTGCGGCGTAGGGACCGGGCTGCATAACGCGCGGTGCGCGGCGTATCGGAGCGCGGCGACACCGGCGGCGTTCCGGGCACGGCTCTCAAGTTGGGGCAAGTGGTTGAGCCAAGCGGCCGTGCCGGTCGGGCTCGGCGGCTTCGGATGGCTGCTGCAGCACACGTCCGCCGACGTGGCTGCAGCCACGGCCGCCGGGATCGTCGGGTGTTGCAGCATGGCGCTGTACTTCGCGCAGGGGATTCGCGAGCTGTTGGCGCGCCCTCTGCTGGACGCGCACGACTACTACCTCGCCCGCTACCCGGCCGCGTTCGGGGAGAGCGACCTTCGCGAGCAACCCCGTGCAGTTCCTTGACGAGCACCTCCAGTGCGCTTCGGCGTTCCGGCGGCACGGCTATATCGTGCTGCGATCGGCATTTTCGGGTGCGGCCCTCGACCGATTGCGAGTGCTGGCCGATTTCCTCGAAGCCGCACCGGAAATCGCCGGTCGCTGGATGAAGTATTTCGAACCCGGACCCGGGGGCACGCGTCTTCTCAATCGGGTCGAGGCGTTTCTTGAGCATTGCCCCGAGGCGCCGGCAGTGTTCGCCAACCCGGCGATGCATGACGCGGTCTCCGCCGCCGTGGGGCGGCCGTATGTGCTTTTCAAGGAAAAGCTTAACCTCAAGCCGGCGGGCGGCGGGGGCTACGCGCCGCATCAGGACGCGCCTGCTTGGCGCCTGCTGAAGCAGGAGGCGGTCTCGGTAATGGTCGCGGTGGACGAAACAACGGCGGAAAATGGAGCGCTGCAGGTCGATCGCGAGTTCGCGTGCGGTCGCACCCTGCTTCCCCATGCGCAGGGTCAGTTGGTGGATGCATGCTCGATTCCGTGGGAGGCGCTCTACCTGTTGCCCGGCGACGCGGTCGTGTTCAGCGCGTTTCTGCCCCACCGATCCAGCCCCAATAGAAGCCGGTCCCACCGCCGCGCCTTCTTCCTGACTTACAACGCCTTGGAAGAAGGGGACCTGCGCGACGTCTATTTCGCGTACAAGCGTCGCGTCTTTCCACCGGAAGTCGAACGGCGTGACACGGCCGCCGTGGCCGGCTGGCGCTCGCGCCTTGCCCGCGAACTGTTATGACCGATCTCAGCGCACTGCCCGAACCGGTCGATGCGGCCGACCCACTCGACTGTCCCGCACGCTGGGAGCAACGCGCCGACAAGTTCGCGCAAACGCTCGCGTGGGCGCGCATTCAGATCGGTGAAGCGACCTTCGGGGCGGGCAACCTCACCGACCAAGGCCTCATCAAGGTGTTCGAGATCTGTCACGACATGGCGTGGCATGCGCTCAACGAGTACCTGTGCTGGCAGGGCCTGATCGATTTGCATGGACCGCGGGACACATTCCGCGAGGCCTTCGCGCGAGGTGTCGTCGGCGACGGCGAGCTGTGGATGGAGATGTGTGCGTGCAGAACGCTGGCGGCAAAGTCGCACCACGGAGTCATCGCGGGCGAGCTTGCCTGCGCCATCGCCCAGCGCCATCTGCCGCTACTCGAATCGCTCGCCGCACGCCTTGAGGCGTTTCGCGATGAGCGACGTTGACGCCCCAGCGCCAGGCGGCGTGGCCGCTGCGCACTGGCAGTGCATGGGCGCGGTCTTCGCCCAGTGGGTCGCGGTGGAAGAGGTATGCCTGTACGGATCGCGCGCACGCGGAACGAACCGGCCCAATTCCGATATCGACCTGTGCATAACCTCCAGCACACTCGACTTTATTGGCCTGGCGCGGCTTGGCGAGGCGCTGGCCGATCTGGGCTTGCCGTGGAAGATCGACCTAACGCTGCGTCGGACGCGGACCCCTCCGGTCACGGCGCAGCCAGCATTCAACCTAGCGCACCAGATCGCGCGCTATGCGGTTCCTGTCTTCGTTCGCGCGTCTGAGCGATGAGCGGGCGGCGTTCCTTGTGAACCGCCTGCGCTGAGCAGGCCGATGAACAGCTCGAAAAAGCCTGCCAGGCGCCGCAGGTCGGCGTCCACGGCGCTCGCTCGCACCTACATCGCGAGCTTGCTGGCGGCTCGCCGCAACACGTTGAGATACGCGTCACCGACTTGTGCGTCAGTTGCCTCTAACAGCGGCCACCAAACAGCGCGCGACGCATCTCATCAAGCTTCACGTCGTCCAATAGCTCCGCCAAGTTTGCCCGCGACTGCTCACTCGAAACGCATCTACATCCAAGTACAGGACCGTTGCCGCGAACTCGGGGGCTAAGCTGTCAGCCTCCGCAAAATTAATCCAGTCATAGCTTAGAGGTCTCCGGACACCTAACTGCACGCTGTCGAAGCCGTCCGAGGAGTGGATCAAACCTAAGCGAACGCTTAGTCCGAGCGTGACGACGCAAACTCCGCACATACCGCGGAAGTGCATAGCCGCCATGCCACCGCTGCATGCACGCAGCCGATCGCCAAGGCGCCCAGGCCGGTCAATAGCAACGCGGCTTGGCGGGTCGCCTGCAAGCGCGCCTGCATTTCCGGCCACTCCGGGCTATGCAGTACATCGGCGGGTAGCATTGCCTGCACACCCTCGAACAATGGCCCGATCAAGGCAAGGCCGCCGAAATTGAGTAGCCCTGTCGCCAGCAACACCACCACGAACCCCACCCGCGCCCATTCGCGTCGCCGCAGCAACGCCCAGCTGAGCCACGCAAATGCGGCGGACAGCACGACGCCCACAACCGACAACAACAACGCATGATCGATCAACCATTGCCATGACGCCGGCAATGTGATGCCTTCGGGCAGCCCCATTGAAGTGGCGTCCGGCATGATCGCGAGCATCACGATCTGCAACAGATTGGCCATCGCACTGACCACCCCCAGCAACAACGACACCCATGCCAACGACGTGACGA
The DNA here is from genome assembly GCF_017603965.1 of Xanthomonas fragariae. Classification (NCBI taxonomy): domain Bacteria; kingdom Pseudomonadati; phylum Pseudomonadota; class Gammaproteobacteria; order Lysobacterales; family Lysobacteraceae; genus Xanthomonas; species Xanthomonas fragariae. Next base: position 3,847,254 of record NZ_CP071955.1, on the reverse strand, counting down.
AGCCGCCGCCTGGTCGTGGTGACCCGGTTACTGACGTGCTCATTGCAGCGACGCGATGTGTGCGGCCACTGCGGCCTGGCCAGGAGGATCCAGCGATGGCTGCAGTTGCGCATACCAGCCGGGCAGCGCGTTGGCTGGCAGGCATTCACGCAACAACGGCGTGCTGCGCTCCAGGAATGCATCGAACAATGGCAGCCCGCGCACATGCAGAAAATGGTTGTCGGTGATCGACATCCCGGCATACGCCTCGCGTAACCATTCCAAGTGCGGCAGCGCGTGCGCACCGTGGCCGGCGCGAGTCAGCGCGGCGAGGAAGCTGGTACGTGCAGTGGCGGGCGAGGTTGAACGTTCTTGCGCGTTCAAATCGTCGAAGGTCAGCAGCCATTCTTCGCCACGATCGATCTCGTTGCACATCACCGACGTGGTTGCCAGTTGCAGCGCGCTGTGCGCCGTGGGCTCCAGCTCGTACAGCGCCAGCCAGTGCGGATATGCCTCCCGATACCTGTCCAGTGCGCTCAATGCCAGCGCGCACAAGCGTTGCGCATCCGCACCGACTTGCAGCTGTACCTGGGCAGCGTTGTAAGCGCCCACGTGGTCGCCGCGCTGAAACGCTGTCAGCGCCGGCTGCAATACCGGATCAATATCGGCGGCGGCCTCCGTAGCGTCTGCGGCAGGCATCGGCGCCATTGCCGGTTCTTCGCGCGGCGTCTTCGCCGCTGCGGTCTTGCGTCCCAATAAACGGTCCCACAGGCCCATCGCATCTACCTTATGTGCGCCGACTGTTGAATGGAAGGCTGCCGCTATGCCGACGGCGCACCGGTCAGGCGGCGGACCGGGCAGAGGAGCGCAACGCGCCAGTGATCTGCCGATCTTGCGCCAAGCTTAGAGCCAGTTGCGTACGTTGAGGTGAGTGCAAAGCAACCTGTGCCAGATCAAGGCACAGCACAGCGCGCGCGCTATGCGACCGCTGATGCCTGCGGCAAGGTCCGGCAACTCTGATGCACGGCATGTCGACAGCAGGGCGAGGTATCACCCATCGCCCTGCCGCATCGCAACCGCGCGCCTTACGGCTTCACCTGCTCGTTGAACAGTTTGAGGATGCGCTTGTACTCGTCCAACCACGAATCGGCATGCGTAAAGCCGTGGCGTTCCAGTGGATACGGCGACACCTGCCAGTTGTCCTTGTGCAGCTCCATCAGCTTCTGGGTCATGTCCACCGAGTCCTTGAAGAACACGTTGTCGTCGATCATGCCGTGCGCGATCAGCAAATGGTCGCGCAGCCCCTCGGCGTAATTGATCGCCGAAGACGCCTTGTACGCCGCCGGATCGAGATCGGGCGTGTTGAGGATGTTGGAGGTGTACTCGTGGTTGTATTGCATCCAATCACCGACCGGCCGCAGTGCGGCCCCGGCCTTGAAGGTACCGGGGCTGCGGAACAGCGCCATGTAGGTCAAGAAGCCCCCGTACGACCCGCCGTAAATGCCGGCGCGCATGCGATCGCCCTGCTTCTGCGTCGCCAGCCAATCCAGACCGTCCAGATAGTCCTCAAGCTCCGGGTGACCCATGTTGCGGTAGATCGCGGTACGCCAGTCGCGGCCGTAGCCTTCCGATGCGCGATAGTCCAGATCCAGCACGATGTAGCCCTGCTGCACCAGCAGGTTGTGGAACATCTGCTCGCGGAAATACGGCGTATAGCGCTCCGACACGTTCTGCAGGTAACCGGCGCCGTGCACGAACATCACGATCGGATACTGCTTGCCAGGCACCGGATTTTGCGGGCCGTAATACTTGCCCCACACCGTGCCGGCGCCGTGCCTGGACGGTACCTGCACGTACTGCGGTGCGCTCCACGATTGCGCCTTGAATGCCGGCGTGCGCGTGTCGGTCAGCACCGTGGCTCGGCCGCCTGCAGCCGGCACCACCGCCAGCTGCGCCGGCAGGTAGCTGCCGGAATAGCGCACCAACACCTGCTGACCGTTCGGCGACAGACTGAAGCCTTCCACGCCCTTCAATGCAGTGACTGCAGTGAGCTGATCGGTGCGCAGATCGAGCTTGCAGACTTCGTAATCTCCCGGCCATTTCTGATTGCACAAAAAGAACATGCCGCTGCCATCGGCGCTGGGCACCGGCATCGACACTTCCCATTTGCCACGCGTGCGCTGGCGTGGCTTGCCGTCGCCTTCTACCGTGTACAGCTGCGAATAGCCGGATTCTTCCGACAGCAACCACAGCGTGCGGTTGTCGGGCAGCCAGCCGAAGTCGTTGAAGTCCCAGTTGATCCACGCGCTGTCGCTCAGGCGATGACGCGGCTGCAACTGGGCTTTGTCCAGATCCACGCTGGCGATCCAGCGGTCCTTGTTGTCCACCGCACGGATTTCCACCGCCACGTTGCGGCCGTCATCGCTCCAATGCACCGCCGGCCCGCTACCTTCGCCATCGCTTTCCACGCGAACCGCGCGGTTGCCTTTGAGAGCATCGCGCTTGGCCGCCTTGCGCAGCGCAGCCAGTGGATCGACGGCGATGCCCGGCAGCGCGTCGAAGGGCAGCGGTTTGGCGCTGCTTGTTGCGACGTCCACCAGCCACAGCGCATGCGCCATCGGCGCATTGCGGCCGACGCGAGTGCGCACTTCCTGGAATTCTTCGTAACCGGATTCGGTCACATACTTGGGCATCTTGCCGGCTTGGCCTTCTGCGGCACTCTTGGCCTGGGTGACCACCAGCAAATGGCGGCCGTCTGGTGACAACGCGCTGTCGACGATCTCCACCTCATCGCCGAGATAGACTGGCGCTGCCGCGCGCGTCGCATCAGCGCGTCGCCAGGCATCTTCCTGAGTGCGCAGAGCATCGCGCTGCTCGCGATCGCGGCGCAACGTGGCAAGCGTGGCCAGTTGTTGCTCACGCAACACATCGGCCTTGGGCGCCGCGTTGGGGTCGCGCTCGGCCTTGACCACCGCAACCTGCGCGGTGCCGCCATCGGCACGCCAGTGGTACCAGTCGTTGCCTGTACGCCAGATAGCACCGCCATCGCTGGCGAACTGTGGTCGCGATTCGACTTCGTTGCTGCGGGTCAGTTGGGTCAGCGCACCGGAGCGCAGATCGCGCAAAAAAACGTCGCCATTGCGCGCAAACAGCATACGTTGCCGGGTTGCGTCGTAGATAGGGTTTGCCGCATCCAGGCCGGCACGGGCGTTGTCGGCCACACGTTCTGCCGCGGCACCGCTGGTGCTCCGGCGATAGGTGTCGCGCACAGGGCTGCCATTGCGTTTGAGCAGGTATTGCACCTGCTTGCCGTCCCACTGCCACCAAGCCTGTTCCACCGGCGGCCCGATCCAATCCGGGTCGGCCATCACCTGTTCGATGGTAAGCGGTGCGGCCGATTGCGCATGCGCAGTGGCGGCCACCAGCAGAAGAGTCAACGGCAACAATCTGGGCATCGGAAACGAACGGACGCAGATGGAGAGCGGGCAAGCCTAGCAGTTCGCTTCCGCAGCGGGCTTGGGCTACAGGTCATGTGTGGAGACTGTAGATGTCGCCTCATCGAAATGCAGAGCCATTGAAAGTGGCGAACCCGGCCATTCGGTATGCTGGGCGACGATGGCAGATGCAGTGAACAGCAGCGATGCGGGCGCGGCCGGCAACGCGCGCCAGAAGCGCAGTGCAGATGCTCTGACCAACTCACTTTGAAAGCGGCGACCAAAAACGTCGCAGGCAGTAGCCAGGCGGATGTGGAAGGAACGCGCAAAACGCCACCTTTACACGCCCGAACGCTGGCGGTGCCCACCCGGCAGCTGCGACAGATGCTCTTCGCCGCACACGGAAACCTCCCGACTTGCCAGCAGCCCGGGTGGCGGCCAAGCTAGCGTGATTTTGCGATCGTCGGTTCACATGTCCAGCCTGCCTGCTTCTTCTGTTTTCCATCCGATGGCCGTTGGCGCGCCTGACCGGCCGCTGGCTTGGCGCACGGGGCAGTCGGTCGCTCTGGCCACCTTCATCGCGCACGTGCACGGTCTGGCCCAGCAATTGCCGGACGGCCAGCACGCGGTGAATCTATGCGAAGACCGCTACCGCTTCATGGTTGCTTTCTACGCCTGCGCGCTGCGTGGTCAGGTGTCGCTGCTGCCATCCTCGCGCGCACCGGCTGTGGTCGGCGAAGTGCAGGAGCGCCATGCCGACGCCTATTGCCTGGGCGATCTGGCGCTGGAGTTGGCACCGCCACGCTATTGGCAGCTGCCGGCCGAGTTGCCGCAGGCCGAGGGACCGATTCCACAGTTGGCCGACGATGCTTTGGTGGCGATCGGCTTCACCTCCGGCAGCACCGGCAGCCCGCAGCCCAATCCAAAAACCTGGGGCAGTTTCTTAACTAGCACGCGCCAGGATCTGGTCGCGCTGCAAAGCCTGTGGGCGCACACCGACGCGGTGCCACATGTGGTCGCCACGGTGCCGCCGCAGCATATGTACGGCATGGAACTGTCGGTGCTGCTGCCGATGGTGACCTCACTGGCGGTGCATGCCGGGCGGCCGTTCTTCCCGGACGATGTGGCGCACGCGCTGGCCGATGTCCCCGAACCGCGCGTGTTGGTGACTACACCAGTACATCTGCGTGCGTTGATCGAATCCGGCGTGCGTTTGCCGCCGCTGGTTGGCATCGTGTCCGCTACCGCGCCGCTGGCGCAGGAAATCGCGGCCGCTGCCGAAGCGCGTTTTGGCGGTGAAGTGCGCGAGATGTTCGGTTCCACCGAAACCTGCGTGTTCGCTGTGCGCCGCACCGCGCTGGAAGCCGCCTGGACACCACTGCCGGGCGTACGTCTTGAGACGCAGGCGACCGGCACCCTGGTGTACGCGCCGCATCTGGCCACGCCAGTGTTGCTGGCCGACATGATGGATGTGGCCGACGACGGCCGTTTCCGGGTGCGCGGCCGGCAAGCCGATTTGCTGGAAATTGCCGGAAAACGCGCATCGCTGGCCGATCTCACCCGTCGCCTCCTCGCCATTCCCGGCGTCGTCGACGGCACCATCGTGCAACTCGCACCCGACCCCGGTCAGGCGGTCGGTCGCATCGCCGCACTGGTGGTTGCCCCAACCCTGGACGAAGCGCAGATCCTGGACGCACTACGCCTCAGCGTCGACACCGTCTTCCTCCCACGCCGCCTGCGCAAACTTGCCGCACTGCCACGCAACGAAACCGGCAAACTGCCGCGCGAGGTGGTGCTGGGGTTGCTCAACGGCTGATTGCGGGTCTCACATGGAGCGTTACCGGTGTGTTGTATCAAGCGTCGGGATTGACTGCCTGCATATCACACCCATGCACCCCATCGATCTCCACCGCCAGCTCAGCGCGGCAGATCACTGCATGCAGCAACAAGCGCGGAACGGCATCGCCGAAGCGGGCGTCCAGGGCTTGCGCGACCTTGGGCAGGTCGTCGTGTTCGCGCACGTAGACCTTCAGGCGCGTGCCTGCGCCGAACTGCGCGGGTAGGGTCGGTGCGTGCTGACGCGCGGCGCCGAGCAGGGCGTCGAAGTTGGCGAAGGCTTCTTCCATCTGCGTCAGTAATTGACCGGCGTGCATTGAGGCATGCCCGACCACGGCGGCGGTGCCTGACAGCAGCAGCGGCATGTCGCTGCCGGCAGGCGGCAGCATGGCGCGCGCAAAACTTGGCGGCTGCGGGCCGTACTGGCGCGGGTAGTTGTATGCGCTGACCTGGCGTGGATTTTCCAACGGAGTGCCGGCATCGGCGGCTGCCAGCCAGTAGATCTGGATGATACGTTCGGCATCACAGCGCCCGACCGCAGTGGCGGCGGGCAACTGTGCGGTATCGAACGCGCCCAGGCCACGTGCGCGGCCCACGCAGAATTGCCGATAGCGTTCGCGGTCACCGGTGCCCAAAGTGATCGCATCCAGGCAATTCCAGATACGCAGCAGGCGCGGTGTCTGGCTGCCGCTGACGAACGCAGTGATCTGCGCGTACGCTTTCGCAGCGGCTCCTTCGATGTCGACATCCTGCTCGTCGATCTCGATCACGCCGAATTGCAGGTGCCCGTCGCTGGACCAGGCAATGTTGCCGTCGCGGCCACTGCGCACCGACGCATTGGTGCGCCACACTTCCAGCACGCTGGCCCGATACGGCTGCAACGGCACGCGTAGATAACGCGGGTCGTCCAGGCGTGGTGCGGCATCGCCAAAGCCGAACACGGCCAATACGTGCGGATTGGCCAGCAGTGTGAATGGGTCGGTCTGGTCGACATAATCGACCTGCAGGCGGGGATGGCGCACAGCGCGCGTGGTCTGGGCCTGGGACGCGGTCATTGCGCGTCTCTTTGCAAGGTGTCGCCGTCGAAACCGAGCTTGGCTTGGCGTCGGCGTTGGCGCCAGGAGTGCCAGGCGTGCGGCATCATCGACAAGGTGGTGAGTGCATAAATGGCGCGGAAGGCACGCAGGCGCAGGCGCACTTTCGGGCTGTCGAAGACATCGCCGGCCAGCATCGCGACGACCGCCTGTTCCATCTGCAAGGTGTTCTGCGGTTGCGCGAATAAGGCGCGCATGGTCGGTGAGGTGAAGCGGTAGATGAACCATTTGAATTCATCCACGCCGCGCGCGAGGTCGCGCTGCAGCGCGCGTTGCAGTTTTGCCTCGTGCTGCGGCGCGCGCAGAGCCTGATCCACCATTGCTGCACCGCGCTCGGCGCTATGCATGGCCAGATACACGCCGGACGAAAACATCGGGTCGACGAACGTATAGGCATCGCCCAGCATCAACCAACGCGGCCCGGCCATTTGCGTGCATTCGTAGGAATAGTTGCCGGTGGCGTGCACCGGTGCCACGCGCTCGGCGCCCATCATGCGCGCACTGAGCTCCGGATTGAGCGCCAGCGTGCGCATGAAAAAGCCTTCGCTGTCGCCCTTGCGCGTCTTCATATATTCCGGGTAGCAGACCGCGCCTACGCTCATGATGTCGTCCGGCAGCGGGATCAGCCACATCCAGCCATGCGCATGCCGGTAGATGCTGATGTTGCCGGCATCCTCGCCCGGTCGGCGCGCCACCCCACGAAAATGGCTGAACAATGCGGCCGATTGATGCCTGGCATTGGCGCGTTTTAGCTTGAAGCGGTTGCCCAAAAAAGTGTCGCGACCGCTGGCATCGAGCAGATAGCGCGGGCGGAAGTGCTGCACGCCGCCGTCCACAGTGCGTGCCTGCAGCACCGGTTGTTTGCCATCGAACTCCATCCGCTCGACCTTGACCTGCTCGCGCGCATCCACGCCGACCGCGCGCGCGCGCTTGAACAGCATTTGATCGAACTGCGCACGCGGTACCTGAAAGGCGTAATCGGCTCTGGCATCGAGCGCATGCGAAAAACGGAAGGTGTTGTAGCCGCCGCTATCGTTGGGGAAATCGGCGCCAAGCTTGAGCACACCGATATCACGCACGTCTTCGAGCACACCCAGGCGCTCAAGGATCGGCATGTTCATCGGCAGCAACGATTCGCCGATATGGAAGCGCGGGTGCTGCTCTTTTTCGAGCAGGGTGACCGACCAGCCGAGCTCGGCAAGCACAATGGCCGCCGCGCAACCTGCCGGACCGCCACCGATGATCAAGACATCCGGACACTCGGGGCCTAGGGCCGGACCGGCTTCCGGGGTTGAGCTAACAGCAGTGGAAGTCATCTTGGAACGAACCTGCAGCGAGCGAGCATCATTCAGACATGATAGCCTGACAGACGGCCCTTACAGCTGTGCCGGCCGCCGATCCACTTCGAACAACAGCCGACAACATGGCGGTGCGGCCGCCAGTCGAACGTGGTCGGTGCCCGGATCGGCAGGTGCGGCAACGTACACTGCGGTTCGACGCGGTGCCCATCGAAATCCAATGGTCGCCCGCGATGCTTGTTGCTTGTTCTCAATCTCCTCGCTCGACCCTCACCTGTGGAAGCTCCGGATGTCCTCGCAAACCGCCGCCGAACGTGAACTGGCCGAACTCCTGGTCGAAAGTCTGAACGTGGAAGACGTCCAGCCCGCCGACATCGATCCGGAGGCGCCGCTGTTCAATACCGGGTTGGGGCTCGACTCGATCGACGCGCTGGAACTGGCGCTGGCGATCAGCAAGCGCTATGGCTTCCAGCTGCGCTCGGACACCGATGAAAATCGTCGTATCTTCGCGTCGCTGCGCGCATTGTCGGCGCATGTCCAAACCCACAAGACCGTCTGAGGTCCCGCCGTCAGCGCCTAGCGATGCGCCCCCGTGGGTGCTTGGGCTGGGCGTGCTGTTGGCGCTGGCGTATTCGCCGCTGGCGCATTGGGCCAATGCCAGCCATCGCCCCGATCTGGCCGTCATCGCGGGCAGTTTGTTGGTGCTGATGGTGTTGATCGAACCGATGGCCGCGCGCCGGGCCTGGGCCTGGGCTTTGGCGCTGCTGACATTGGTCGGCCTGGGCGCATTGTGGCACTCACCGTACGCGATGTTGCTGCTGGCCGCGCCGCCGGTGGTGTTCACCGGCGGGATCGCCTGGTTCTTCGGGCGCAGCCTGCGCCCCGGGCGCACGCCGCTGATCACCTGCATTGTCGAAGGGCTGTATCGCCAGGCCGGCATGCCGATCTCGCCCGAGCAATACCGCTATACCCGCCGTCTCACCCTGGCCTGGGCGCTGCTGTTGTGTGGTCTGACCCTGGTCAACCTAGTGCTCGGTCTATGTGCCGAACCCAGTGGCGTGCTGGTGCAATTGGGATACGATTCTCCGCTGACAATCAGCGATGCACGTGCCTCGCTGTTCGCCAATCTGCTGGCCTATGGCGTAGTTGGCGGCTTCTTTGTGGCTGAATATCTATTGCGCGGTCGCTGGTTTCCACAGCGTCCCTATCGTAATCTGCCAGACTTCCTGCACCAGATGGCGCGGCTCGGGCCGGAATTCTGGCGCGATCTGCTGCGCTGAGTGCGTGGCCATGGATAGCGACGTACGTGCATATTTTCCGGGACAAGACAAAAATGCCGTTGCCAAGGATGCCGTTGCGATTGGCGTGGGCTGTGTTCAACCTATTGCAATTAGCCTTCACGCTGACGTTCACCGCAGGCGGGATCGTGTATGCATTGGCGGTGCTGGCGATCACGCGTGATGCTGATCGGCTGCTGCGCATGGGTGGCTGGATGTGGTCGCCGGTGCTGCTGCGTGGCGCCGGGGCCAAACTGATCGTGGAAGGCCGCGAGCGGGTGGACTGGTCCAGGAATTATCTGTTCGTCAGCAATCATCAGTCCGTCATCGATATTTGCGTGCTGTTCATGGCCCTGCCGGTGCCGCTGCGGTTTCTGCTCAAAGACGAAATGCTCAAGGTGCCGTTCGTGAATTGGTATGCGCGGGCCACCGGCATGCTGTTTCTGGACCGCGACAGCCGCCGTGCCGGGGCGATGGTGCGACGCCAGGCCGCTGCGCTGCTGCGCGAGGGTAAACAGTTGTGTCTGTTTCCCGAAGGCACGCGCAGTCGTACTGGCGCACTATTGCCATTCAAGGCCGGGCTGCTGCAGGCCGCTATCGATGCTGGTGTGCAGGTCGTGCCGGTTGCCGTGGATGGCTGTGGCAAGGTGCTGCCGGTGGATGGTCTGTTCAGGGTGCGCCCCGGCATCATTCGCGTACGCATTGGCGACCCGATCGCGGTGACCGTTCCGGATGCGCCGGACCGCCAACAATTGACCGAGCAGGCACACAAGGTCGTGGCTGCAATGCTTCAACCCAGGATCTGAGTTCTGCGCTTATGGATTTCGTTGTGCCGCATGATCATCCCTGCCTACCCGGGCATTTTCCCGGTCGCCCCGTGGTGCCTGGCGTGGTCGTGCTCGACCATGTGCTGCAGGCGGTGGAAGCGCTGCATGGTCCAAGGGCCGCAGCACGTTTGCCGCAGGTAAAGTTCGTACAGCCGTTGCTGCCCGGCCAGACCGCCTCGGTGACGCTGGATGGCGATGGCCCGCGTTGGCGTTTTCGCGTGCAACGTGCAGGCGTGTTGCTGGTCAGTGGCGAACTGGTAGCGGAGGCGGCGGCATGAGCAAGCATTGGAAGAAGCGTCCGGAAGGTGGCGGGCGTTTTGCGCTGTGGTTGATCCGCGGCATCGCCCGGCACGCCGGACGGTCGGTGGCACGGACGCTGCTATACCCGATCACGCTTTACTTTTTGCTGGTGCGTGCGCCCGAGCGCGCCGCGTCGCGCGCCTACCTGGCGCGCGTGTTGGGACGCCCGGCCAGGCTGCGCGATGTGGCTCGGCATATCCATACCTTCGCCTCGACGATCCTGGACCGCGTGTACATGCTGTGCGGGCAGATGCAGCGCTTCCGTGTCGACATTACCGGGCTGGATCAACTGCACACGCAAATGGAGCGCAGCCGCGGCGTGCTGATCTTCGGCTCGCATCTGGGCAGCTTCGACGCGCTGCGCGTGCTGGCCACCGAACGCCCGGACGTGCAGGTCAAGGTGGTGCTGGACAAGGCGCACAACCGCGCCATGACCGATCTGCTGGGCGCGCTCAATCCGCAATTGGCTGCCGATATCATCGATGCCGGCATGGATGCCACCTCGATCGTCATGGCGATCAAGGAGGCCACCGACGCCGGTGCGCTGGTCGCGCTGCTGATCGATCGCCCGCGCGAGGGCGACCCGGCGCTACCTGCGATGTTCCTCGGCCGTAACGCGATGTTTCCGACTTCGCCATGGTTGATCGCCGCTGCGCTCAAGGTGCCAGTGGTGCTGGCGTTCGGCCTGTATCGCGGCGGCAATCATTACGAACTTGCGTTCGAGACGTTCAGCGAAGGCCTGGAGGTACCGCGTCGCCAGCGTGCGCCGGCGCTTGCGTTACTCATGCGCGATTACGCCGCCAGGCTGGAACATTACACATGCTGCGCGCCTTACAACTGGTTCAACTTCTACGATTTCTGGAACACCCACCATGCCGATGTGCCGCACCCTGCCGTGGATGCTGATACTGCTGTTCAGCGCCGCACCGCTATGCGCCGCACCGCCTGAGACGCTGGACGTCGGTCAAGTGCTGCAGGGCTTGGCTCGCCCCGCGCCGGTCGGCACCGAGTTTGTCGAACTGCGTGGTTCTGCTCTGCTGAAGACGCCGCTGCGCGTGCAGGGCCACTACCGTCGCCCGGATGCGCAGACGCTGGTGCGCGAAGTCAGCCTGCCGTATCGCGAGACCACCACCTTGAAAGGCGACGAAGGCGTGCTGGAACGCGAAGGCAAACCGCCGCGGCGGTTTTCGCTGAGCCGCGTGCCCGAATTGGCCGGATTGAAGTCCGGCTTCGGCGCGTTGCTGGTCGGCGACCGCGCGCTGCTGGAACAGCAATACCGCGTCAGTGGACAAGGCCAGCCTAAGGCGTGGCAACTGACGCTGCAGCCCAAGGACGCCGCCGTCGCCAAGCAGGTGCGCGAGTTGCGTCTGTACGGACGCAACGATGAGCTGCGTTGCATCGAAAGCCTGCCTGTCAAGGGCGAGGTGCAACGCACGCTGCTGGCCGGTGCGGCACGTGACGCTGCGAGCGTCATCGATGCGGCGGCGCTGACGACGTTGTGCCATGGTTTTGGCGAGTGACGCACTGCGTGTGGGTCTTGCGTGCGCAGTCGGGACACGCTTTTAGCAACAGACAAACGACCGTCCTCGGCAAGCAAGAGGCGCTGGTGCCGTATGCGCCGAGCAGAATAAAGACGCTTTTGCGGCGTCATCGCGCGCGCGGCCAGCCGACATTCTGCCGTCGTAGCAGGGCTTTGGTATGCCGCTTGAATTGAATGCAAACCGCCGCATCGGGCTGGCGCTGCTGTGGCTGGCACTGCTGGCGGTCGCAGGTTTCTGTTTGAGCCAGACGCTCAGGGTGTCAGGAGACCTTCGCAAATTCATGCCCGCCCCGCGCACGCCTGCGCAAAAACTCCTCATCGAAGAACTTGGCGAAGGCCCTGGTTCGCGGCTGTTGCTGATGTCCTTATCCAATAGCGACCCGGCCACGCTGGCGGAGCAGTCGCAGCAGTTGCGGAGCGCCCTGGCTGCACAGCCGGAGTTGTTCGTGCTGGTGGGCAATGGTGGCAATGCGGGGCTCGATGCGATTCCCGAGCGCTTGCTGCCGTACCGTTATCTGCTCAGCGACAGCTTCGACAAGACGCCGCTGGATGCGCAAACCCTGGAAGCGGCATTGCAGTCGCGCGTGCAGGATCTGGGCTCGCCCGCGGCCGCGATAGTGGAGCCGCTGTTGCCGCGCGATCCCACGCTGGAAGTGCTGCATTTTGCAGAAATCTTGCAGCCGGCTGCCGCACCGCAGACGCGCAACGCAGTGTGGTTCGATCGTGCCGGTACCTCGGCCTTGCTGATCGTGCAGACGCGCGTAGCCGGGTTCGACCCCACCGGCCAGCAGCTGGCTTACGAGGCCGTACAAGCGGCCTTCGCCAGGGTCAGCAAAGGCACCAGGACGCGACTGACGCTGACCGGCCCAGGCGCATTCGCGGTGGAAATTACCGCGCGCACGCAAGGCGAGGCGCAGTGGATCGGCACGCTGGATACGGTGGGCCTGGTCTTGCTGCTGCTGGTCGCCTACCGCAGCTGGAAGATTCCGGTGCTCGGCGTGTTGCCGCTGGCAAGCGCGGGGCTGGCTGGCCTGGGCGCGGTGGCATTGTTGTTCGATGGCGTGCATGGCATTACCGTGGCGTTCGGGTTCACCCTGATCGGCGTGGTGCAGGATTATCCGATCCACTTGTTCAGTCACCAGCGCCCGGGCCTGGATCCGCGCGACAACGCGCGGCAGTTGTGGCCGACGCTGGCCACCGGCGTGGTGTCCACCTGCATCGCCTATGTCACCTTCTTGTTTTCGGGGGTGGATGGTCTGCGGCAGCTGGCGGTGTTCACCATCGCCGGGCTGGCCACTGCGGCGATCACCACGCGCTGGTTGCTGCCGTGGTTGATCGATCCGGCCCCACGCGACTACGCCGATTCGCGCTTGCTTGCCGCGCTGTGGCGCGGCATCGCGCGGCTGCCGCGGCCGCGCAACAGCCTGGCGGTGACTGCGCTGATCGGCATCGCCGTGATCGCGTTTGCGCCGGGGCAGTTCTGGCAGAACGATCTGTCGAAATTGACCCCGGTGCCACCCAAGGCCTTGGCACAGGACACCCAGTTGCGCCAGGAACTGGGCGCGCCGGATGTGCGTTACGTGCTCGCGTTGCCCGCAGCCAACGACGAGGCGGCGTTGCAGGCCAGCGAGCAGTTGCGCCCGCGGCTGGACGCACTGGTGCGCGCCGGTGCGCTGACCGGCTACGACATGGCTGCGCGTTATCTGCCCAGCGCCAAGACCCAGCGTGCGCGTCAGGCCGCGTTGCCCGATGCCGCGCAGGCACGTGCGCTGACCGACCGCGCGGTGGCCGCCACGCCGTTCCGCAGCGATGCTTTTGCGCCATTCCTGCAGGATCTGGATGCCGCCAAGCGCGCCGCACCGCTGCTGCCCAAGGATCTGGCCGGCTCGCCGCTGGCGACCTCGGTGGGCGGGCTGTTGCTGGGGCGCAGCGATCGCAGCACCGCACTGGTGTCGCTGACCGGATTACGCGATCCGGCGGTATTGGCCGCAGCGGTGCAGGGCAGCGGCGCGCAATTGCTGGATCTGAAAGACGCGTCCGAATCCCTGGTCGCGGCCTATCGCGGACGCGTGCTCGGTGCGTTGGTGCTGGCCGCATTGTTGTTGGCAGTGACGGTGGCGATTGCATTGCGCAGCCCGCGCCGGATCGTGCGCGTATTGCTGCCGATGGCGCTGACCACCGTGCTGATCCTGGCGATCCTGCGCGGCACCGGCGTGGAGCTCAACCTGTTCCATCTGATCGCGCTGATCCTGGCGGCCGGGCTGGGCCTGGATTACGCGCTGTTTTTCGACCACGCAGGCGACGATCACGCCGACCAGCTACGCACGCTGCATGCGCTGATCGTTTGCAGCCTGATGACCTTGCTGGTGTTCGCCTTGTTGGCCGCGTCCAGCATTCCGGTGTTGCGTGCGATCGGCAGCACGGTGGCGCTGGGTGTGTTGTTCAATTTCATTCTGGCCCTGCTGGTGTCGCGCGAGCCGGCGCTGGAACGCGCAGCAACTGGAGAAACGCATGCAAGGACGTGAGGCGATTGCCGCATTGATTCCGCACCAGGGCAATATGTGTCTGTGGGAAGAAGTGGTCCACTGGGATGCGCAGCGCATCGTGTTGCGCAGTGGCACGCATCGCAGCGCTACGCATCCGCTACGCGCCAATGGCCGCCTGCGCGCACTGCATCTGTGCGAATACGGTGCGCAAGCCATCGCCGTACATGGCGGCTTGCTTGGCCGCGCATCCGGCACGCCGGTGCGCCCGGGCATGCTGGTGGCGCTGCGTGCGGTGGAGCTGCATGTCGCCTATCTGGACGAGCTGGCCGATGCGATCGTGTGCGAAGCACAGGTATTGATGCAGGGCGAGGATAGCCAGCAGTACAGTTTTCGCTTGACCCACGGCGAGCAGTTGCTGGCAGAAGGGCGTGCCACGGTGATGTTGGGTGCTGCGCAGGCCACCTAACTGTAGGAGCGCGCTTGCGCGCGATACGGCGAGCGATAACGCCATCGCGCGCTGGCGCGCTCCTACGGAATGTGGGCGATCAAAATGCTGGCGATCTATTCCTGCGCTTGCTGCCAGTCGTTAGGATGAAGCTCTTTCCGCCGTCGTTTCCGCAGCTTCCATCGAGGCTTTCATGAGCACTTCCATTCCACAGCGCCGCGCCCTTGTCACCGGCGGTAGCGGCGATCTGGGCGGTGCGATCTGCCGGCATCTGGCAGCGCAGGGCCGGCACGTGATCGTGCATGCCAATCGCAATATCGCCCGAGCCGAAGAGGTAGTTGCAGCGATTGTCGCCGACGCCGGTAGCGCAGAAGCGGTGGCGTTCGATGTGGCCGATGCCCAGGCCAGTGCCGCGGCGCTGGCAAGCCTGCTGGAAGTCGGCCCGATCCAGATCGTGGTCAACAACGCCGGCATCCACGACGACGCGCCGATGGCGGGCATGACCGCCGAGCAGTGGCATCGGGTCATCGATGTGTCGCTGCATGGTTTCTTCAATGCCACCCAGCCGCTGTTGCTGCCGATGGCGCGTACGCGTTGGGGCCGTATCGTCAGCGTGTCGTCGGTGGCGGCGGTGCTGGGCAATCGCGGCCAGACCAACTACGCCGCGGCCAAGGCCGCGCTGCACGGCGCCAGCAAATCGCTGTCGCGCGAAATGGCCAGCCGCGGCATTGCGGTGAATGTCGTTGCGCCGGGCGTGATCGAAAGCGAGATGGTCGGCGAAAGCTTCGCGCCCGAAGTGATCAAGCAACTGGTGCCGGCCGGGCGCGTCGGCAAGCCCGACGAAGTCGCAGCATTGGTCGCGTTCCTATGCTCGGAGGTTGCCGGTTACATCAATGGCCAGGTTATCGGCATCAATGGTGGGATGGGCTGAATAATTTGTTGTATGTTCATGATATTGATAATAGGTCTTAAATGTTGACGCGGCTTGAAGTTAACTGTTTCAAGAACCTCCCGGGATTCTCAGTGAATTTCGGGGGCGTCTTCAACTCTGGATCGCAACATCAACGGTTGTGAAGTGGTCCAGGCGACCTGACCTGACGACTTCACCGCCAAGTGGAGTTGCCCATGCCATCCAGCCGCCTGGACCTGTCAGAACGATACCGTTTGCATGCGTTATATGAAACCGGGATGTCGATGCGGGCCATCGCCGATGCGTTGGAGCGCGCGCCCAGCACGATCAGCCGCGAACTGCGCCGTCACCGGCACGCTCGGCAGTATCTGCCCGATCATGCGCAGCGCCTCAGCGAGCATCGGCGCACGCAGGCCAGCCGGCGTGCGCGCATCGACGTTTTGTTAGCGGCTCTTAACTACGCCGCATCGGCGTACCAAGTCGCGGTGAGGATCTGATTGCCGCTGGCGTTGGCGGTCAATGCGTCCAGGCCGTGGTCGGGCAGGTCGGGGTGGCGTTGACGTGCCTGCTGCAGGATCTCGCGCGCCAGCACTGCCATGCGCGCGATATTGCTGTGGATGCGTGCGGCAAAGGCTTCGTCGTCCAGCGTGTCGTGCAACGCGCTATTGAGTTCGTTGAACCAGCCGATCAGATACTGATCCAGCAATCGTCCGTCGCCGGTGGCCACACCTTGTGCGATGTTGTGCACGCCCCAGTCGTGCAGCACGCGTTGCATCGCCAGATTCATGTCGCGCGCGTACAGGAAGTCGGTCTTCATGCGCGCCAGCAAGCTGAGATCGGCAATGCGCCCGCTGCAGAACAGCGGCGCCAGCAACGACCAGTAGTAGGTGTAATCCCAGATCACCTTGACCGGCATGACCTGTTCGTCGCCGAACAGTGCGTACTGATCCTGATACAGGGTCAGGGTGCTTTCGTAGAACGAGAAATACAGCTGCTGATACAGCTCGGCGTACGGGCTGAGCGATTTGCCGGCGCGGTCGCGGCCGATCAGTTCGCAGATGTAGGTATTGGAAATGGCGATGAAGTCGCTGCCCGGTGAATAGAACGGGTCCAGGAACAACCCGGCTTCGCCGGTCAGTGCCCAGCGCTGCGTCGAGAACACCTGCTTGCAGCTATACGAAAACTTGCGCAGGAACAGAAAGTCCTGCAACCGGTAGTCGGCCTTGTCGAGGGTGGCGGCGACCTGCGGCTGATGCGTGCGCAGCCAGGTCATCGCCTTCTCGTGCGTGTTCATCGTCTCCAGCGGATGCATGTCCGCATCGCAGACGATGCCCAGCGAATGCGCACCGGAGGAGAGCGGAATCAGCCAGAACCAATAGCCCGGCCCGCACATGTGGTTGGTCGAGCGCCAGCGATCCGGCGGGGTGCAGCGCTGCAGCCAGCTGCTGTCCTGCGACCAGCCATTGGGGTCGATCAAACCTTCCACGCGCCACCACACCGCATTGGCGTCGTGCGCGTTGTCCTGCGTCAGGCCCAGCTTGCGCTTGAGCAGGCCAGCGCGGCCGCTGGCATCCACCACCCAGCGTGCGCTCAGCGTGCCGGGCTCGCCGGCGCGCTCGTAGCGCACGGCGTGGTCGGCATCGTCATCGGACAGATCCACGCCCTTGACGCTGCAGCTGTCGACAAAGGCGATGCCCTGCGCGCGGGCGCGTTCGCCGAGAAAATTTTCGAAGCGACCGCGATCGATCTGCCACGACGGCGTCGGCAGGATCTGGCTGACGCCCAGCTCGGTGCAGCGATCGATGTCCCCGCGCTTGTCGGAAAAAAAGAACCGAAAACCGAACTTGCGGATCTGCTCGGTTTCCAGATGCTCACGTAAACCCAGCACCTCGGCGAAATAATGCGCGCCGATTTCCACCGTGGATTCACCGACCTTGAACGCGGCCTCGCGCACCGGGTGCGCGCGGCGCTCCAGCACGGTGATCGCCAGCTCGGGATCGCGTTGGCGTAGCTGCAGGGCCAGACTCAGGCCGGCCAGGCCACCACCAGTGATAACGACATCGGCACGCTGTGCATTCATGGGGATTGGTTGCTCTTGGTGACCGCAGGCACAGTAGCAAATTCGCCGTCAGCGTCGTCAATCAGCACCGGGTTGGCGTGTACGCGGCGGTACTCGCGCCAGATATGCCCGTAGTTCCAGGCTTGGGCGACCACATGCGAGGTGATTTCCCAAAGATCGCGCACCAGCCGGAAATGGCTCTTGCGAAACGTGCCGGGCGAGGTGCCGGCATAGCGGGTTTCGATCGGCACTGCGACCACGCGCGCGCCGGCCTGGCGGGCGGCGGAAATCAGCAATTGCGCTTCGAACACGAAGCCTTCGCCAGGCACGTCGGGCAGGCTGAACACCGAGGCCGGATACAGCCGTTGGCCGCTCTGGCTGTCGACCAGTTGGAAGCCGCAGGCCCAGGCGATGCCCCAGTCGCCAAAATCGTTGCCGATGCGGCGGAGGGTGGGCTGGGTGGCGCGCCTGCGCATGCGTGCGCCGACGATTACACAACCGGGGTGACGGTTGGCGGCAGCCAGCAGACGTGGGAAATCGGCCGCCTTGTGCTGGCCGTCGCCGTCCATGGTCATCACTGCGCGCATGCCCAGACGCTGGGCTTGCGCAAAACCGCTACGTAACGCGGCGCCTTTACCCATGCGCTGCGGATGGCGGATCAAGGTGATCGGCAGATCGGCGATGCAATCGGCGGTGCCATCGTCGGAGCCGTCGTCGATCACGATCACGTGCGAGCAGTAAGTCAGCGCATCGTTGACCACTTCGCGGATGCGCAGCGCCTCATTCAAGGCCGGCACTAAAATCGCGGTGTCCTCGCGGCTCAACGGCAGCCGGCTCACCGCTGGACCTCCACGCGCAGCACGCGGCCTGGGCCGGCGTACAGTGCGACGCTGTTGCCGCTGTTGCCGCTGTGGGCGAGCAGGTCGAACAGTGGCAGCATCGGCGCCATCGCATTGCCGGCGGCATGCCGCGACAACGGGCCATCAGCGGGCGACGGCGTGCCGTCGTCCAGGCGCATCTGCAACTGCGGTTTGCCGGCCTGGCCGGGCGCGCCCAACACCAGCGCCGCGCCGAGCAGGCCCTGGCTGGGCGCCACCCGGCCCAGCGGCCCGATCGAGCGGGCATCGTAAGCGGCCAGCAACACCGAGTCCACGCTGGCGGTGAGCTGCACCAGTGCCTCGAGCAGGCCCTGCGCGAAACTGGCGGCACTGGCGCTGATCGCCGTGGCCGGGGTCATCGCCCCGGTACCGATGGTCCAGTAGCCAGCCGCGGCGTTGTGCACCGAGTTGTGGAACTTGGTCGGCGAGATGGCGGTCGGGTCGCTGGCCAGGGTGGTGCACATGTAGTCGGTGATGGCCAGATCGCCATAGGTGGAAGTGAACACCGACGGCAGGCGCGCCGGTTCGCGGCCGGCAGCGGTGCAGGCCGCCAGCGCGGCTTCCAGCGACACCGCCACCGTGTCCGGCGCGCGGCGGCGTTCGTTGGCGGCCAGTAACTGCGGTGCCGGGCGTGCCGCGGTGTCCTGTAGCTCGCCGCCGCGCACGAACGCGAGCGCGGCGTCCCAGGTGGGCAGGCCCTGGGTCCAGAACCCGATCCCTTCGATGGTGGCAGCCAGCATCAGCATGCCCGCCCGAACAGCAGCGAACAATTGTTGCCGCCAAAGCCGAAGGAATTGTTCATTGCGTAATCGATCTTGGAATGGGCGTTGTCGAAACGGATCTGCGGGCCGCAGGCGGGGTCGGGGACCTCGCTGTTGAGCGTGCCCGGCAGCACGCCGTCGCGCAGCGCCAGCAGCGCGATCACCGATTCCACGATGCCGGCCGCGCCCAGCGTATGGCCTACCCAGGCCTTGGTCGAGCTGGCGTGCAGGGTGGCGGGGAACACCGCCGCCACCGCCGCCGCTTCCACGCTGTCGTTGGCCGGCGTGGCGGTGCCGTGCAGATTCAGATAGCCCACCGCTGCAGGCTCCAGACCGGCGCGTTCGAGTGCGCCGCGCATTGCCAGCTGCGCACCCAGGCCCTGCGGATGCGGTGCGGACATATGGTGCGCATCGCTGGATTCGCCATAGCCATACAGCCATAGCGTTGCGTCCGGTGCCGCGGCGGGGCGTTCGAGCAGCGCAAAGCCGCCGGCCTCGCCCAGGCTCAGGCCGACCCGGCGCGCATCGAACGGCTGGCACGGCTCGGGTGCGACCACCTGCAGCGCGTTGAAGCCGAACAGCACGCTGCCGCATAAAGTGTCCACACCGCCGACCAGCGCGGCGTCCACCACTCCGGCGTCGATCAGCCGCGCGGCCTGGGCGAACACCTTGGCGCTGGACGAACACGCCGTGGCCACGGTCAAGCACGGGCCGCGCAGGCCGGTGGCGTGCTGCACGAAGTCGCCCAGCGAATGCGGGGTATGCACGATCGGGCGATCCAGATCGTGCGGGAAGCGTGCGCCGTCGGCATCTTCGATCAAACGCGTATACGCCTCTTCGCTGGCACCGACACTGGAGGTCGAGGTGCCGATGAGCACCGCCACGCGCTTGGCGCCGTAGCGCTGCGCGGCGGCCTGCACCGCAGCAGCTAGGCCGTCCTGCTGCAGGGCCAGCCAGGCCAGGCGATTGTTACGGCAGTCCCAGCCTTGCAGGGCATCGGGCAGCGCCATGTCTTCCAGGCCATCGACGCGGCCGATCCAGCACTGCAGCGGTTGCAGGCCGAAATCGTTGCGACGCAGGCCGCTGCGGCGGGCAGTCAGCGCGGCCACCTGGGGGGCGAGCCCGGCGCCGAGCGCGGTGGTGGAAGTGAACGCGGTGACGGCGACCGGGGCCATCTGGGACGAATGTTGCGCTTGGCTCACGATGGTCTGGCTGGCAAAAAGTGCTCTCAGTATATCGACGGCGTGTCCGTGTCCCGTGGATGGCGCAACTGAACGTGACGGTCATGTCGCTGACGCGGCTGGGATTTTCGCGCGTGCCGCGCTTTCGCCGTCGGCGCAATTGGGACACAATCCTGCGACCCACCTTCCTTCGAGCGCGACCACGCGCGCATGCACGCCTACGTCTATAAAAGCCAACGCAAGCAGGACACCTTCGTCTATCTCGCCACGCGTGAGGACTTCTCCGGTCTTCCCGACGCCGTGCGCGCGCAGCTGTGGCCGTTCGCGTTCGTGCTGGAGGTGGCGCTGACGCCGGAGCGCCGTCTGGCGCAGGCCGACGTGGCAACGGTGCGCGAGGCGCTGAGCAAGCACGGCTTCTACCTGCAACTGCCCAAGACGGTGGTGCTGGCGGGCGAGTGCGACTATGACTGAGCCACAGCGTACCGCGCGGTGGCGGGCCGCAGCGCTGGCCTGCGTGGCCGGTGCGGTGTTGTGCTTGCTCGGTGGCATCGGCAGCAGCGTTGCTGCCGTCACGTTGTGGCTAGCGCAACCGGCCTTCGCGTTGGCGTCGTCGTGGGCACGCGGAACGCGCGCACTGCCGACACAGGCGCGTGCGATCGCGCAGTCACTGCCGCCGTTGCTGACGATCTGGGGAGTAGGCTTGTTGGCCCTGGCTGCGTTGATCAGTTGGCCGCTGACCGCCCTGCGCGATAGCGGCAGTCTGGCCGCCGCGTTGGCCTTGAGCGTGGCGGTCAGCGCCGCCTTGCTTGGGCTGTGGCGGACCTGGCCGCTATGGGGCGAGGTCGAACGCGACGGTGGTGCCTTGGCGCCGCGTTGGCACGCGCTGGCCACGCAGGAATTGCATGCCTGGCGCGGCCTGCTGGCGGCCGCGCTGGTGCTGGCAATGTGTACGCTGGCCGTGGCGCTGGCCTGGCCGGGCTGGTTGTCTGGCGGCCTGCGTTGGGGCTTGACGATTGCCGCCAGCGTGCTGCTGCCGGTTGCGCATCTGCTGCTGCAACGCACCGCCGCACCTGCGCGCAGCGATGCGCCGGCCGCGTTGTGCGCCGCCGATTTTTTCTTCGAAGCCGCTGCCGAACCGCGCCCACTGGAGCCGGTCGCCCAGCATCAGCTGGTGCCCGAATTGTTCGAAGCCGCCCGCAGCGGCCGCGTGGATCGTGCGCTGCAGTTGCTTGAGGCCGGTGCCGACCCGCAGGCAATGCCGCTGCCGGAGTGGCGCGATCAACGCAGCCTGCCCGCACTGGCGGCAGTGCTGCCGGATCTGCGCCTGCTGCGCGCGTTGATCGTACGTCGCGTCGACGTCAACCAATCGCATCGCGGCATGACCCCATTGCTGGCCGCCACACGCGACAGCTGGCATGGCCGCCCGGATGCGGTAATGACGTTGTTGGCCAACGGTGCCGACCCGCGCGCCACCGACAACGACGGCAACACCCCATTGCATCACGCGGTGCGCAGTTCCGACCCGGGCGTGGCCGCGCTGTTGCGCGATGCCGCCGCCGAGCTCGACGCGCTCAATAACGAAGGCCACTCGCCCCTGGCGATGGCTTGTCAGGTCGGCAACTGGCGTCTGGCCAAGTTTCTGCTGGAACGCGGTGCGCACTCCGAACCGGAAGGCGGCGCACCAGTGCTGCTGGCCGCGGCCGGCACCGAAGAAGACGACCCGGCCGGCGTGCACTTGCTGCTCAAGCACAAGGCGCGCGTGGATGCGCGCGACCGTCAGCGCCGCAGCGCCCTGCACGAAGCTGCATTGGCCGGGCACGGCGATATTGTCGAAGCGTTGTTATCGGCCGGCGCCAATCTGGAAGCGTGCGACCTGCTCGGTCGTACCCCGTGGCTGGACGCGGCGCGGCAGGCGCGCAGCGCGGTGCTCGAATGCCTGGTCGCACGCAAGGCCGATGTGCTGGCCATCGATGGCCACGGCCGCAATGCCGTGATGCTGGCCTGCGCCGCCGACAGCGTGTCGCCGGCATTGATCCGGCGCCTGCTGGATCTGCAGGTGCCCGCCGGCAGCGCCGATGTGCACGGCCGTCGCGCCGTGGATGTGGCCGCCGAAGCCGGGCGCTGGGCGATCGTGCAATTGCTCGACCCCAGCTACCCATTGCCGGCTGCGGTGAGCGATGGACACGGCGACACTAGCGGCGTTGCGGTACTGCCCGATCGCCCGCCCTTGGTGCTGCTGCGCGAAGGCCTGCAGTTCGGGCAACGCGATGGGTTGGTCGCGCTGGCCCGGCTGTGCGGCCCGGAAGAACTCGGCGGCCTGCTGCACGACGCGCATCTGGCCTCGAACGCCGAAGCGGTCGACTGGCTGCTGCGCCACGGCGCCGATGCCGAAGTGCGCGATGCATGCGGCGATGTGCCGATGTTTGCGTTGCTCTCACGTGGCGTGGAGGCGGTGCCGGCATTGCAGGCGCTGCTGCATCATGGCGTGTCACCGGCCGGCGCAGGCGGTTTGACGCGTTTGCTCAGCGCCTGCGTGCAGCACGATGCGGCATCGCGCGGGCTGGAACAGTTGGCGCTGGAATTGCTCGAACGCGGCGCCGACCCGTTCGCGCCGTCGGCGGCCGGGGATCCGCCGTTGTCGCTTGCGGTGCGTTTGGGCTGGCTGCGCCTGCAGCAGTGGTTGCTGGAACATGGCGTGGACCGCGAAGCACGCGACAGCCACGGCATGACTGCACTGCATCTGGCCACCGCGCTGGGCCGTGAAGCCTCGCTGAAATTGCTGGTCAAGCAAGGCGCCTCGCCGGAAGCGCGCGCTGCCGATGGGCAGACTCCGCTGGGTGTGGCGCTGTCGACCGGTCGTCGCGATCTGGCCGACTGGCTGGATTGGCGCATCTGGTCGCTGCCGCGCCGCACGTTGCGCGAAGCGGACGTGCCGGCCGCAGCGATGACCGGCGACATCGATGCGGTGCGTCGCCTGATCGACCTCGGCCTGCCGGTCGATGCCGTCGACGCACAAGGCTGCACTGCGTTGCTGCGTGCAGCCGGTGGCGGCCATCTTGGTGTCGTCGCACATCTGCTGGAGCGCGGCGCCGATCCGCAGCGCGCCGCCACTAGTGGCGCGACGCCGCTGTCGGCGGCAGTGAGCATGCGCCAGACTGAGATCGTTGCTGCACTGCTGCAAGCAGGCGCGCAGATCGAGCATCGCCTGCCCGGCGGCGTCACCGTGCTGATGCTGGCGTGCGCGCTGGGCCTGCCAGACATCCTAGCGCGCCTGCTCACCGCTGCGGCCGATGTGCACGCCAACGACGACCAAGGTCTGGCACCACTGCATTGCGCCGCGCTGTACGGCTTTACCGCGCGCGACAAGAGCCGCTTGCTGGCCTTGCTGGACACCTTGCTGCTGGCCGGCACCGACCCGGACTATCTGGCCGGTGGCCGGGTCAGCCCGTTGCTGTTGTTGCTGGGCGCGCGTGCCGAACCGGGTACCGCCTGCGACGAACACGTGGTGCTAGCCGGGGTCGAACGTCTGCTCGATGAAGACGTCTCGTTGGATGTGGCCGATCAACGTGGCTTCGGTCCGTTGCATCTGGCGGCACTGCACGGCCTGCCGCTGCTGGTGCAGCGCCTGCTGCGTGCCGGCGCCGATGCCGATCGCCGCGACGCGCTCAACCGCACTCCGCGCGAGATCGCAATCATGCGTGGCTTTATCGATGTGGCCGGCCAGTTCGAACCTGCGCTGCCGGACGTGTCGTCGATGGCGCGCTTCCTGCGCGAAGGCCGCTGAGCCAGCGCTGCGGGCAACCGCTGCGGGTGCTGTTCGTGTGCAGCCGCAACCGTCTGCGTAGCTCCACCGCCGAGCGCGTGTTCGCCGACTGCCCTGGTGTCCAAACGCAATCGGCCGGGCTGGCCGCAGATGCGCAAGTGCAGGTCACGCCGGGGCTGTTGCAGGAAGCAGAGGTGGTGCTGGCGATGGAGCGCCGCCATTTGCAGCTGCTGCGCAAACGCTTCGCCGCGTATCTGCTCCATTGCCGAGTGATCTGTCTAAAGATTCCCGACGACGACGCTTATTGGCAATCCGACACTGAATACGCAGTTTGTAACACACGGTGTCATCACTGCTGCGCTTGCCAGAGTATTCGTAACCTAGTCCCGACACCGCACATGTAAAACTGCATCCTGTCTCGCCGGAAGGAAGCGACCATACGATGAGCGTGCGTATCGAGGACCACGCAATGTTGGGTAATTGCCACAGCGCGGCCCTGGTCGACCACCGCGGCACCATCGACTGGCTGTGTCTGCCACGTTTCGATTCCGATGCAGTCTTCGCAGCGTTGCTGGGCGATGCGCAACACGGGCAATGGGCGTTGTCGCCTGCTGCCGACTGCCGCAGCGAACGCGCTTACGAAGACGACAGTCTGGTGTTGCATACGCGGATGATCACCGACAGCGGCACGGTAGAGCTGGTCGACTTCATGGTCGCCAGCGACGAGAGCGACAGTCACCAGCATCTGGTGCGGATCGTGCGTTGCCTACAGGGTGAAGTGCCGATGCATATGCGCCTGACCTTCCGCTTCAACTACGGCCGCACGGTGCCATGGGTGACGCGGATCGTCGATGGCATCCGCGCCATCGCCGGTCCCGATCAACTCGCCTTGCGCTCGCCGCAAACGCTGCACGGCGAAGACATGGGCACCGAAACCGACTTCACCTTGCGCGAAGGCCAAAGCACTTGGTTTGTGCTAAGTCACGGACTGTCGCACCAACCCACGCCGCCATTGATCGATGCCGAACAGGCACTGCAGCGCACCACCGCGTTCTGGCATGGTTGGGCACGTCGCTGTACCGATGTCGGTCCGTGGACCGAGCAGGTGCGTCGTTCGTTGGTGGTGTTGAAGGGGCTGAGTTACCTGCCCACCGGCGGCATCGTCGCCGCGCCCACTGCCTCGTTGCCCGAGCAACTGGGCGGCGCGCGCAACTGGGATTATCGTTATTGCTGGTTGCGCGATTCGGTATTCACGCTGATTGCGTTGTTGCAGGCCGGGTATCGCGATGAAGCCGTCTCGTTCCGCGATTGGGTGCAACGCACTATCGCCGGTTCGCCGGATCAATTGCAGGCGCTGTACGGCATCGCTGGCGAACGCCGGCTGCAGGAATGGGAAGCGCATTGGTTGCCCGGCTATGAAAACTCCGGCCCGGTGCGTATCGGCAACGGCGCGGTGGATCAGTGCCAGCTCGATGTGTATGGCGAGTTGATCGGCGCCTTCCATTACGCACGCCAAACAGGCGTGGCGCCGCCGTCCGATGACGATGGCTCGTCTGCTTCATTGCTGGAAAAGATGCTGGATACGCTCGAAACGCTGTGGCGTCAGCCCGATGAAGGCATCTGGGAAATCCGCGACGAACGCCGCCATTTCGTGCATTCCAAAGTAATGGCATGGCTGGCATTCGATTGCGGCGCACGCGATGGCATCACCAATGCTGAGGACGTCAAGCGCGCGCATTGGGGCCGTATTGCCGAGGAAATTCACGCCGAAGTGCTGGAGAAAGGCGTGCATCCGGACGGGCACTTCGTACAGAGCTATGGCTCCGATCGTTTGGACGCCTCGTTGTTGCTGATTCCGATCGTGGGATTTTTGTCGGCCGACGATCCGCGCATCGCCGCCACCGCCGATGCGATCGCACGCGATCTCACCATCGACGGATTGGTCGAACGTTATCGCGCCGACGACAGCGCCGATGGGCTGCCGGCCGGCGAGGGCACCTTCCTGGCCTGCAGTTTCTGGCTGGTGGAAAACTACGCACTGCTCGGTCGCACCGAGCAGGCCCGCGCATTGCTTGAGCGTCTGCTCGGGCTCTGCAATGACGTGGGGCTGCTCGCCGAAGAGTACGACCCACGCAGCAAACGCATGCTCGGCAACTTCCCGCAAGGGTATTCCCACGTGGCCCTGGTCAATGCGGCATTACGCCTGCACGGACGCATGGGCGAAAAGGAAACACATCCATGAATGAGCAAGAGACCACACCGCCGTGCATCATCGTGGTGTTAGGCGCACGCGGCGACCTGACCAAGCGCTTGGTGATGCCGGCGTTGTACAACCTGCGTCGTGCCGGTGCGTTAGGCGAACCGTTCGCCATCGTCGGCATGGACCACGGCGACATCAGCGAACGCGCGTGGCGGACCAACATGGGGCAGTCGATGACCGAACTGCTCGGCAGCCGCGATGCCGAATTCCAGACCGATGAATTCGATACCGACACCTGGGACTGGCTACGCGAGCGCATGCATTATTTACGTGGCGATTTTACCGACCTGGGCGCGTATCAGGCGCTGGATGGCGTGCTGGAGAAACTGCACAAGCGCTACGGCACCCAGGGCAATGTGCTGTTCTATCTCGCTACAGCCGCACGTTTTTTCGAGCCGGTGCTGCTCAATCTGGGCGAAGCCGGGCTGGTCAAACAGCGCGAAGGCGAGGGCTGGCGTCGGGTGATCGTGGAGAAACCGTTCGGTCACGATCTGCCCAGCGCCAAGCATCTCAATGCCACCGTCGCACGCGTGTTGCACGAGGATCAGGTGTTCCGCATCGATCATTTCCTCGGCAAGGAAACCGTGCAGAACATTCTGGCATTCCGTTTCGCCAATGGCTTGTTCGAGCCGGTGTGGAATCGCGACCGCATCGATCATGTGCAAATCACCGCCGCCGAAACCATCGGTGTGGAAGGTCGTGGGCGCTTCTACGATCCCACCGGCTGTCTACGCGACATGGTGCCGAATCACTTATTCCAGTTGCTGGCGATGATTGCGATGGAACCGCCGGCGGCATTCACCACCGAAGCGATGCATCGTCGCCGCGCCGAGGTGATCGAAGCGGTGCGCCCGATCAAGCCCGAAGACGTGGTGCGCGGCCAATATGCCTCTGGCGCGGTGAGCCGCAGCGCGGTGCCGGGGTATCGCGAAGAAGACACGGTGCCGGAAGATTCGGAAACCGAAACCTATGTGGCGATGAAACTGCAGGTCGACACCTGGCGCTGGGCCGGCGTGCCGTTTTACCTGCGTACCGGCAAACGTTTGCGCGAGCGCACCACCGAGATCGCGATCCGCTTCAAGCCTGCACCGCTGGCCCCGTTCCGCAGCACCGAAGTGGGCGGTTACGGCCCCGACTGGCTGGTGCTGCATATCCAGCCCGACGAAGGCATTTCGCTGCAGTTCGACGTCAAGCGCCCGGGCGCGCAGGTCGCGCTCGCACCAGTGCGCATGGACTTCCGCTACCGCGATTGGTTCCCCAAGGGATACACGGTGGGCTACGAGCGCCTGCTGCAGGACTGCATGAACGGCGAGGCCGGCCTGTTCCAGGATGCGGCGATGGTGGAAGGCGCCTGGCGCATCGTGCAACCGATCTTGGATGCATGGAAACAACCGCCCAGCGATTTCCCCAACTACGCCGCCGGCAGCGCCGGCCCGTCGGCTGCCGATGCCTTGCTGGCGATGAACGGTGGGCACGCCTGGCGCGCACTCACCCCGGGGCGCAAACCACCGCCGCGTCGTCCACCGGAAGCACGTAGCAGCGCTGCAACGCCGATCAAGAAAGCCACTAAGAAGACGGCGAAGAACACCAAGGAGACGGCGAAGAAAGTGCGCAAGGCGCCAGCCAAACGTGCATCGGTCGCAGCAGCAAAACCGTCGCAAGACGCGGCTGCGTC
The DNA here is from genome assembly GCF_017603965.1 of Xanthomonas fragariae. Lineage (NCBI taxonomy): Bacteria > Pseudomonadati > Pseudomonadota > Gammaproteobacteria > Lysobacterales > Lysobacteraceae > Xanthomonas > Xanthomonas fragariae. Next base: position 3,819,251 of record NZ_CP071955.1, on the reverse strand, counting down.
GTCGGGCAGTGCCGTAAAGAAAGCAGTGACCAGACGCGTAACCAAGAAGGTCGCAAAGGCCGCTGCGAAGACCATCGGCAAAGCTGCGGCTGGCAAAAGCGCAGCGGACAAGTCGGTCAGCAAAACCGCATCGCGCACACCGCATCGCTGAGGAATTACGAGCGACATGCAGCCGCTGCGGATGCAGGGAATCCGCGTAGGAGCGTGCCTGCGCGCGACGGGGCTCTACCGATAACGCCCCATCGCGCGCAGGCGCACTCCTACGAAAAGCTCAGCGATCCTGCGTGGTTGGCGCGGCCTCGCCATCGACATCCGCCTTGACGTCGGCTTCGAACAGATTCATCAGATCCGCGCGTGCATCGCGTGCGGTCTGGATCACCTTGGCCTCGTCGTCGTAGACCAGATGCTGGCGACGCAGCAGGTCTTGGTCGTGTTGGCGGAAGCGTTTTACGTGTTCCCGCGCGCGCGCTTCGCCCAGGCCGAGCGAGGTCAGCACGCGTTCGCCCAGTTGCAGGCTGGAAGCGAACACTTCGCGGAACGGTTCTGCGCCCATGTCCATCAGCTTCCAGGCGTGCTGACGATTTCGAGCACGCGCCAACACCGTGGCTTGCGGGTACAGGCGGCGGATCAGCAGCACCGTCTTGATGTTGGTTTCCGGGTCGTCCACTGCAATCACGAACACCTTGATGCGGTCGGCGCCGGCAGCGCGCAGCAACTCGGGGCGGGTCGGGTCGCCGTAATAGAGCTGGCTGCCGAACCGGCGCAGGTCTTCCACGGTGTCCGGGTTGTGTTCCAGCGCCACGAACGGCACATGCCGCGCAGTGAGCAAGCGTGCGACCACTTGGCCGAAGCGGCCCATGCCGGCGACCAGCACCTTGGGCGTTTGCGCCTCGATGGTGTCGAACGGGCGATCGGATTTGGGCGCATGCACGCGCAGCGGCCCGTTGAGGATGCGCTGCACGCCAAGCAACAACAGTGGCGTCAGCGCCATCGACACGCCGACGATCGCCACCAGCCGGTCGTGATTGGCCGGCTCCAACAAGCCGACCCGATCGGCCTCATTGAACACCACGAACGCGAATTCGCCCCCCAGCCACAACACGCTACCCAGCATCAGGCTGCTACGCAGTGGCAGCTTGGCCAGGCTGCCGATCCCGACCAGCAGCGAAAACTTCACCACCAGCAATATCGACACACCGGCAGCAATCAACCACGGCTCGGCGACCACGCGATCGAGATCGATACCCATGCCGACCGAGATGAAGAACAGGCCCAGCAGCAAGCCTTCGAACGGTTCGATCTGCGATTCGAGCTCGTGGCGGAATTCCGAATCGGCCAGCAGCACGCCGGCCAAAAACGCGCCCAGGCTGGCGCTCAGTCCGGCCTCCTGCATGATCCAGGCGGTGCCCAACACCACCAGCAAGGCGCTGGCGGTGAACACTTCCGGCATGCGCGTGCGCGCCACAATGTTGAACAGATACCGCAGCACAAAGCGCCCGCACAGAATGACCAGCGCCAATGCCGCGATCGCCTTGGCCACGTCGGGCCATTCCAGCGCGGCGTTCTTGCTGCCGCCGAGTAGCGGAATGGCCGCCAGCAACGGGATCGCGATCAGATCCTGAAACAGCAAAATGGCGAACGCCAGGCGCCCGTAGTCGCTACTGAGCGCCTTGCGTTCGGCCAGCAGTTGCAGGCCCACTGCGGTGGACGACAGCGCCAGCGCTACGCCGACGATCAGCGCGCTTTTCCAGCCCAGATCGCCCGCCATCAGCAAGCTGCCCAGGATCACCGCGGTCACCACCACCTGGGTAGCGCCAGCGCCGAATACCGAATGGCGCATCACCTTCAAACGTGCCGGCGACAGTTCCAGGCCGATCACGAACAGCAGCATCACCACGCCGATTTCGGCCGCGCCGCTGATGCGCTCGGCATCCTGCACCACGCCCACGCCGTCGGGCCCGAGCATCACACCGGCGACCAGATAGGCCAACACCGCACCCAGGCCCAAGTGTTTGAAAACCGGCACTGCTACGATGGCGGCCAGCATCAGCACCAGAGCCAGTTCCAGACCGCCGCTATGCATGTGCACTCTCCGTTGAGGCATGCATTATGCAGCGCAAGGTGGCTGACCGACTCGCGCCAACGTGCCGCATTCGGTGGCGATGCCGCCGAGCGAGCCACGCGTGGCTCGATGCGAGCACCGGCGCATGAGTCTCTACACGGTAGATACCAGCGTAACGTGCGCGCTTCTGTGGCAACCGCGCCGTTCAGCCCGTGCCGTGCAGTGAGCTGTGAACGGTCGGATCAAACAATCATCTGCTTTTGAGCAGAAAGCGGCGATCCAGCGGCTGCAGCGGGCGGGCGTTGAACGAATAGACGCGTTCAAATGCGTTGATCTGCGCCTCCGACACCTGCACCGGCTGAGTGAGCACCACCCAATCCACCGTTTCGCTGCAAGGCGGCGTGGTCAACGATCCTTCGTAGCGATAGAAGCTGCGCTGATTCTTGGGCGGAAGAAAATCACTGGCGCGTATCAAGGCGTTGGCGACCAGTTGCGTGTGATTCTTGTCTTTCGGCATGGCGTCCAACACACGCTGGAAGGCGGGATTGGCGGTGCCGGTTTCAAAGAAGATTGCCAGCACGCCCAGCGTTCCATCCGGGCCCTGGTGCACGATATGCGCCTCCATCGGGAAACGCCGGCCGTTCAACAAGTGCTCGCTTGGATGATGGAAATGCAGTTGCAATGCCTCGTACTGTTTGCCGCCGGTCCACATCCTGCCGCCGTCATGCAGATCCAGTTGGATGGAGTGGCCGGTGTTGCGCACCGCTAGCGGCACGGCGGCGTAATCCAGCGACAAGCTGCCCAGATCGGCGTCGATGGCGTCTTTCAAATCGATGGGACTGTTCTGCTGGCCGTTGCCGCACAGCACGTTTTCTTTTGCCAGTTTTGACCAGTGCTCGGCGCCTTCCGGACCGGTGTAGCCCCACTCGTGCGCCGTGTGTGGCGCGGTTTCATGCGACTCCACAGGCGTACTGTCGGGAAGCCTGGCCTGCGCCATGCCAATCGCGCTCCAGCCAGCGGTCACGCACAGGCACACCGGGCTGATGCGACGTAGCAGAAAAGACCTGGAAGACCACATGGATAACTCCTGAGGCGCAGCGATGCGACGTGGATGCGATGGCCGACGCAATGGCAGCGGGCAACGTGATGCAGGGGGTGCAGGGAAGCGGATCGTAGCAAGGAGCCTTGGCCGTCATTACAGTCTGGCCACGGACGGCGCGCCTTGTCCGAGTCGGTGTACCAGTGGTGGCGTGCCCGGATGTCAGACAGCATCGGGGTTGCCAGCGCCCAGGCGAGGTATGGCGATCGCCTCAGGGGGCCGCGCGCCGCCAGCATGATCGCTGCAGGCCAATTCAGCAGTGGGACCGAGATGGCTCCAGTCCACGGCGACCGCCTGATCGTTGGTAGCCGGCGCGCGCGCGGCCATCGCGGTCTGCCGGATCGGCTTCCCGGAAGTCCACTTAAGCGGCGATCGCACAGGGCATTGACCAAGCCGACTGAGGCGCGCAGACTGCGCCGCGCCGCTTCCCGGATCACCGGTCGGTACGCACTTCACCGGAGCCCTTTCTCATGTCCAGCGACAGTCACCCTAGACCCGGGTCGATGACCCAGCTGACGCGCGCCTGAGGCTTGAGGTTCGCCAGCTGTCATCGACGACGGTCGTCACCAGGCGAACCCCATGTACAACCAGACCCTGCGCCCTGCCCAAGGCGTCGATGCACTGACCGCACCCCTGGCCGAGCTCAACACGGCCGATGCGGTGGAATATCTCAACACCCTCGACCGCGACGACGCAGCGCAGGTGCTGGCCGCGTTGCCGCAGCCGCGTGCGGTGAAGTTGCTCGAACAACCCGAGCTGCACGATGCCAGTGGCCTGGTCGCGCAACTGCCGGCCGAGCAGGCCGCGTCCCTGCTTGGGCAGATGGCCGACGACCGTGCCACCGACATTTTCCATGGCCTGGATGCCGACCAGCGCCAGCCGTTGCTGTGGCTGCTCAGTGCCGAGGCGCGGCTGTCGATCCAGGCGCTGATGCGCTACCCGCCCAACATCGCCGGCGCGCTGATGACCACTGAGTTCGTAGCGGTGCCGGCCGACTGGACGGTGGGCCGCACCCTGCAGCACATCCGTGAGGTGGAGCGCAGCCGCGAGACGGTGTATGCCATCTATCTGCTCGATCCGCACACCCGCGTGCTCCACCAAATGGTGACCATGCGCCGGCTGATTACCGGTGCGCCAGAGGCGCTGATCCTGGACGTGGCACAGGTCAATCCGCCAGTCACGGTGAACCCGACGCTGGACCAGGAAGAAGTCGCACGGCTGATCCGTCGCCACGACCTGCTTGCCATCCCGGTGGTGGATACGCATGGCCACATGCTCGGCATCGTCACCGTGGACGATGTGCTCGACGCATTGATCGCCGAATCCACCGAGGACGTGCACAAGTTCGGCGGCATGGAAGCGCTGGACAAGCCGTACATGCAAATTGGCTTCGGCCAGATGATCAAGAAGCGCGCCGGCTGGCTGAGCGTGCTGTTCCTGGGCGAAATGCTCACCGCCAGCGCGATGCAGCACTTCGAAGACGAGCTCTCCAAGGCGGTGGTGCTGACCTTGTTCATTCCGCTGATCATGAGCTCGGGTGGCAACTCCGGCTCGCAGGCCACCTCGCTGCTGATCCGTTCGCTGGCACTGCGCGAATTACGCCTGGGCGACTGGTGGAAAGTGGCGCTGCGCGAACTGCCGACCGGGCTCACCCTGGGCACCATTCTCGGCATCCTGGCGATCGTGCGCATCACCATCTGGCAGACCGCCGGCCTGTACGACTACGGCCCGCACTGGCAGATGGTGGCGTTGACCATCGGCGCAGCGCTGATCGGCATCGTCACCTTCGGTTCGCTCTCCGGCTCGATGCTGCCGTTCGTGCTGCAACGCTTCGGCTTCGACCCGGCCAGTGCCTCGGCGCCGTTCGTGGCCACCTTGGTCGACGTCACCGGACTGGTGATTTATTTCAGTATCGCTGCCGCGATCCTTAGCGGCACGTTGTTGTAGCTCCACTCGGATCTGAGCCCACCGCCGTGCCGCCTTCAGGCGCCGCTGCATGCCCGGCGCATGCATCGGTTAATTGGTGCCGGTGAACCGGATAGCGGGTGAGCTACCGCCGGAGGCAGTGCACCTACCCAGGTGCAGATCGTTGGTCTCACCGGTCACCGCACCGTTGCCGATACAGCGTGGCGCCTTGCTGGTGCCATCGTCCACCGCCAACCGGGTGGTGACCGAGGAACCGGTATTGAGGAAGGCACCCGTGCCGTTGCCGTTGCCGAGAATGTTGAAGTCCGCGCCCGTCCATACCGACGCCAACTGCAGCACGCTGTCCGAGCCGCTGACGCGGTAGGCCTGCGTCCCATTTAACAGCGTGACCGTATCGCTGCCGCCTGCGTTGACCTCGGCGATGAGCTTGAGGCTACCCAGTCGGTTGGCGGCGATGGGTGGCACGGCGATATCGTCACTGTTCCTGTAACAGCTGCCGGAGCCATCACCCGACCATCCGCCCGGGCATGCACTGCCGTAATTGATCAGCCAATATTGCATGAATACCGCACCTTCTCCGTGCATCGCGTAGATGAATTGCTGCCAGACGTGGCAGTTGGCATGGCCTGCACATGCCCCGGTCGTTGCGTCGGCGTCGGAGTCCAATTGCAGGCTGAATTCGTCCGCGCCGACCGTTGTGCCATTGCCATATATGAAGTGCACCCCGCTGACTTCCGGGAAGCTGCCCTCCGCTTTTCGAATCAAGCCATTTGCTTTCAACGCGTAGTCGGTAATGGAGTCGTCTGCCCGCCTCAGCGCCGTCGCGACAGTCGGTCTGCGTGATGGTTCTGCCTTGCTGGCTTGTCGGCAGGCCACCGGTTTCCACTGGTTGGAAGGATATTCCGCTTTAAAACAACCATTCGCTGCCCCCTTTTCCGCGACAAGGCTGTTTTGCCAGGATTGTTGAAAGGACAACGTGGATGCGGTCGGCCGACTGTCTGTCATGGTCGCCTGCGCCCCGCTGCGTGTTTCCCTCGGCGCGGCGCAGGCGGTGACACAGCACGTCGTGCCGGTTACCGCCGCCATGATCAAGCTCAAGCATGTTTGGGTGACGCGCATTGTCTGCCTCGCTGGTAAAAGTGGAGTTTAGTCGCTCGCCGGCCCGCGTTCCTGATGGTTGCTGCACGGGGGCGACTCGTCTGTACTGATGCCACTCCATGGGCTAGTGCAGATGCCTGGCGTACGAAGCGCCGTGCGTGGAGCCAAGCGGTCCGCATGGATCGATGCAATGTCGGAAATGCGGGTGCTGTCATGTGCGTGAGGTGCGGTCTGGCAGCGTACTCGGCATGCACCGCACGCGATCTATCCACGCACCCGCACACCAGTGCGTGTACCGTAATGCGATGGCATTCGCGTCCCCCGTCCGATGAGTACGTATCACCTGCAGCAGGTCTTTCGTCCCGACACCGTGGCGGTGGTGGGTGGCAGTCCGCGCGATCGCTCGGCCGGGCGCGCAGTGGTGCGTAATCTGCGGGCGGCCGGATTTCCCGGGCGGATCGGTTGGGTGAGCCCGCGTTATAGCCAGATCGACGGCGTGCGCACGGTGGCGCGGTTGACCGATCTGGCCTGGGTGCCGGATCTGGTGGTGATCACCGCCCCGGCGCGGATCGTGCCGCGCATCGTCTCCATCGCGGCGCGGCGCGGGGTCGCGGTGGCGATTATCCTGACTGCAGGGCTAGGCAGCGGCACGGGCTCGCCGGCCGCGCGGATGGAAGCGGCGGCGCGCGCCAAGGGCATGCGCATCCTTGGCCCGCATTGCCTGGGCGTGATCGCCCCGCACGCACGGCTCAACGCCAGCATCGCCGCGCATTGCCCGCAGGCCGGCGATCTGGCGCTGATTTCCGAATCCAGCGCGATTGCCGCCGCGCTGGTGGAGTGGGGCGTGGCGCGCTCGGTCGGGTTTTCGGCGGTAGTGTCGCTGGGCGATACGCTGGATGTCGACTTTGGCGATCTGCTCGACTACTTCGCCACCGACTACCGCACCCGCGCGATCCTGCTTTACGTCGAGCGCATCGGCGATGCGCGCAAGTTCATGTCGGCCGCACGCGCCGCTGCGCGTGCCAAACCGGTGGTGGTGGTCAAATCCGGCCGCCAGTTCCGCATCGATCCCAATGCCGACACCCATGCGCAGGCCCTGGCCGGCTCGGATGCGGTGTATGGCGCGGCGTTCGCGCGTGCCGGGTTGTTGCGGGTAGGCGCGTTGGACGAATTGTTTGCCGCAGCCGAGACACTTGGCCGGCTCGGCAGTTTTCCGGGCCGGCGGCTGGCCATTCTCAGTAATGGCGGCGGGGTGGGGCACCTGGCGGTGGATCAGCTGGTGTTGCGCGGCGGCACCTTGGCCGAGTTGTCGGCCGAGACCCTGGAGCGGCTGGATCAATCGTTGCCGCAAGGCTGGTCGCGCAGCAATCCGGTGGACATCATGATCGATGCCGACGGGCCACGGTACGCCGCAGCGATCCAAGCCTTGCTGGACGACCCGGAGAACGACGCGCTTCTGGTGGTCAACGTGCCGACTGCGTTTACCTCCTCGGCCGATGCGGCCAAGGCGCTGACCCGCACGCTGGACCAGCGCAGCCGCTGTCAGCGCGAAAAACCGGTGTTTGCGGTGTGGTTGGGCCAGGACGATCAGGCGATTGCCGCGCTCAATGCCGCGCACGTGCCCACCTATGCCACCGAATCGGATGCGGTGCGCGGCTTCACCCACCTGGTGCGCTATCGCGAAGCGCAGGCGGCGTTAATGGAAACCCCGCCCAGCCTGCCGCAAGATTTCGTGGTGGATGCCGGCATCGCCCGCGCAGTGGTCGATGAAGCACTTACCGCAGGCCGGCGTTGGCTGGATCCGGTCGCCACCAACCGGTTGCTGGCTGCCTACGGCATTCCGATCGTGCCCTTGCAAGTCGCCGCCACCGCCAACGAGGCCGCCTTGCTGGCCGACCCGCTGCTGGCCATTGGCCGCACGGTGACCTTGAAAGTGCTGCCCAGCGACAGCGCGCGCACGTCCGATGTCGATGGCGTGCGCTTGAACCTGTCCAGCGTAGCGGCGGTGCGCGAAGTGGCAGCCGGCCTCCTGGCGCGTGCACGTGCCGGGCACGCCGACGCCATCATCGAAGCGGTGATCGTGCAGCCCACCGTGGTGCGCCCCAAGGCGCGCGAGTTGATTGCCGGCATCGCCGACGACCCGGTATTCGGCCCGGCGATCGTGTTCGGGCGCGGCGGCAGCGCCGTGGAAGTCATCAACGATCGCGAACTGGCATTACCTCCGCTGGATCTGCGCCTGGCCCACGAGTTGATCGGTCGCACCCGCGTCTCGCGCATCCTCAAGGCCTACCGCGATGTGCCGGCGGCCGATGAGCGCGCGGTGGCCTTGGTACTGGTCAAGCTGGCGCAGCTGGCCGCCGACATCCCCGAAATCACCGAGTTGGATATCAACCCGCTGCTGGCCGACCGCGATGGGGTGATCGCGCTGGCCGCACGCGTGGCGGTGGCACCGGCGCGCAAACTGCATAAAGGCCGTGGCCATCCGCGCTTTGCGATCTTTCCGTATCCGAAGGAATGGGAGCGCCAGATCGCGCTCGGCGACGGCGCGCATGCGCTGGTGCGGCCGGTACGCCCGGAAGACGATGCGCTGTTCCGCATGTTTTTCGCCCGGGTCACCGATGAAGACCTGCGGCTGCGTTTCTTCCAGTCCGTCAAGCATTTCAGCCACGAATTCATCGCGCGGCTGACCCAGCTGGACTACGCGCGTTCGATCGCGCTGGTGGCCATCGACCCCAACAGCGGCGACATGCTCGGCGCGGTGCGTCTGCATGCCGATGCCGATTACCAGCGTGGCGAGTACGGCATTCTGATCCGTTCCGACCTCAAGGGCCACGGCATCGGCTGGCAACTGATGCGGATCATGATCGAGTACGCGCGCTGGCTGGGCCTCAAACAGATCGAAGGCCAGGTGCTGCGCGAGAACCGCACCATGCTGGCGATGTGCAAGAGCCTGGGCTTTGGCGTACGCGCGGATCCGGACGATGCGACCCTGATGGCGGTGACACTCCCTATAATGGGCGAGCCGCGCCCGGTCTGACGTTGTGTCACGCCGCGGCCCTCCATCCTCACCGCACGCCGGACTGCCAGGCATCCTCCGCCTTGGCCCGTTCGTCCTGCATTCGTCTCGGCCCGCCTGGGAGTGTCAATGTTTCGCGATTTCAGAATGTCGTTCTTGGTCACAGCGATCTGTCTGGGCTTTGCCGCTTGGTGGGGCCACACCTCCGCCATGGGGATCTGGCAGGCGCTATGGCTGTGCCTGGTGCTGAGCGTGCTGGAAGTGTCGTTGTCGTTCGACAACGCAGTGGTCAACGCCGGCGTACTCAAACACATGAACGCGTTCTGGCAGAAGTTGTTCCTCACCGTCGGCATCCTGATCGCGGTGTTCGGCATGCGCCTGGTGTTCCCGATCGTGATCGTGTCGGTAGCCACCGGCATGGGCCTGGTGCCGGTGATGCAGATGGCGCTGAAGGAGCCGGACCGCTATAGCCAGGTGCTGACCGATCATTACCCGTCGATCGCCGCCTTCGGCGGCATGTTCCTGTTGCTGGTGTTCCTCAACTTCCTGTTCGATCAGGACCGCAAGCTGCATTGGCTCGGCCCGTTGGAGCGGTTGGTCGGCAAGCTGGGCAAGGCCGATGCGATGTCGGTGATCGTGGCGGTGTCGGTGCTGCTGGGCACCAGGCTGTTTTTGCCCAATGACATCTTCCAGAGCGTGCTGTTCGCCGGGTTGGGCGGCATCCTGCTGTATCTGCTGGTCGGCAGCGTGGACGCCCTGTTCGAGGCTGAAGAGAGCGAAGATGGCATGGGCCCGGCCAAGCGCTCGGGTATTGCCGCCTTTTTGTACCTGGAAGTGCTGGACGCCTCGTTCTCGTTCGACGGTGTGATCGGTGCATTCGCGATCACCCGCGATGTGGTGATCATCATGCTGGGCCTGGCGATCGGCGCGATGTTCGTGCGCTCGATGACGGTCTACCTGGTGCACAAGGGCACGTTGGACGAATTCGTATTCCTGGAGCACGGCGCCCATTACGCCATCGGTGTGCTGGCGATCATCATGCTGGTGGGCACCGTCTACCACGTGCCGGAAGTGCTCACCGGCCTGATCGGTGTGGCCTTCATCGCCGCCTCGGTGTGGTCCTCGATCCGCTACCGCAAGCGCCACCACGTCGGCCCGACTGAGATCTGATGTGGGCGCGGGCGATGGTCGGGGCGACGAGCAACATCTCGTCCGGGCGGCCCCGACTCGACTCCTTAAGATCTCTTAAGAATTTGCAATTTAGTCGACGCGTCTACCGTGCAGCTAGCTCGGTAGCTTGGGGTGACAAGCATGTTGTGACCTTTACGCAGTCAGAAAAATACACATCTGCTGGGGTTGATTCCTGCCCCTAACCACACTATCTTGTGGTCACGCTGGATCTGATCGCGTTTTAATCCCGGTGTTGGATGTCCTGGATCACTCAGCCTTAAGCTCAGTTTGCAGCTGCAATGTGATGGTCCGCATGTTCCTCATGTCGCCCATCTTCCAGACCTATCCAAGCTGCGTGCATGCACTACGCGCGGTGCCGGTAATGGCCTTTTTGGAGGTGGTGGCACGGCCGCGAGCATCGAGCGTTGGTCGCCGCAGTCTCTACAAAGATTCGCCACGCTCCGGTTCCCGTCTAAGAGATGGGCTTGTGTAACCACATATGGGAAGACGCATGACCACCAACGACACCCTTGCCGCGATCGCCGCCGCTACCCCAGCTACCACCAGCGGTGCCGCCAGTGTCAGCTTGCCTGGTCGCGGCGCGCCAGAAGTGACCGATCCGTCGGATGTCGTGCCGCCTCCTCGCCAAGCCATTGCAATGCACGCACAGACAATCGAAGAACAAACCGTCGCCACCTGGATCACCAAAGAAGCCGGCAACCGCCGGATCCCGTTCGAGCCGCAGCGTCTGGAGCGCGCCATCGACCAGATCCATGCCGAATTTCCGCAGCTGGACGTGGCCGACTACAAGCGTTCGGTGTTCGGTTTCGTGGAGCGCAAGGACAGTGTCAATGCCGACGACCTGGTCGACCATCTGATCCGCGAGGCCGAGGCCCGCGTCGATCTGACCACCCCGGAGTGGGAGCACTTCGCTGCGCGTCTGTATCTGCGCCGCCTGTACAAGCGCGCCAGCCGCAACCGTTTCTACGACGCCAGCCAGAAGTACGGCTCGTTCGTCGGCTTGCAGGAGAGCCTGGCCGACCGCAATATCTATTCCAACGACATTCTGCGCAGCTACTCCAAGGAAGAGTTGATCGAAGCAGGCAAGATGATCGCGCCCGAGCGCGACACCTTCTTCGCCTACAACGGCCTCTACCTGCTGGCCACCCGTTACCTGGCCACCGACAGTTCGCGTGGCGTGTTCGAGCTGCCGCAGGAGCGCTGGCTGACCATCGCGCTGTACCTGATGCAGGATGAAGCCGGCAACGGCAAGGGCAGCCGCGAGCGCCGCATGCAGCTGGTGGGTGAGGCCTATTGGGCGCTGTCCAATCTCTATATGACCGTGGCTACCCCGACGCTGGCCAACGCGGGCAAGGTCGGTGGCCAGCTGTCTAGCTGCTTCATCGACACCGTTGACGACAGCCTGCAGGGTATCTACGACTCCAATACCGACGTGGCGCGCGTGTCCAAGCACGGCGGCGGCGTGGGCGCGTATCTGGGCTATGTGCGTTCGTCGGGGTCGGCGATCCGCGGCGTGTCCAATTCGTCCGGCGGCGTGGTGCCGTGGATCAAGCAGCTCAACAACACCGCCGTGTCGGTGGATCAGCTGGGCCAGCGCAAGGGCGCCATCGCGGTTTATCTGGACATCTTCCACCGCGACATCGAGTCGTTCCTGGACCTGCGTCTGAACAACGGCGACCAGCGTCTGCGCGCGCACGACGTGTTCACCTCGGTGTGCATCCCCGACCTGTTCATGGAAGCGGTCGAGCGTCGCGGCGACTGGTACTTGTTCGATCCGCACGAAGTGAAGCGGATCAAGGGCTGGTACCTGCAGGACTTCTACGACGAGAAGAAGGGCGACGCCAACAGCAGCTTCCGCCGCAAGTACGAGGAAGTGGTCGCCGACGAGCGGATCACCCGCAAGACGGTCAAGGCCATCGAGATCTTCAAGCGGATCATGGTCAGCCAGCTGGAAACCGGGAACCCTTTCATGTTCTATCGCGATGAAGTCAATCGCAAGAATCCGAACAAGCACGAAGGCATGGTCTATTCGTCCAACCTGTGCACCGAGATCCTGCAGAACATGAGCCCGACGCGGATGATGCAGGAGATCATCAGCGGCAATCAGATCGTCACCACCAAGAAGGCGGGCGACTTCGTCGTGTGCAACCTGTCCTCGATCAACCTGGGCCGCGCGATCACCGCGCAGGCCGACCAGGCCGATCTGCTTGGCGCCGACGTGCTGGAGCGGTTGATTCCGATCCAGGTGCGCATGCTCGACAACGTGATCGACCTGAATCAGCTGCCGGTGCCGCAGGCCACCATCACCAACCAGAAGTACCGCGCCATCGGCCTGGGCACCTTCGGCTGGCACCACCTGCTCGCGCAGAAGGCGATCCATTGGAATGCCAAGGAAGCCGAGGATTACAGCGACGAGCTGTACGAGCGCATCAACTATCTGACCATCCAGGCGAGCATGCAGCTGGCCAAGGAAAAGGGCACCTACAGCGTGTTCCGCGGCAGCGACTGGCACACCGGCGAGTACTTCCGTGTGCGCGACTACAACAGCCCGCAGTGGCTGGAGTTGTCCGCGCAGGTGGCCGTCAATGGCGTGCGCAACGCCTGGATGCTGGCGGTGGCGCCGAACATGAGCACCGCGCAGATCGCCGGCTCCACTGCCTCGATCGACCCGATCTACAGCGCGTTCTACTACGAAGAAAAGAAGGATTTCCGTCGTCCGGTCGCCGCTCCGGGCCTGTCGCTGGACACCTGGCCGTACTACGAAAAGGGCGCCTACAAGGTCGACCAGTTCGCCAGCGTGCGCCAGAACGCGCGGCGTCAGCGTCACATCGACCAGTCGATCAGCTTCAACTTCTACGTGCCCAGCACCATCCGCGCCAGCACGTTGCTGGATCTGCACATGACCGCCTGGCGCGAAGGGTTGAAGACCACGTACTACGTGCGTTCCAACGACATCGACATCAGCGAATGCGAGTGGTGTTCGAGCTGAAAGGGCATCGCGCTTCAGTTCCCCCGTGCCTTCGGCGCGCCCCCTGACTCAGGGGGGCTTTCCTCCAGATTGATTTGTTGCGCCGTCGTTCCCGTTCTGTACGCGCAACGCTTGAAATACGAGTGAGACCCATGTCCGCAACACCGCTTGAGCGCATCAAGATCCTGGAGCCGCGTCACCCCAATCGCTCCACCGCCATCATCAATGGCCAGACCTCCGGCATCCTCAACTGGAACGACATCCCGTACCCGTCCTTTTATCGGGCCTACAAGGAACTGTCGACCAACTTCTGGATCCCCGACGAGGTGGATATGAAGGGCGACGCACGCCAGTACAACGAGCTGTCCGCGCGCGAGAAAAACGCCTACGATTCGATTATCGGCTTGCTGGCCACGCTGGATTCGCCGCAGACGCGCTTCATCTACAACGTCGCCGAATACATCACCGACCCGGCCGCGCATGCCAATGCTGCGATCATCGGCCAGCAGGAAGTGATCCATAACGAGAGCTACAGCTATGTGCTGGCCTCGATCACCGGCCTTGCCGATCAGAATCGCGTGTTCGAGATTGCGCGCACGCACCCGACCATCATCAAGCGCAACGCGCCGATCATGGGCGCCTACGACGACTTCCTGCGCGACAAGAGCGCCGAAACGCTGATCCGCGCGTTGATCCAGTCCTCGATCCTGGAAGGCATCAACTTCTATTCCGGCTTTGCGTATTTCTACAATCTGGTCCGTCAGAACCGCATGACCGGCACCGGTAAGATCATCAGCTTCATCAACCGCGATGAGCTGGCGCATTCGAAGTTCATCAGCGAATTGATTCGCGCCATCATCGGCGAGAACCAGGCGCTACAGGGCGACCAGCTCACCGACTACGTGCACAAGGCCTTCGAGCACGCGATCGACCTGGAAACGGTGTGGACGGCTGAAGTGCTGGACGGCATCGACGGCATCGACGTGGACGAGATGATCCGCTACGTGAAGTACCGCGCCAACAAGATGGCTGGCATGCTCGGCATCGAGAAGCTGTACGAAGGCGCCAACGACAATGTGATGCCGTGGATCAAGGCCTATGCCGACAACTTCACCGAGACCAAGACCGACTTCTTCGAAATGCGCAATGCCAGCTACAAGAAGACCAATTCGGATAACGGCTTCGACGATCTCTGAGGCGGAACTATCAACACCTCTCTGTACAAGTACGGGGGCACCATGAGCAAGCGATTGGATCCACGCATCTCGTCTAGTCGCATACGACTGGAGAACCCGTACGCGCACATGGAAGAAATTGAGGCGTGCTGGCAAGCGGGCAATGACCAGAATCGGTATCGATTTGCGAGTTCGGACGGTAAGGCCTTCTCTACAAAGAAAAGCCATAGCTTTGAGTCGATAGAGGCACAGGCTAAAGAGTTGCAACGCGCGATTTGGAAGAAGCGGACAGATCTCGGGCTTAGCCAGAACGTGCACCCGATTGACGTCTTAGATCCGCAGCTTGCCGCGGAGCTTCTGGGTTTCGACTTCACCCTTCATTCTAGTCTTGGTTGGATGATCAACGGCAGCCGCCAAGTTTCGGTCGCGGGCATGATTGATCAATCGACTCGATCCATCAAAATCGCAACGGATGCTGACCCGAGAGTCATGCGTTTCACTGCGGCTCATGAGATCGGTCACGCAATTCTTCATCCCGATCAAACAGAGCTACATCGGGATCAGCCGTTAGACCGAGTTCGGCAAGCGCGCAATCGAACCGAACTTGAGGCAGACAAGTTCGCGACCTACTTTTTGCTGCCAGAGAAACTTCTCACTGAAGAATTTAAGTCTCGCTTCCTGGGTGTTTTCGCCCTTGATGAGCAGACCGCATTTGCTCTACTGAGCAAGCCTATTTTCAAAGTGATTGAAGCTCTTCCGACTCTCCGTCACGTCTCTAGGAAGCTTGCGAGCGCGACTTATTACAACGGCTCCCACTTCGTATCGTTGTCCGAATCTTTTGGAGTCAGCGTCGAAGCAATGGCCATTCGACTTGAAGAACTGAAACTCGTTATTGAGTGATTGCTTTTCCGAGATGCGCATCCTCCTCGTCCACACCTCGCTCAGCGGCAACACGCGCGATGTCGCGCGTGCGATCAACGCGCGCTGCGAAGAGCTGGGCCATGCGGTAACCTGGATCGATACCGACATCCAGACGCTTGCTCAGGCCTGCCCCAACGGCGCCGAGTATGACCTCTACATCCTCGGCAGCTGGAGCATCAATGCCGGGCGCACGCCGCCGGAGATGAAGCGCTTCATCGAAGAGCTCGTCAATGCGGTCGGCAAGCCGGAACGCCTGGCGGTGTTCGGCACCGGCGAGACGCAGTGGGGCGAGGAGAATTACTGTGGCGCGGCGCGGCGCATCGCCGCGTTCTTCGGTACGCGCTACCCGCGGCTGGAGATCGAACAGATGCCCCACGGCGAACGCGACGCCACCAAGATCCAACGTTGGACCGACCACATTCTTGCCTGTACAAAGACATCCCCCTATGCAGACCTTCCACGCCTCCACGCCTGACGACTACGTCGCCGCCCTGGCTGCGCATCCGCGCTTGCTGGTCGACTACTACAAGGACAATTGCCCTGGCTGCAAGATGCTCGATATGTCGTTGGCCAAGTTCGCCGCGAGCGAAGACGCCATAGGCGTTGCACTTCTCAAGGTGAAGCTGGAAGTGGTTGGCGAGGACTTCTTCCGCGGCCTGGGCTTGCGGCAGACGCCGACCCTGGCGTTGTTCAAGGATGGCAGCGAAGTGGCGCGCCTGCCCGGCTTCCAGTCGCCGGGGCAGGTAGAAACCGCGGTCAAGAGCCAGCTTTGAGGCAAACTCAAAGCTGCAGTTTTGTTAGCCCCTCTAAACCCCACCCAACGGCCGCAGACACAGCCAGATCGCATACCAGTGCGACAAGGCGCCGCCCAGCACGTGGGCGTGCCAGATGGCGCGGTTGTACACCATCGATTTACGCACGTAGAAGGTCACGCCCACGGTGTAGAACGCGCCGCCAACGGCGATGAGCCAGAGCACGGTACTGTCCAGGCCGGCTATGATCGGTTTGATGACCACGATGCCGGCCCAGCCCAGCAACAGGTAGATCGCCACCCAGAAGCTCTTGGCGATGCCGGGCAAGCACAATTTGGCGAACACGCCGAACAAGGCCACGCTCCAGACCGCCACCAGCATCGCCCAGCACCAGATGCCGTCGAGCGTGACAAGAAAAAACGGTGTGTAGGAGCCGGCGATCATGACGAAGATGCCGGCGTGGTCGAACTTGCGCAGCATCGGTTGGCGCTGCGACGGGGCGAAGTTGTAGGCAGCCGAGCAGGCGAACATCACCAGCAGCCCCAGCGCGTAGACGCAGATGGCCGGCAGCATCGTCTGGCTTGCGTGGGCGCGCCAGACCATCCATGCGCCGCCGACAATGGCCCAAAAGAGTCCGGCGGCATGCACGAGGACATCGGCGCGGCGTGCGGAAGCGGTCTTGTAATGCGGAGCAGTGACGTTGTGGGACACGGGCACGGCGGCTCTTCAATGTGGGGGAGCCCACAGCGTGCGAGGCAACGGTGACGCTGTGGGGGGGGAAGGATACCCGGCTTGCCGAATCTTCTCAGTGACGCGGGCTGGTCGCTTGTCTCATGCCCTGAGACATCCTTTTTATTTGATCTCCGTCTTTGGGAGCTTTGCCGTATGCCTCCGTTTGCCCTTGCTCCCTCCCCGCACCGAAACCGCCGAACGTACGCTGGCCACTACCGATGGCCGGCCCAGCCGCGATGGCGCGCTGCTCACCCAGCGCCTGCAACGGCGCTATCACGACTTGCTGTGGAACCCGTCTGTGGTCAATGCGCTCCACGTGGTGGCACCGTCGCGGTGATGGCGCGATGCGCGCGACCTGCAAAGCGATTGCAGCGCCGGCTGCCCGGCCTGCGTAGGGCCGGTGCTGGCCGCGCATGAAGAAGGCAAAGGCCAATCGCCCAGGTCGCTGGTGTTGACGGTACTGGCTCTGTTGTTCGATGCGGATGCGCTGCAGTTGCCGGCGGCTGCACCGCCTGCGCGCGATCCTCTGTGTTTGCGTGGGTGGAGCACCACGTGCGCCACAAGCGGCCATTGCTGTCGACGGCCAATGCCGCAAAGCGTCCGCTTACATCGCGTGCAATGTCTATCGCGCCGATACCTGCACCGCAGCAAGGCGCCAACATCGCCGGTTTACGCAAAATGATCGGTCTGCGCGAGCGTGCGGTCTGGCCGCACACGCCAGTGCGTACAGCCTCTACCAACCGGCATTTGCCCGGCAAAGAAATGGCTCCTGGCCTGCATCTGATCGAAGCCTTTGTGCCGCAACCGATTCCGCGTGAAGCGTTGTCGCTTGCCTTATCTGGCTGTCGCCGCAGACGGTGCTGTCCAGCTACAACGGCCGCTGCTTGAAGACGCGCTACCGGCTGGCGCGGCGGGGCGGGGCGACCCGATTTCCGCACTGGACCATGTGAATCTGTTGTTGCCTACGCGGCGGCGTTATCGCGGCACCTGGGAAAATTGCAAGCTGTCCACCATCGAGCGGCACTTGCATTGCAGTGATGCGCTGGCGCAAGCGCAGGCGGCAATGCTGCTGCATCACCGCGAGCCACCAAGAGCGGCTGTCAGACCGCCCGCTGCGCTGGCGAGCGCAGGGCGCATATACCGCGACCGCGCGTCAGCGCGCTCCTTTCGGCATCACTCAGGCTCGCTCTGCTTGGCTTGCTCGTTGAGGTAATGGGTCACCGGTGCGCCACGGTACTTATCGGTCAGTAGCCCCAGGGATTCGGCGCGGGCATCCACTGCGCGTCTTGCCGCCGCGTCGTACGGGAGGTCTGCCGAGCGATCCAGAACGCGGCCTTCGCGGACTGCCCCAATCGCGATCGGGTCGGCTGGCTTGGACGCGTCGCGAAATTCGCGGGTGCGCTGCTGCACGATGTCCGCATCGCGTGCGGTATCGATGGGCGTTTCCGGCGGCAGGTCCAGTTCCACGCCGGTATGGCCGCGCGCCAGCGTGCGGTTTTCCAGCAGCGCGAGCAGTTCTTCTTCGACTTGGTCCGTCAACAGGCTTTCACCAGCGTCGCGAAAGGCACCGGCGGTGGTGCGCTTGATACCAAAGGCTTCGCCGCTGATCTTTTGCATCTCGCCGAAGTTGCGCCAGACGTAATAGTCCTTGTCGTGGTTGGCGCGCGGCAGGGAGAAATCCTCATAGCGGTAGCCGGCCGAAAATGCCGCATGCGCATAAGAAGAGTCCGGCTGACGCAACCGTGTGCGTGTCAGTTCCATGGCCTTGCCCGCATCGCTTTGCTGATCGGTGGACACCGCCTCCACCGTGACCAGGCGCATCCTGTTCCAGCTCTCCAGCCATTGCACCGCGGTCTCGGCCAGCCCCTCGGGGCCGTCGTCCTTGCCCGGGAAGAAATCGCGCACCTGCGGGTCGGCGAGCATGCCCTGACTGAAGACCGGCACCACGTTCATCTTGGCCAGCAGGCGATCGAGCGCAGCACGGCGGGGCGCATCCTCGGAGTGCAGCGGATTGATCTGATAATGTTTGTACAGATTGGACAGAAATTGATCGAAGCCGCCCGTGTAGTACTTGGCATACAGCTTGATCGCGGCCCCCTTGCGCAGATCCGGCCGACGCATCAGCAGCATCGCCACCGCCTCGCCGGTGTCTTCCTTGCAATCCAGCGCCACCGACATCGCCTCCGGCTTTTGCAACGCGTGCTCCAGCGCCTGCTCCACGGCGGCAATGGTCTGATCGGTCTTGATGAAGTTGCCATCGACCGGGTTGCGGATCACCAGCTGCATGTCGCGCAACTGGGCGAACGGCAGCTGCGAGACCAATTTGTTCTGCGGGTCGTCGGTCATGCGGCCAATGGTGAAGTCGTGCATCAATACCGGCACGCCGTCGGCACTGACTTCGACATCCAGCTCCAGGGTGCGATACCCCTGCGCGTAGGCGCGATCAATGGCGGCAAGCGAGTTTTCCGGAATGCCGGCGTGGTTGTCGAACAAGCCACGATGTATCATCACGTCCTTGCCCAGTGCGCGCGTGCTGGGCGCCTGGAAATAGTTGCCGTGAACCAGCTCTTTGCGGCGCTTGCGCAGCAGCGCTTCCTTGCCAGCCACCAGATGATGGTCGTTGGCCTTGAAGAACGCTGCGCCGCCGTCGCGCGCTGGCATCTCGTGGCCGTGGTATCGCGCGGCTTGCTGCAACTTGCGGTGCAGCTGGGGGGGGGCGGGCTGCAGACAATCCGGAGTTGTCAGCCCATGGCTTGGCAGATCCAGCGCCTTGCTCAATGCGACAAGTGCTGCGTCGCTGAAGCTGTCGCCAGGCGCAAACGCACGCTGCATATCGAAGGTGATACGGCCTTGCTGCGCATCGACCAGAACCGGACCTGCCGCTGCACGTGCACGCTTGGTCAGGCCGCTCGCCATTTGCTTGAATACGGCGGTATCCAGGTAGACCGGCTCCAGCGTTCCGGCGGCAAAGCGTGCCGCGATGCTGCCTGTGTCGGCCGGCCCCAGATGCGTGGCAAGCCTGCTTTGCGCTGCCTGCAAGGTGATCTGCCGCGCCTGCACTTCGGCCAGGCGCTGCTCGGAGAACTCGCTGTCTAGCGCCACCAACGCCTGCTTGCCGCTCATGCCGCTTTCGTTCAATGGCACCAGCGGTGGTGCAATGGCGACCGACCGACGAGGACGTGCACGCAGTGGCTGGTCGCCGCCTGGTACGTGCGGCACCTCCATTGGCATGCTCGCGCTGGTGTGGGTCGGTGTCGCCAGCGCGGTGGTATGCGCGGCAGACAGTTGCGGAGGACCAATACGCATGAAGACCTCGAGAGCACAGGGGCAGCCAGTAAACCGCTTGCCATATGACAATTCGCAACCGAGGCGAAGTATGCCGCTGCGATGCGAAACGACGCCTCACGGCAACGCCGGCGCACCGCATCAGGTGGTCCATCGATTGGTTTAGAGCGGCTAACAAAACGACTGCGCTCACCGCCAGGTGGGCGCAGCCGGTGCTCGGAATCGGCATGTACCACGCGTACACTGCGGTTCCTGCGCGCCGTCCGCACCCACCTGACGACTGCTCGCTACGTTTCGTTAGCCGCTCTTAGAACAGCGTTTCCTTGAACGACAGCATGGCCGCGCCCAGCAGCGCGGTGATGTGTGCCTGCACCTGCCCGACCAGAAACGCCGGATACGGCGATGCAACGATCCGGCCAAGCGCGCCGCGTTTGCATGCGCATTGCAGCGCACGCTACCCGCAGCGATCACACCAGCGGCGAACCCTTCGGCGATGTACGGATAGACCAAGTCCGGCGATTGGCTGCCAATCCCGTACACCGGCCTCCGCCAATGCTGCGCAATGGGTATCGTTGTCCCCCAGACCGGCGCTACCGGGAACGCTGAGTCCACTGGCGCGCGTGACCTGCCCGGTGCGTCGGATCGGATCCAGCAGCATGCGCTCGCTGCGGCGACGGTAATGCGAGCGGATGGCCTCTTTTGCGAAGAAAGGGCGCGTGCGGGGCGAAACGTCCGCCGTTGTCATAATCGTTTTAAATAAGCCGCTTAATTTGATCCGCCTGCGACCCCACGCTGGGGCCGCCCGACGTCGGATCGTGCCATGTGCTTGTTGCATTCTTATTCCCGCCCTCATCGTCCCCCCCGGCCTTACCCACAGGCCCGGCATGCGTTGTCGCTTGCGCTGGGGCTGGCTTTGACCGGCTGGCTTGCCCCATCGGCCAGCGCTGCCGAGGCGCCCGCCGAGGCCGACGCGCAAACGATGGATGCGGTGCAGGTACGCACCTCGTTCCAGTCGCAGAACACACGTGCCATCGCCACCAAGCAGGCCGCACCCACCATCGTGGATTCGGTCGCCGCCGACAGCATCGGGCAACTGCCGGATTTTAACGTCGGCGATGCACTGCGACGCGTCACCGGCGTGAGCACCGTGGAGTACCAGGGCGAACCGCGTTACGTGACGGTGCGCGGTCTCAACGGCAACTACAACAGCATGCTGATCGATGGCTTTGCTTTCGCCAGCAACGACATCGGCAGCCGCCAGGCAATGATGGATGTGCTGCCGGCTAACTTTGTCGACCGCATCGATGTGGTGAAGTCGCTGCTGCCGGAAAACGACGGCGGCGCGATCGGTGGTGTCACCAACCTGGTCACCGCGACTGGCTTTGGCCGCCCAGACGGCCTGCTGACCTTCTCGGCAAAGGGTGGCGCCAACTTGATGGAACAGCGTTATGGCGGCCGTACGCCGGTGGGCGAAGGAGAGCTGAAGTGGGGCAAGCGCTTCGGGCGCGACGGTGAGTTTGCTTTTTTAGGCGCCGCTAGCGTCTGGCGTCGGGTGATCTCGGTGCCGCAGCAGGAAAACGGTGGCGGCTTGAACTGGTACAACGCCGATGGCACGCGCGCTCCGGTGGCCTATGGCGGGGTTGGTGATGCAGTGCCCAGTGAACGCCGTTGGTACAACTACGACAACACCCGCGAACGCCGCGGCGTGACCATGCGTGTGGATTGGCAGCCGGATGGCCCGCTCAGCGGCCATGTGTCCGGTTATGCGTTCCGCCAGCGCGAGGCCTCCGACCGCGACACGCAGTCCGCCCAGGTGCAGAACGACGCACGCCTGACCCGCACTGGCCCGCAAAGCGGCACGCTGGACAACCTCAACCAGGTCGTCGAGCTGGGGCAGCTGCGCTGGAAGCGCGGGCTGACCGGTATCAATGGCGAGCTGCTGGCCGAGCTGCCGGCACAGTGGCGCGGCGCACTGCGGGCAAGCACCTCGCGCGCCACGGTGGACAACCCGCAAACCTGGGATCGCTTCCAGCAAAATCGCCTGGCATACGGTTTCGACTGGAGCGGCAGCCTGCCCGCATTCACGCCCCTGGACCCCGCGCTGGCCGACGACCCGGCGCGCTATGCAAACCTCTATCACCAGCAGGAGCGCACCGGCT
Source organism: Xanthomonas fragariae (assembly GCF_017603965.1). Classification (NCBI taxonomy): domain Bacteria; kingdom Pseudomonadati; phylum Pseudomonadota; class Gammaproteobacteria; order Lysobacterales; family Lysobacteraceae; genus Xanthomonas; species Xanthomonas fragariae. The sequence continues at coordinate 3,796,867 of NZ_CP071955.1, read as the reverse complement.
ACGCCGAACGGGTCAGCGACCTGCAACTGGAGCTGCGTCGCAACATGGACGAGGATAGTCGTGGGTTGGGTCTGGCGTGGGGCGTGCGACAGGTGCGCACGCACATGCAGACATCGGTACAGCGCACCACTTGGAATGGGTTGCCTTACACATTGGCCGACGTGCTGGGCAGCCCGACCTGCGCCCTGGGCTGCACCATGCCGATGATGACCATCGACCCGGCACTGGCTGACGCACGCTGGGATGCCGTCGCCGGCGATGCGCGCGGGGTAGTGGACACCAATGCGCATAACAGCGGCAGTTACGGCGTCGATGAGCAGGTGCGCGCCGGCTTCGCCCAGGCGCAATGGCGCGGTGAACGCTGGCGGTTGGCTGGTGGCGTGCGCCTGGAGCAGACGCGTTTTGGCAGCACCGGCCAGCAATTGAACGGAACCGCCTGGACACCGGTTACTGCGGTGCGCACCTACCGCAACTGGCTGCCATCGCTTGCTGGCCAACTGCAGACCAGCGCCAACGGCACGCTGCGCTTTGGAGTGTCTCGTTCGATCGGGCGACCGCGCCTGGACCAGATGGCGTTGAACGGCGGTGTGCTCACGCTGGGCAGCACCCCGCCAACGCTCAACCGGGGCAACCCTGACCTGCAACCGCGCCGCTCGCAGAATCTGGACCTTGGCCACGACTGGACCTTCGACGATGGCGGCAGCCTGCTGTCGATCGCGCTGTTCCAGAAGACCATCGACGATGAGATTTTCCGTTACGGCCAGCTGCAAACCATCGACGGCCAGCAGGTACTGGTCACCCAGCCACGCAATACCGACCGGCCGGTGCGCATGCGTGGTGCCGAACTCGGTGCGGTCAAGGAAATAGGCCCGTGGCTGCCCGCACTCGCCGGCCTGTCGGTCGGTGCCAATGTCACGTTCCTGGATGTGGACTACCCAGTGATGCTCGGCGATGGCACCCGCACCACGCTGGCGGTGCTGCCACAGCAGCCCAAGCAGCTATGGAATCTGACTCTGAACTATGCCCGTGGCTCGCTGCGCACCTCGCTGGCCTGGAGCCATACCGGCGAGCTATGGGACGACCGCTACCCCAACTATAGCAACCAGCAGGAGTTCTATCGCAACCGCTACCAGCAACCGCTGGATCGCATCGATCTGAAGCTGGCCTGGGATGTATCGCCAGCGGTGGCAGTGAGCCTGGACGTCCTCAATCTGGCCGGCCAGGGCTACGAATACCGCATCGGTCGCCATCAGGAATATGTGCAATCGGCCTGGAAGATGGCCCCCACCGTGATGGTCGGTGTCAATGTCAAACTCTGAGGAACTCCGCATGTCGTCATTTCTGGACACCACCATCAGCCGACGCCGCCTGTTGGCTGCCGCTGCCGGCGCCGCGGTGTCGGCCACCGCTCTGCCAACGCTCGCCAAGACACCGCCACTGCCGGATGTGGGCCGCAAGTTCCTGCGCTCCAGACGGCCGATGTCGTTTGCCGGCAATACGTTTGTTGGCCATCTTGAACAGCAGGGCGATGGCTATGACAGCTTCGACCGCGTGCTGGATATCTACCGCGAACTGCCCGAGCACCGCTTCGCCAACAAGCTCGCGTTGCTGCCGCCGAGCAGTTACCACGTGACGTTATTCGGTGGGGTCAATGAGATCGACCGCGCGCGCGGGCCGTGGCCGAGCGATCTGGGGCGCGATGTGGCGTTGAGCGACATCAATGCCAGCTTCCTTGCGCGGCTGACGCACCGCACCGCTGCGCCGCTGGGCGCATGCCGCTTCCTGGTCGATCCCGCTGCTGCGAGGGCCGGTGGCAACGACAATCTGCTCATTCCGTTACGGCCCGCTGATGCGCAGACCGCGCAGCGCCTGCAAGCGGCACGTCAGGCGCTGATGACGCTGACCCGCTTGCAGCGACCGGATTACACCAACTTCCAATTTCACATCACGCTGGGCTACCTGTGCAACACGCTCGATGCAGCAGAACAGGCGGCGTATCGCCTCGCCTTGAGCGATTGGCTAGCGCGGCTTGCTGCTGCCGGCCCGATCACGGTACCGCATTTCCACTTTTGTACGTTCAATGATATGTACGCGTTTCGTGCGGTGCGTGAGGTGTGAGGGTTTGAGTTTGGACACGTGACTGGGCCTACGCGAGCGAGGTTCGCTGTTTCAGGCTTGCACTTCTCATCATGGCTTCTAGCATCGCCGTGCCGCAGTGCAAAGCACTTCCCCGTAGGAGAGGGGCTTTGCTTCATGGCCGCATACGATCCCATGTAGGAGCAGATCGCCCCATCGCGCGCCGCGGCTGGGCATCTTCATGCCATACCGACAACGTCACCTTCACGCTTGCACCATTGTTCCGCTGGAGATCCCCGATGATCCGCACCCTCGCTCCGCTCGCTGCCGTTGTGTTGTTGTCTGCTTGTGCATCCACTCAGGTCGCACAGGTGCAGCCCATCGACGGTGTCATCTCCGGCCAGTGCCATATCGACAAGGTGCGCGGTGCGGTCGGCCTGGCTGCGGCGGCGCAGACCATCGAACGTGCGCGCGTGGATAGCGACAGCCTGCAGGTCAGCGTGCGCCGCGGCGCACGCGCCACCGGCGGCACCACCGCCAGCGGCCTGGCCGACCCGGCCCAGGGCGCCAGCGAAAGCGGCGGCGATCACCTCACCGTGGAGACCGGCCCGAGCGATAACATCACCGCGATCTACTGTGGCTAAGGTGTGTTGCGGTCATAGCTGCCGCTCGCAGCTGTGCGTCTGACGGCTGCGGCAGCGGGCGCATGCGGCGTTTTCTGCATGCGTCGTTCTTTCGCGTGATTGCAACCTTGCTGCATTGCTCATCATTGAATGCAGCATCCGAGCATCTGCGTTAACGCGCCTGCGTTGCGCCAGGCGCGCACGGCACGCGCGACGAGCTTCCGGCGTGCAACATGTATCGCTTGCAGCACATCACCCCCGGCCCTGCGAATCTGCTGGATCAGCCTGCGTGCCGACGGCACTACGCCAGCGTCGATGGACCCATGCTTGGACATCGTGGATACAGCTAAACACAGCGGGAACCACCACCAGACACAGCAACGTCGAGCTGATCAAGCCCCCGATCACCGCGATGGCCATGGGCTGGCGAAAACTGGCATCCGCTCCGAAACCCAATGCGATCGGCAGCATGCCGGCGATCATCGCCACGGTGGTCATCACGATCGGGCGCGCTCGCTTGTGGCAGGCATCGATCAAGGCGGCTTCTACGGACGCTGCCCCATCGCCTATCGCAATCACGGCGTATTCCACCAAGAGAATCGAGTTCTTGGTAACGATGCCCATCAGCATCACCAGGCCGATCATCGACGGCACATCGAGCTCGCTGCCGAACAGCAATAGCGCCACAAACGCGCCGCCGAGCGAAAGCGGAATGGCCGACAGGATCGTCAGCGGCTGGAAGAAGTCGTTGAACAACAGAATCAGCACGCACAGCATGCACACGCTGGCGATCACGATCGCCAGCAGTAATCCCGACGACAAATCCGCCGCCACTTCGGCATCGCCGGACTGGATCAGCGACACATTCGAGGGCAGGTGCTGGATGGAGGCGCGCGTGTTGGCCAGCGCCAGCGCCTTGCTCAACGGCATATCGCCCAGATCGGCGCTCACCGTGACGTAGCGTTGGCGATCGTAGCGGTCGATCTGGGTGGGGCCGCTTTCCATTGCCAATACCGCGACACTGGACAATGGCACCAGGCCATCGCGCGATTGCACGCGTAGATTGGACAACGCACCCAGATCGGCACTGACCCGGTCAGGCACCTGCACGCGGATATTGATCTGCCGGTTGTCCAGATTGAGCTTGGCAAGTTGCGGTTCGAAATCGCCGCTGGTCGCGGTACGCAAGGTCTGGCTGATATCGGCGCTGCTCACTCCATAACGGGCGGTCTGGCTCTGGATCGGCCGCGCAACCAGTTCCGGGCGTTCCAGACTTGCGGTGGTGCGTACGCCGGACAAGCCGGCCGCCCGCAATTCGCCTGCGAACGCAGAGGCGGTCGCGTTGAGCGCGTCTTCGGAATCGCTGGTCAGAATCATCGACAGCTGCTCGCCCGGCCCGCTGCCACTCACGGTGACGCGTGCGCCTGTGATATTGACCAACACTCGCCGCACCTCGCGCTCGATCTGCGTTTGCGGTGCACGCGTCTTGCGTTCGGACAGCACCAATGTCATCTCAGCCTTGCGCACTTCCGCGACCTGGGCATCACGCCCGGCTGCATTGCCGCCGATGTTGGTGAACACCGCACCGACGCCATCGATGCGCTCAACCGCGGCGCGTACCCGCTCGGTCACCTGACGGGTCTGGTCGATGTCGCTTTCCGGCCCGAGCTCGACCTTGACGGTGATGGCGCCGCGGTCGCTGGGCGGCACCAGACCTTTGGAGAGCAACGGCAACAACGCCAGCGACAACAGCAGAAACACGCCGGCAGCGCCCAACGTCGCAGCGCGGTGGCGCAGGCTCCACTGCACCATCCGCAAATAGCTGGCAGTCACTGCGCCGGTCGCCGGTTCCGCACGATCGCTGTGGCGAGAACTGAGAAATCTGGCGGCCATGATCGGGGTGATCAGGCGCGCCACCAGCAACGAGGCGACCACGGCGATCACTGCGGTCCACCCGAACTGTTTGAAGAACAGCCCCGGGATGCCGCCCATCAACGTGGTCGGCACAAATACCACCACCAGGGTTGCGGTGGTGGCCATGACCACCAATGCGATTTCGTTGACGGCATCGGCAGTGGCCTGAAAGGCGGATTTGCCCATACGCCGATGGCGTTCGATATTTTCGATCTCGACGATAGCGTCATCGACCAGGATGCCGACCACCACCGCCAAGGCCAGCAAGGTGAGCGTATTGAGCGAGTAGTCCAGCCACCACATCACCGCGAACGCGGGCAGGATGGACAGCGGCAGCGCCGATGCGGCGATCAGGGTCGCGCGCCAGTCGCGCAGGAACAGCCACACCACCAGCACCGCCAGCAGCGCGCCCTCGTAGAGCATGGACATCGACCCTTCGAACTGCTCCAAGGTGTAGGCCACGGTGCCGGAGACCGGAGTGATGCGCAGATGGGTGCCGGTCTGCTGCAGATGCTGCAGCGCCTGCGCAACGCCGTTGGCGATCTGCGTTTCGTCGAAGCCCTTGGTGCGATAGATGCTGAGCCCGATCACCGGCTTGCCGTCGAGCAGCGCGGCCTGCCGGCGGTCGGCGTAGCCGTCGCGCACGCGCGCGATCTGATCCAGGCGCACGCTGCCGCCAGTGGCGAGCGCAATCGACATGCCCGGCAACTGCGCGGCCTGTCGCACGCCTGCCACCATGCGCACCGATTGCTCGGCGCCACTTAGTTGCGCGCGTCCGCCGGAGGAATTCTGCTGCGTCTGTTGCAGCGCGCGCGAAACATCGGCGGCGGTAACGCCGAGTGCGGTCATCTGCGCTGGATCCACCTCGACCCGGATCTCGCGCTGCACACCACCCAGGCGTTGCACGCGCCCCACGCCGGGCACCTTCACCAGCGCCTTGCTTACGCTGTCGTCGACGTACCAGGACAACTGGGTTTCATCCAGCGTTGTCGAGGTCACCGCATAGGTCAGGATCGGCGTGCTGTTCTCGGTCACCGCGCTGATGGCCGGCTGCAGCAGTTCCGGTGGCAATGACGAGCGCACCCGGTCGACCGCGTCCTTGGTTTCGATCAAGGCATCGGACAGCGATTTTTCCAGCCGGAATTCGGCCACGATCTGCACCTGCCCATCGCTGATGGTGGTGCGCAGGTGCCGCAGGCCGCCGACCGTGGCGATCGAGTCTTCCACCTTGCGCGCAACGTCGGTTTCCAGCTGCGCTGGTGCCGCTCCTGGCTGCAGCAAGGTGACGTTGACGGTGGGTAACTCCAGATCCGGCAGCGCCTGGATGGAGAGGTTCTTGAAGCCATACAGGCCCGCCAGCGTCAGCAGGAAAGAAAGCAATACCACAGGAATGGGATTGCGCAGCGACCAGGTAGCAACGTTCATCGCCGCGCACGTGGAATGAGCTGCATGCCGACCAGTGAGCCGGTCGATGTCGCCTTGACCGACACCGTATCGCCATCGGCCAGCAGCCCGGCGCCTTGCGCCACGATGCGCTCGCCTTCGGTCAACGGTTGCAGGAGTTCGACCTCGGTACCGACGCGCCGCCCCACCGCCACCTGTTGCGCGCGCACTTTGGATTGGGCACCGGTACCGACGATGCGGAACACGGTACTGCGGCCATCGCGCACCACCACACTGGACGCCGGCACCACCAGCGCGCGGCTGGCCGGCAACGCGACCGCGCCGTCGACGTACATGCCGCCACGCAGCAGACTGCCGGGCTGGAGATCCGCATACACCACACCGAGCCGGGAGCGCGCATCCAGCAGCGGCGCGATCTGGCGCACGCGTGCAACCGCAGCGCTCCCGTCGGGCAGCCTGAGGCTGACCTGCTGACCCACCGCGATCCGCGCGATCTGCTCCGGAGTGAATTCGCCACGCCATTCCAGACGCCCCTGCCGCACCAGGCGAAACAGTTCCTGGCCGCTGTTGGCCACCGCACCCAGCGTCGCGCTCTGCGCGCTGATGAGCCCATCGTCCGGGGCAGTGATGTCGGCTTGCTGCAGCTGCAGGCCGTTGGCATCCAGTTGCGCGCGCGCCACCGCGATCTGGGTGTTGGCCGTCACCGCTTCGGTCACATAGCGCTGCACTTCCTGGTCGCTCATCGCGCCTGCGGCCTGCACGCGCAAGGCACGCATGCGATTGGTATCGGCCTGGCTAGCGGCAGCCTGCGCCTTGGCCAGGCCCGCACGTAGTTCTGCTCTTGCCGCGAGCAAGGTTGCGGTATCGAAATGGGCCAGCAGCTGCCCGCGCTTGACCGCATCTCCGACCGCCACGTTGAGTGTCAACAGGCGCAACCCGTTGCTTTGCGAACCGATCACCGCTTCCTGCCAGGGCGCCACGATGCCGGTCGCCGATAACGTGCCTGGCCATTCCACCTGCCGTGGCGCCACCGCAGTGACCGACAACGCGGCGATCGGAAGACCCTTGGCTTGCGGCTGGGCGCGCGCGGACCACCACCAGCCCGCAGCGATGACGCCACTGGCCAACAGAAAAAACGCCACTGGCAATGCGAAGCGTCGCCGTCCGCCGCTGGATGCCCCAGCGGCGGTGTGCGCGCTGGCCGTTGTGTCTGTTGGATTGATGGTCATTGCGAGGCCTGAGGCAAGAAACAGACACGCGCCGGAGCGCATTGTCGAGTGGATGGGTGGCGGCATTGCGTCAAGCCAGTGCATGGTTCACGCCGCGCGCGTGCCATTGCGCGCGACTGCCAACGTCGCACCAGGCACTGCGCCATGCCTGCTCGCGTGAGCGATGGACGGCGTTGCAAGGGACAGTGGATCAACCGATAACATTCACACATGCGCAGTGCTATGGAGCAATAGTGGGTCTGAAGCACCAGCGAACCGTGGCTGCTTGGCATCGTTTCAGGCGGCTGTTAGAGAATTTTTAGGTAGTTGAAGAATTCTTTAAGTGCACCCATTCCGCTGCGCGAAGCGTTCAGACTCAGTGGCGAGTGCGGTGCAGCCGATCTGCGCTGTTGTCTTTGCATTTGAAACGCTAATCGAGGCGGCAGTGTCCGACGGCACAGGCAGCAATCGGTTGCCGCGCACGCTGGCACCGCTCTCTGTCGATCGCCTGTCTGACATCGTGTCTCTTCAGCCGCGTTGCATTCGGCCAACGACATCTATCGGCAATCGCTTAACGAGTTCGCTACGACGCACAGTCTCAACATTGCGACAATGCGTTGAAGCCGACAGGTCGTCGATGCTGATGAGCAGCTGCGCTTTCCAAATAATCGGGCATCGAAGATAGACTGCGGACAGATTGATGCACTCGCCCTGCGTTGCCGAATGATTGCCGTCCAATGATCGGATGGCAGTTGCGCCCACGGCAGGTTGGCCGAACTATTTCAACGTTGTGAGGATAGATGTCTCGTTCGTATATGGTTTCGTTTTTTCGCGAATGGATCACAGCACCCTGCTCGATTGCAGCGATAGCCCCCTCTGGGCGTGCACTCGCCTCCATCATCACTTCCGAGCTATCGGAACGCACCGGGCGCGTCCTCGAACTTGGGCCTGGTACCGGCGTTTTTACCCGGGCGATGATCGACAAAGGCGTGCGCGAAAAAAACCTCATTCTGCTCGAGTACAACCAGACGTTCTCCTCGTTGCTCAAGCAACGCTTTCCGCATGCGACGTTGCGGCAGATGGATGTCTGCGATCTTGAATCGGTGCCCCGCTTCGATGGGACCTGCGTCGATGCGGTGGTCTGCGGCCTTGGCTTCCTGAACATGCCGGCGCATCAGGTGGCTGCCATCGTGCGCGGCGCCTTCATGCATCTCAAACCTGGCGGCCGTATGTATCTGTTTACCTACGGCTTCAAATGCTCGGTTCCGGTGCACATTCTCGATGCGCTCGATCTGGAGGCTGTCAGGATCGGGCGGACGTATTGGAACATCCCGCCTGCGACGACCTATCGTCTGCAGCGCCGCTCCTACACAAGGTAGCGCGATGCAGACCGCTGTCGCGATCACCGCAACGCTTTATAAGCCGCACAGGCGTGCCAGAACTGCCGCTTTTCGCTACGCTTATGCTTGGTTTCTTGCAGTTTCCGCCCATGCGTACACGCCGTCATGCTGCTGGGCACATCTGCGCCGACGAGTTGTTCCGTTCGCGTCTGGTAAATCAAATCGATCTGCGTCATCTGCTGTCGCAGCTGAGCCAGCGCATGCCGTGGGCCGCCTCGGAACAGGCGCTTTGGCCACATTTTCCGGCTACCGCGGCCACTGGCGGCCATCCCGCACTGCCAATGCGTTTGATGGCAGGTTTGCTGTATCTCAAGCATGCCTACGACCTGCGCGCCGTCGCAAAACACGGCTCCACCGGCGCACGCCGTTGCACCCACATATCGCCCATGATCCGGTCCAGCCCGCGGCCCAAGCCTGTGACCAGACCGGCGCCCGGTGTGAAGGTGAGTTCGCCGAAATAGATTTGGCCGTTCTGGATATACCAATCCACCCGCACATAATCGAAATCGCTGGCCAGCACCTTGCTCAGTTCCAGCGCCTGTTCCAGTAGTTGCGGTGCGCACGGAGGTTGCCGGCCGTCGTCGCGGATGCGGTGGAAGGCCTCGTGCAGGTTGTCGACGAAGAAGGTCATCGACAACGCCGGCGTGTCGAAGCGGCCGTAGATCACTTGCAGCACATAGTGAAAGCTGCCATCCGCCTGCCGGAACATATGGAACTTGTAGTCCACCGGCGCGTGCTGCGCATCGCCGATGTAGTGCTCCACCAGAATGCGCGGCGGGATGTTGCGGTAATGGATCTCGCGCTCCATGTCGGAGAAGTCGTGGCGCAGCCACTGGCCGCAGCGCTCGATGATGCGTCGCCGCTGCACCGCATCCGGCTCGTCGCGCACAATCTCCACCATGCTCGCGCCGTGGTTGGCCTTGATCACCGTCTGCCGCCAGCGCGGCAGGCTGAGCAGGTCTTCCGGGTTGTTGCTGTCCAGCAGCAACGGAATCAGATGCGCATTGCCGATCCTGGAGGCCACATACGGCCGCACCGCGACCTTGTCCGCCAGGCGCTGATAGACCGGGTAATCGCCGTGCACGCACTTGCGATACAGCACTTTCTCGTTGAAGCACGTCGGGTTGTACAGATTCGGAAACCGGCCGAACGTATTGAAATAATAGATCCGGTCCTGGTGCCGCCAAGGCAGCGTCCTGACCAGCCGGCGCACGCCTTTGCGAAGCAAACGCCTGAGCGTCGGCGCACTGACGACCACTGCATACGGAGGAGGTAGCCCCGCAGCGTGCCGGGTCGCGCAAGCGAGCGAGGGCGCCGGCAGCGACGCCAACAGCCGGCCGACGTCCAGCGACCCAACCGGTGGCCGCGCCACCATGTCCAACGTGTCGTCAATCACATCCAGATCCTTTGTCTACCCCAAATAAGCGACACAGATCACTATGTATGCGTGACGCAGTCCGAATTATATGGTCGATCTAGAGAGCTGGGTGTGTAAATGCTTCGAATAACTCGATTCAGTCTGACGCGGCTTTCACTGCCCCCAATCGCGGCCTCAGGGGGCCACCAGCCTCAGCCGCTGCGCCCACGGCAGCCTCTGCCAGACGGTGCGTCGCAGCTCACCGGGCCGCATACCCGAACGTGCCTGCCATCAAAGCCCGGCATGTGCAGACCCGGCACAGCAGCAGCCTGGCAATAACGCCACCCGGCACGCCACCGCCATGCAGCCTCAACAATGCGGATGCGGTGAAAACTGTTCCTGATCGGCCCTGGCTCTCAGCCGCCAGCGGCAAGACAGCGCCAGATGGCGTGGATGCGATGACCATCCGACGCCGACTGAGGGAACGTGATGCGCGTGCATGCCGTGCAGTTGCAAGCGGGATGAGCGATGCCAACGTTCTTCGCATGCAACGGCACCGAGGCCACGTGCTATTGCGCGCTTTACCAATGGCGTTGGACGTAGGGCATGCGTTGTCCGGCATATGCCGTACGCGCACGCCTGTGTTTCAAGCGCGGTGCGGCTGTCGACTCCCCTCTTTTTAATCTACGCTTGCGACGCTGACGACCAGCTCGCCGTCGCGCAGGCGGATGTGGAGTTTGCTGCCGATGGCAAAGCCCAGTTGTTCCAGCCAGCGGCCGCGTAGGCGCAACGTGGGGATGCGTTGGCCGCTGGCGGGGTAATAGCCGTAGCCGACGGTGCAGTGTTGCGGTGGGCGCGGGCGGCGTGGTGCGCGCTGTTGTTTGGCAAGATCGGCCGCGTTGGCGGCGGCCACTTGCTCGGGCGTGAGCATCAGGGTGCGCGGCGACTCTTTGATATGCCAGACCGCGTCGCGCGGTGGTTGGCGTGGTGCACGCTTGCGGGCGGTGGTGGTGCGAGATGGCGGCTGACGCATGGCAAAGGGCCTCCTTGACGAACAGGCCCCGCCGCCGGCCGGCGACGGGATGTCGGGAGGTTAGAAACCGCAGACAGACGGCGGGCGTATTTCCCCGAAGGGTGTTGTATTAGCCACCCTCCCGACGCAGGCATCGCGTCGGTTGCACCCCTTACAAACAGCTGCTTGTGACCCGTCAATAGCACAACAAAATCAACTCACGGTGTGTTTTTACGAATTGGCCCAACTGTAACTGACCCGCCGCCAATAGGGCTACCCCCACTACCCATACCGGAAAACCCGCCGCCGCCCTCTCCACTGCCGCTTCCACTTCCGCCACCGCCTTCTCTAGGAGGAGTGCGCGTCTGTGGCTGAACTGGACCGCCCAAAAAGTTAAGAGAATCGTTGTAAGTATAATCTACACAGCCAACACCGTTACAAACGGTAACTACGTTACCCACAGAAGTAATTGGTACCGTCCCAAGATGAATGCCCCGATCTTGAGCATTCGGAAGAAAAAACGAAGTGATGGCGTTTAGGGAAGGTCTGAACAACTCTCAACACCTAAAAATATCAGCATAGAGAGCGCCAGTAACGCGTAAATTGGGTATGTAAGACGAGATTTTGCGCTTATCTGGCGGCTTCAGCTGCCGCCGGACAGCATTATGCCTTGGCCGGCAATAACTGCCGGCGCACCATCCATAGATTGGATAGCGCAAACAGCGTCAGCACCTGCGCGTTATTCTTCGCTAGGCCGCGATAGCGGACCTTGACGTAACCAAACTGGCGTTTGATCACCCGAAATGGATGTTCCACCTTCGCCCGCAGGCTGGCCTTGGTGTGCTCCCAGCGCTGGGCCCACTGCAACTCGCGCGCGTTCTTGATCTGCTTGAGCTTGGACGGCTTCTCTGCAATCAGGTAGCGCAACTTGCGCTTGCGCGCCATCTCCGCGCGCTTGTCCAGCCCCGTGTAACCGCTATCCCCGCTGAGCGTGTCTTCCTTGCCATGCAGCAGCTTGTGCGCCTGGGTGATATCGGCAACGTTGGCCGCCGTGCATTCCACGTGGTGCACCAACCCGGACACATCGTCTACTCCAATGTGCGCTTTCATCCCGAAGTAATATTGCTTGCCTTTCTTGGTCTGGTGCATCTCAGGATCGCGCGCGTGGTCAGCGTTCTTGGTCGAACTGGGCGCAGCGATCAGGGTTGCATCGACGATCGTGCCCGAGCGCAGACTTTGACCCTTGCGCGCCAGATGCGCGTTGACCGCTTCCAGCATCCGCGCGGCCAGGCCATGGGTCTCCAGCAAACGACGAAAATTGAGAATCGTGGTCTCGTCAGGAACGTTGTCCAACCCACCGAGCTGGGCAAAACGCCGCAAGCTCGGGATCTCATGCAACGCTTCTTCCATCGCCGGATCGCTCAGCGCGTACCACTGTTGCAGTAGATGAATCCGCAACATCGTGGCCAGTGCGTACGGCTGCCGACCTGGCCGTCCCGACGCCGGATAGTGCGGTGCGATCAGCGCAAGCAACCGCTGCCACGGAACGACCTGCTCCATCTCGGCCAGGAAGATTTCCCGGCGGGTCTGCTTGCGCTTACCCAGGCCCTCGGCGTCACCAAACGTCAGTTGCATGGATCACTCCTCAACGTAGGTGTGTAGTGTCGCGCATCTGGGGGCGTTGTTCAGAGCTTCCTTAGAGTGGTTGATGTCGGTACTGGTGACCCCAGATCGCAATTGCCACATGTAAACGAGTAATGCTGCTGACCGACAGCAGCAATCGCAATGCCGACAGCGCCGAAAACCGAAGATATGGAAATTAAATAAAATAACTGCCTGCGTTTCGCAGATAAAAGAAAATTATCCAAAAATCCATTGGTAAGCATGCAAAGCCTAAGGTATCCCCAAGTTTTACACCGTAAGCATCATCTGCTCGCGCACTGCCGCAGGCAGTGCGCGCAAGCGCTCTATCCACAGTGAGACAGGCTCCATCGGCCAGTGCCTGATTAAGGCTTCTCGACCGATGCGTCGCGTGGAGTAAAGCTTGCGTGTGCTGTTGCGTGGAGACAGCCACTGGGCGATACCGGTAGCTTCGCATCCCAGCCCTGCCAACCAGCTGGCGAATGCAGCCAACGTATTGATCAACAGCAGGATCTGTAGTCGCTCGCCGCGTCGGGTCAAACTGTCTTCCAGCGCCTGGCCGTAGCGATGTGATTTCAGATCGCGAAATGCCAGTTCGATCTGCATCCGTCGTGCGTACACATTCACCAACTGCTTAGCGCTGGGTGCCTGCAGCTGCGGGGATGCAACGATCAACCAGGGCTCGCGCTCACGCGCCGCGGCCTTCAGACTCGATGACGCACGCGAGGCTTTGGCGGGTGAGCGGCGATTGCACTGTTTGCGCCCTTGCCGTGTCTTGGCGTAAACCACTAACCGGCAATCGAGTGGATCGCTGCGATTGGCCTGCATCGGCGGTAACTCGCAGGCACGATTGGACGCCAAAACGTGCCGTTTCCGGCTGTCGCTCCATTGCTCTGCCTCATCCGGCACGTTCTGCGGCTTGACTTGCGGGCGCCCGCGCAGTCGCCCAACCCAACACCAGCCCATGGCCGATACGGCGCGGAACCACGGTGTCCGGAAGCCGGCGTCAGTGACCAGGATCGGGCGAACATCGTCCGGAACCAGTGCCCTCAGTTGTTGCAAGAAGCGTTTTTCTGCACCAGGCGATCCCTGCTGCTTTCCTGGCACCACCATGTCCAGCAAGGTGAGCGTGCGGCCGCCCACCGGCACCGCTGCGCGCAGCAGACACCACGATTTGTCTGGCTTCAAATCGCTCCAGTCGATGACGATTACCGGTTGCGCGCCGCGCACGTTCGTGCAAAAACGCCTCAACCGCATGCAGCAACGCGCGTTCGCGCAACGCATGCATCCCGGACAGTGAGTTGGGCAGGCATTTCTGCAATACTTCGCTGGCGCGCATGGTCGTCAACCTTCTCTGGCTTAGAGTGGCTAACAAAACGACTGCGCAGCCATTAAGCGGGCGCGGCCGGTGCTCGGAATTTGCATTTACCACTCGTACACTGCGGTTGCTCTGCCCGTCCGCATCCACCTGACGACTGCTCGCTACGTTTTGTTAGCCGCTCTTAGAGCGGCTAACAAAACGACTGCGCTCACCGTCAGGCGGGCGCGGCCGGTGCTCGGAATCGGCATGTACTGCGCGCCGTCCGCACCCACCTGACGACTCTCGCTACGTTTTGTTAGCCGCTCTTAGTCACCTTGAAGAGTGCGCCATGCGCGCACTTTCTTCCAGACGATCATGTCGCAAGTGATTGATCTGCCAGGAGGAAATGTGGGGAAACCTCAGATGCAAAGCCCTTGTTTAAGATTAACGGATATTATTTGCAGCATGAATTGGCGATGCGCGCAGCCAACTCATTTCCTTGTGAGATTTGACTTCCGCTCAGTTCCTGCTCCCATTGTGCCAATACACTCCGTAAATGATCGTTTGGCTCAACGTTCTCTAAAACTTTGTAATAAGCATATGACTTAACCGGTGACTTTTCGGCCAGAACGCCGTTTTCATAGGCACGGCCTAGAGCCATGATTGCTTCCACGCTCCCCATGTCGGCTGCCTGGTTCAAATAGTTCATTGCCTTTTTCCTGTACTCAACGAGCTTTTCTGGATGCGATAAATACTCGGAGGGTGGCCCGATAACCGAGTCAGCATCCATCGCGTACAAGATCATGGCCTCCACAGACCCTTGCTCTGCCGCCTTTTGCAGCCAATTTCCTTGGGATAGTTCAGGATTTTCGGTTAAGCTTTTACATTCTTCAAAATTTTTTGAAATCGTTGCAAGGTAAGTTTTACCTGACCCTCTTTGACGGTAAAATTCCACAAGATCATCGGATGGAGGCTGTAATGTGGCGTTGCATTGAGATACGGCCAAATAAATGGCATACGTTGCTAAGGCGTCACCGGCCTCGGACTTTTTCAGCAGAGAATTGACATAGGCCAAAGCATCGCCAGGTGGGCGTTGTTCATTTCGAACGATAGAAAAAACCTTGCGCCCAATTGGCTTGACAACATTTGCATCAATTTTTCTTGATTCAATTAAATCGGTAATTTTGCTATAGGAAGTGTTGGATTTTTTATAAGTACTAGAGCTATCGCTGAAGCTTTTTACGGAGCTGGTGTCGCTGCCTAGCCCAGATATTCCTGAGTGATAATAATTGAATCTAATCAATGCGACACCAGCTACCGCGACCGCGACGCCCAGAGCGACGTATTTCCATTTCATCTTTATCCAATTTCCCCGGCGGAATCGACCGTGATCATGCCACTGCGAGCTAGGCCGCGCAACAAGCTCCGCGCTAAGGAATCTCTGAAACAACGCACTTCAAATGCGCGACACTACACATGAATTGCTAGGTCCCGCCAACTACGGCGAGCCTGCGGGACAACTCAAGCGACCCCAGCCTGTAGCCGTTCTAGCTTTCTCAGTTTGTTGACCAGAGTCCTAGCCCCGCTTGCATCCACAAATTTCTCGTACATAACAGTGCTGTCTCTGAAATGTAAATCGATTCGGTTTAGAACAGCCCGCAACGCCTCTAGCATCTGCTCCACGCGAGCCCTGCTTATGCCATTAAGAGGATCCAAATCTCGATTGCTGAGGTAGTCGTGATCTTGATGAGCAATGCGCTTGTTGCGATGCTCGCGGGAAAATTCGGCTGACTCCAACGATTTGTTGCAAAGTGATTGAACCTCAGCCCGCATCACTGTATCCATAATCAACGGAGGCAATGACTGTATTGTAAGGTTCTTTTTCTTGCCTGTTACTGTCGGATCTGTCATCCGCGAAATCCCAAGCAAGACACTGTCCCAAAGCTCGTCTTGCACGATCTTGAAGAACAAGCGAGCGGTTCGATTGAGCAAGTGAACCGTAGTGTCATCTTCAAACAGCTGGCGGTACTGCTGCCAAAGGACGTGAAGCTCGATCAATTTCCGGAAGAGCTCGTAGAAGCTAGCACCAAGCTCCTCTCCCATTGATGAGATGTAATCGGCACGTATTTTTTCCATAGATCGCGTGATCATCTGAGTGCGCCCTAATGTATGCAGGAAAACCGGGGCAGGTTGACTTCTTAAGTAAACTGACCCCGTTTTTTGGTTAGGTTAGGCCTTGTCGCGGATAAGAAGCGACTTGTGGTGCTCGGAAGCTTGAGCGAGCCTAGCTAGAATTGCTATGAAACAGCCTATGGCGATCACGCCGACCCCCATCGTTGCTTGACTAAGCGAAAGAACGCCAATTGCTACAGCAAGAATTGAAATGATAACGAGAGCGGTGACCATATTTTGGGTCCTTTACTTATCGACAGGAAAACGGTGTCAGGTTGACTTCTTAAGTGAACCTGTCCCCGTTTTTGTTCCTTTAGCTTCCTTTAGCTTCCTTAGCTGCTTTAACAGCTGCCTTCAATGCTGCGTCAGAGGCGCAAATCGCTATGAAATCTTCCCATCTAACCTTAATTCCATTCTCCTTCTTGACCCTTCCTTTACACCAGACCAGGCCGGTCATGGTTGCATAGCAATCGCCCAGCTGGTCTTTCCCGTCTCTTCCGCGCACCTCCAGCTCGATGCCTTTTTGCTTTACCTGCATTTCGACTTCGAGTGACTTGATCCAAACTTCCATTTCCTTCCCCTTGGCAGCGCATGATGCGCGATTTGATTCATATACCTGATTAGCCCCGACTCTCAGCCGCCAGTCGCACGTGTGCAGCCAACAAAGCGGTGCGGTGATTGGGCTTTTGGGGTTTTTCAGAGACGATTAAATATAGTGCAGATGCGGTGAAAGCTACAATATTCCATGCTTTTCTCAACATTGCTTCTCCCCCCGAAGAATTTGTGCGGCTTTGCCAGTAGCAGCTGATTAGCTACAGCGCGATTTGATCCTCGCCGAGTTTGGGGGCTGCGTCAATCTGCTTGAGCAACTGACGAAAACTCCGTCTACTTTTCCCTCATCCACCCTTCGGGCACCTTCTCCCGCAGGCGGGAGAAAGGCTTAAGGCTTGCCGGAATTACGGGTTTTTTGGGGCGTTATCACGTTGGTTGGCGTCAATAGTGGAAGCATATTGTTGCGTTCGGTAATCTCTGCCACCTCGCCCCCGATGATCAAGCGCAATTGCGCAGCTTGCTTGTTTGCCGCATTGGATAGCGGCAGACGTACCTGCGTTGTTATTGGGTGCAGATCGCGTGGGGCTGCTAGTGCCGGAAACGCCCCCCGCACCAACTCCCTCCCACGCGCATCCTCCAGCACCACAAACCCGGCCGGCGCATCGGCATGGCCGAGGCTATGCACCGTCACTTCGATAGCATCGGCGGTTACGCGCACATCGCCATAGCCGATACCCAGATCCGGGCGCAGCTCCACCGGGGTGGCTTCGGCAATGCGTTCGAGTTGCAGGAGGGTGGTGCGGCCTGCGGGGAATTCGATATCTAGCGAGGCACTTTTCTCGAAAGCCACCTCATGCGTTTTGCCTGCGCCGTCGATCTTGCCATCGTTATCGCGGTCCACGCCTTGGGTGATGCGCCATTGGCCCGGGGCGACGTTCCAGCCGGTCATACTGGCGCGCTGGGTCTTGTGGGAGGTGTTGTAGGCGATGACGGTGAAGCGCCCTTGCTGTGGGGCGGGGATGGCGATGGCGACTTGGGTGGCGGCTTCCGGGTCATTGAAGCGCCAGCTCACGGTGTGGCCGGGGTAGGTTTGATTGCGCTTGAGGGCCACGCCGCCCAAGCGGGCGCGTTGCAGGTTGACGGTGGGGGATTCGACACGGTCGCTCCACCAGTGGCCTTCGGTGTTCATGTAGAAGTTTTGCAGTTTCTCGCGGGCTTCGGCGCGGTAAATGGTGGCGAGATAATCGAGGTTGCCGGTCTGTTCCCAGGCCACATGGTGCGGGAAATCCGGGGTGCTGCCGTCTTGTTTTTTCACTGCGTCGATGAGCTTGCCGCTCCATGCGCTGCGCTTGCCCATGACATCGAGGACGTTTTCGTTGAGCAGTGCCAGGCCAGTGGGGCCGCTGTTGGCGACGCGGTAGTTAATCGGTTTGAGATAACGCGCCTCGCCGGTCCAGCGGTAGGCGGCCCAGAAGGTGTGCAAGGTGTCGGCGCCGCCGCTGCCTTCGAACAGTTCGCCGCCGCGGGTGTTGCCGGTCTGCCAGTTGATCTCGTTGGGTAGCGCCCAGTTGCCCTTGGCATTGGTGTAGGCATGAGCGAGATAACCGTCTGCCAGCCCAGTGACGATGCGGCGGCTGGTGGGGTCGGCGTTATAGCCGCCCAGCAGCAGGGCGGGGTGCACGATGGGGAAGGAGTAGGGCTTTTGCCATTGCCAGTTGGGTTCGCGGTAGACCTTGCGGCCGCCGAACCAGTTGCTGGCGAATAGCAGGTGCCCCTGCGGATTCACTTGGATAATGGTGTCGAAGGCTTCGACGGTTTGCATCAGGCGCTCGACGGTGCGCGGGTCGCCCCAGTTGAGATACAGCAGGGCGCTGTTGAGGTTGATGCCTTCTTCGTAGGAATGCAGTTCGTCGGTTTCGATGGTGGACAGGCCATTGGTGAACATGCCGTTGCGGTAGTTGGCATCGGACAGCGCCAGCATGGAGGCGTTGAGCATGTCCGGGTCCACGCCCATCAGGGCGACGCCGGGCCATTGCTGCACCAGATCCGAGTCGTCGGAAATGCCGCCGCCGAAATCGCCGTAGGCCACCTGGCGCTGGTCGATCCACCAGCGGATGTAGCGACGCGTGGCCTTGAGGTCTTCCAGCTGCCAGAACGCCCAGGCCGGTACGTCCTTGGGCACGGTGGGCATGTTCACGGGCAGCGTGCCCTGGTTGGCGTAGTTGATGTCGTTCCAGTACTGGCGGCCCAGCACGTGGTCCGGGTCCATGCGCAGCAGGTCGGTGATGTCGGCATCCAGCCGCTTGTAGAGCAGTTGGCGCTTGGAGGTGGTGTGTTCTTCGACCAGAAACCCCCAGTTGTCCTTGACCTGATTGAAGCGGTCGGCCGTGTGCTCTTCGATCGCTTCGGCGCGCGGTTTGAACACCAGCTGCAGTTGGGTGCCATCGAGTGCGTTGGCGTCGAAGCCGGGCGCGGCGGCGGCGATGCCGAGCATCAGGCTGTCGTTGCTGAGGATTCTGTCGCGCAGATCCAGCCACAGCGTGCGGGCCTGGCCGGGTGTGACCGCCACCGACACGTCGATCATGTCGCGTGCGGGCCAGATAGGGTCCTTGATGCGGATGTTGAGCGGGATGGTGCCGTTGTGGGTGGCCGGCAGGTTCAGCGCGGGCAGGGTGATGGCGATGCCGTCCAGGCCGTCGTGCATGTTTTCCCAGCCGTAGGACCAGCTGCGCATCAGCGCCTGATCCGGCGGCGGGTTACCCAGGCTGGACGGCACCAGGATGTGCACGATGGGGCGTTGCGCGCTGGTGGCGGCGCTGTTGTCGCTGGGGCGCTTGCGCGCGGGCGCCTTGGTGGGCAGCGCGACCACGCTCTGGCGCTCGCCTTGCGGGTAGCGGCCGGCAATGGTGGCGCGCAATGGGGCGAGGTTGTCGTAATCGGGCTGGATGTCGCTGCGTACGGTGTAGCGCAGTTGCGCGCTGCCAGTGGGCACCGTGCCGGGCTGTACGTTGTAGGCCCAGATTTCCTGGAGGGGAGTTTCCTGTGCGGTGTTGGCAAAGCGCAGCGTGCCGCCGCGGCGCTCGGCGAATTGGTGGACGCTGCGCACCACGCCTGGTTTGCGCGCGAACAGCGGATGCGGTTGTGCGTTGGGTGCGGCATAGGTGGCCTGGCCGTAGGCGGCGCCGCGTAGCTCGATGCGGTTGAAGTGTTTATCGGGCAAGCTGAGGTCCAGTGCCTTGCCGCCTTCGACATAGATGTTCCAGTCGGGCAGCTGGAAGTAGTCGTTGCGGCCCGGCAGGCGCGAGCGGTTGTAGACCCCGGGCCAGGTGGTTTCGGCGATGCCGTCGGTGGCCTTCCACATCCATTGCTTGAGGTCGCGTGCATCGTTGAATTCGACCTTGCGGATGCTGGTGACGTCTTCCTCCAGCGCTGGCGGTGCGTGGCCGTTGTCCCAGCCGTAGCGATGCACAAACGCGGCGTGTTGTCTCTCGATTGATGGAGCTTCGGCACTGGTCGGCTCTTGCAGGCGCGCGAGTGCAGCGGCGCCGCTGGCGTCGAGCATGCGGTCGTAGATGCGAATCTCGTCGAAGTCGCTGCCGCGCAGAAAGTTGTAGCGGCTCTGCACTTGATGCGGCGACATCACGCGCCCGGCCAGGCCGAATTGATCCAGTGCGGCGTCGAAGTCGAGCGCGCCGCCGTTGCTGCACGGCTGGCCGCACTCCACGCGTGCGGCCTGCTTGCCATCGACATACAAACGCACGCCGCGGGTTTCGTCCCAGGCCAAGGCGAGGTGGGTCCAGTCGCTGGCGGCAGGAGGTTTGTCGAGCTCGAACGAGACGCGCGTGCGCGCGAGGTTGGCGTCGGTGACGAATGCGTCGAAGCCGCGGCCGTTCCAGTCGATGCGCAGCCAAGCCATGTCCCAGCTGGTGTGATCGGCGTAGCCGACGCGGAAGATCACGAACGGTGCTTCACCCACCGGGTAGCGCGAACGCCAGAAGAACGCGAGCGTGCCGCGTTGGGTGTAGAGGTTACCGGGCGCATTCCACGACAGCACGCCGTCGTCGGCCCATTCGATGGCGTTACCGCGTTTGCCGCTGGGCACCAGGGTGATCTTGTCGCGGAAGTTGGGCACGCCGTCGCCGCGTGCGACATCGGCCTCCAGGCCGCGGTCGGCCGACACCCCGAACAACAGCTCCGGGGCAGTGGTGGTGGCCGCGCCCACCGGCAGCGCGGTCATGCACAGCAAAACCATCCAAAAGGTCGACACGCTCACCTCGTTCGATTCAAAAGCCAAAACAGCCGCCGCACGTATGGTGCGGTGGCTACGACAGCCTTACGGGCCGTTGGCCGTGCGCCACGTGGGAATCTCGTCCTTCAATATCTTGTCTGGCCAGATGCCGTGCCAGGCATAGCCCACGCGGCGTTCGTTGGGCACTTTCATATAGTCGGTCAAGGCCACGCCCTGGCGGTTGGCGTAGAGCGGACGCTGATGCTGCAAGTCGTAGAAACGTGCCCAGAGTGACGCACCCGGTTGCGCGACAAGAATCACGTCCTTGCCGGTTTCCTGGGTGGGGTCGTCGACTTTCCTTGTGGCCAGATCGTGCATACGGTGGGTGTCGAACCAACGCGCCGCAGCGTCCACCGCCCTTTTGATCCTGGCAGACGGGTTGTGCTGACGCATCAGAAAGCGCACGACCCCGACCGACTCGCTGGATGCCAATGAAGCGAGCTCATACGCACGTGCCTTGTCCGGGGTGAGCGTGACTTCGTCGTATTGCGCGCCCCAGATGGTGAGCGTGCCGCCGATCCTGACCTGGGTGGCGAGCACGCATTTCAGGCCTTTCCTGACTGCCCGACGTGCGCGTGCACCGTGGCTGGCACGCAGCAATGCGCCGGTGTCGCCCTTGCCCTGGCTGATGTCCTGCAGCAGGTTGAGCACGCGCACCATCGCCTCGTCGTTGTAGGTGATCTGGTGATGGTAGGACGACAGGTCCGGATAGAATTGCGGCCAGCCGCCGTTGGCATATTGCGCCTTGAATAGATAATCCACGCCGCGCTTGGCAGCGGCCACGTACTTGGCGTTCTTTTCGGTCTTGTAAAGGGTGGAGAGATAACCGATTTCGTAGGTGGTGGCCTTGTTGTCGATGGTGGCGTCGTCCTTGCGCCCCGGTTGCTGCAGTTCGGCGATTTCGGCGGCGGTGAAGGTGCGGGTGTAATCGACGGCGGCGCCTTTGTATTGCTTGGACCAGCCACCGGAGGCGGTCTGCAGCAACACCATGTTGTCGGCAATGTTGTCGGCCAATGCGGACAGCGGTGCCAGCAATAAAGCGCCAGCCAATGCGAGCGTGTACAGACCGAGCATGCGCGAACGCAGCATCAGAACGGCTTCCAGCTGCCGAGGATGCTGTTGCGATCCAGCGCGGCGGCTTGCGCGGCACTGAGCTGGCGCGACCACTGCACGCGGCGCGAGGCGTTGGCGCCGGCACCGGTGCTTTGGTATTCGCTAAAGCGGGCGGTTGCTTCATTGGCTGCGTTGCCCCAGTTGTTCCAGCCTTCCGGGACGATGTGCGCGCCCAGCTGGCTGTTGATGAAACTCACGCTGGCGTAGGGCCGCCATGGGCGCCCTAGAAACACCCGCGACACGCCGCTGGCGGCAGTGACGCGCGCATTGCGGAATACGAAGCCATGTGCGCTTCCCTGCCGGGTGGAAGCGGCGGTGATGTAGCTATTGCCCAGCGAATGTAGCTGCACGTTTTCGAACAAGGCCGTGCCGGCGCCGAATACAAAGTCCACCGTGCCTTCGACATAGCAGTCGAGAAAGTACGACAACTTCGCGCCGCGCAGATACAGCGTGTCTTGATAGCCAAGGAAGCGCACATTGCGGAATGCGGCGCGATCGCCATCCACACGCACCGCCACGGCCTGCCCAACCGGGCCTGCGTGGTTGCCCAAGCTCAGCTGCTCGGCAGTGAAATCGTTGCCGGCGATGATGACGCTGGACGAGCCGGAGGTTCCGTATTCCTTGCCGGTACGCGGATCGATGCGCGCAGCGTAGTTGTCGTAGGTAATGACGGTTTGCGTGGCGCCGGCGCCGATGAGCTTCAACGCGGGTGCGGTGGCGGGCAAGACCACCAACTCATGATACACGCCAGCGCCGATGTTGATCTGCGCGCGCTTACCGCCCTGCACTGCGGCATCGATCGCCGCCTGCACGGTGCGATAAGCGGCGCTGCCCTGCTTGGCCACGGTATAGACCGGGTCGGCCGCAAGGGCGACGGGACTGCACAGCCCCAGCACAGTGAGCAAGGAGTTTGCTGCCAATTGACGTAACACGGTTCTGCGATGCGGTTGCATGCTGTTCTCCCGGTCAAAATTTGTAGCGCGCGCCGATGTAGTACTGACGCCCGGTGACGGTGTACTTGTCGGGCAGTTGCAGCGTGGAATCGACGTAGCGGCGGTCGGCGGTGTCGAGCAGGTTGATTGCCTCCAACGTCAGAGATAGGTGGTCGTTGAGCTTGTAGGACATATTGAAATCCACGTTTTCCACGCTGTATTTGCCGGTCACATCGGCGGTGGCAAGCCGTGCGCCATCCAGGTCGTAGACGTCTTCCTGGGCGAGGATGTTGTTGATGTAGCCATCGCGATAACTGGTCGACACGCGCGCACTGAAGCGCCCGTCGTCGTAATAGACGGTAGCGTTGTAAGAATGCGGCGAGAGATTGAGCAGGTCGCGTTCGGTGGTGGTGGTGGTGATGCTGGTGTTGTTGTTGCCTGCGGTACTGAACAGGTAATCGATCTTGGAATCGACCTGGGTGTAGTTGAGCTGCACCCCGAAGTTACGCCAGAGACCGGGCAGAAAATCGAATGCCTGCTGGTAGGTCAGCTCGAAGCCCTTGAGCGGGCCGCCGGGCGTGTTGAAGTAGCTCTGCATATTGAAGATGGTTTCCGGAGTGAAACCTGCGGGCAGCAGATCCAGCGAATAGCCCATCGCCTCCCAGGTGGTGAGCACGCGGGTGCGCTGCACGTAGCTGTCGATGTCCTTGTAGAACACCGCCGCCGACAACAGCGAGCCTTCGCGAAAATACCATTCGGCGCTGAAATCGTAGTTGGTGGAGCGGAACGGGTCGAGCTTGGGGTTGCCCAGATTGATCGAAAAAAAGCGCCCGTCGTCGAAGAACTGGGTGGGCCCGCCACTGACGCTGGGCGACAGATACGCAAGCGTCGGGCGCGCCATGGTCTTGGCCGCACCCAAGCGCACTACCACCTCATCGCTGACATCCCACGACAGATTCAACGAAGGCAGGATGTCGCGGTAATGGTGGTTGACCGTGGTGGGCACCAGCAGGCGCTCGCCGGCGGCGGCGGTAGCGCTGGCCACACCGAAGAACGATTCACACTCAGACGAAATCGCGCCGGCAATGGTCGCCGTGCACGGTGCATAACCGCTGGCGGCGATTTGCGTCTGCACATAGCGCACGCCCAGGTTGCCACGCAGCGCGCGGCCCCACAGGTCGGTGTTGAAGTCCAGCTGCAGATAGGTGCCCAGGCTCTTTTCGTTGACGGCGAAGTTGTTGTTGGACGAGCCGAAGTGGCCGACATCGGCCAGGCGGTAATCGCCACCGGGCAGGCCGGTATCGCAGTTGCAATTGATATTGAGCAGGTCGGCGACTTTCTGGAAATCAGGAATCACCCATGTGGTGGGGACATTGCCGTTCAAACTGCGGCCAAAGCCATCCAGCTTGGTGCTCAGGTCGCCCACGCCCACGCCGACCGGCAATGCCTGCGCCAGTCGCCCGTAGGAAATATTGCGCGCCTCCGAGGTGTCCATGTCGTAGTTCTTGTAGGCCAGCCCGGTGCGAAAGGTGAAAGTGGGAGTGATGTTGAATTCCAGATCTACCTTGGCGGTGTCGAAGGTGTTGCTCACCGACTGCGGGTTGAGCCGCACCTCGCTGATATTGGTGCCGCGCGCAGTACCGTTGCTGTTGACCGGCACCGCGCCATAGCCCAGCCACTGCCAGTTGTTGGGGTCGGTCGCATCGAACGGAAACGTCATGCTGGGGTAATCGCCACCACTGCGCCGATCGAGTACGAAGCCGTCCAGATTGGTGTTGTCGAAACTCACCAGCGAAAATACCGGCCGCTGGTAATCGGAGGTTGAGTGGCCGACCAGTGCATTGACGCGTACCTGGTCGTTGACGCGGTGCTGCAGGTCCAGACTGAATTGCTTGAACTCGGTGGATTCTTCGATGCTGCTGGATTCGGTGCGGTAGTCGACGTTGTCGAACACGCCATAGACCAGGCGGTTCTGGTCGTCCACCTGCGCCTCGCGCACGACGATCTGCGTCTTGCCGCCGATGTTGGCGGTACGGTGCAGATTGGCGCCGACCGAGTCTTCGCGCTGGTCTTTGTCCAGTTTGGAATACAACATGTCGACGTTGAGCAACGTGTCGTCGCTGACCTTGAATTGCAGCGCGCCGGTCACGCCGAGCCGCTCGATTCGGTAATCGGTGCGGATGTAGCGCGGATAACGCGGAATCCATGCATCGGTGGCGGTTTCGTAGGCCTGGATGTTTTCCGGCGTGTTGGCCGGGCGGGCGATACCGGTGCCGCAGGTGGTGGCACTGATGCCGTAGCTGCCCCAGCCGTTGTTGCGGTCCTGATCGGCCTGCGAGCCGACGCCAGCGCGCGTTTCGTTGGACAACGGGTTGCGCGGTGTCTGCGGGTTGTAGCCCACCGGCGAGCAGAAGCCGTAGGTGCCGTTGTTGGTTGCGTTACCCTGGTTGGAGTTGCGGTAGTTGCCGTGCTCCCAGCGCACCGGGTTGTAGCCTTCTTCGTGCAGGTGGCGTTCGCTGTAAGCCACCGACATCAGCGCGCCGACGCGACCATCGGCCCAGATGTTGCTGAGCAAGCCGGAAAAGCGCGGATCTTTTTCGCGCGATAGATCGTTGTAACCGTATTGCGTGGAAGCGGCCGCTTCGAAGCCATCGAAGTCGAACGGACGCGAGCCGCGCAGGTCCACCGTTGCGCCGAGCGAACCTTCGTCCATCTGCGCGGACTGCGTTTTGCTGATGGTGACGCGGCTGAACAACTCCGAGGCGAAGATGTTGAAGTCGAAGCCGCGGCTGCGGTTGACGCCATCGCTACCGCTGCTGCCGGTGGTGGCGAGCGCTTCGAGCCCATTGATGCGCACGCGGGTGAAGTCCGAACCAAGGCCGCGCACGGAGATCTGCTTGCCCTCGCCGCCTTCGCGGTCGATCGACACGCCGGCGATGCGCTGCATCGATTCGGCCAGATTCAGATCGGGAAACTTGCCGATGTCTTCGGCATGGATCGCATCGACCTGCTCCACGCTGTAGCGCTTGGCATCGAGCGATTGCTGCAGGCTTTGGCGATAGGTGGCCTGCACCTGCACGCGGTCCATATCCACCACATCGGTGGTTGGTGCGGGAGCGGTCTGCGCAGCGGCACCGGTCGCGTGCGGCGCCAATACGATGGCCACCGACAAACCCACAACAGGCAAGCGAGCGGCCGCCACACCGACCGGACGACGCAAGGGGACATGCATGATGCGCTTACTCCATGGTATTGGCTGCAATGACGCGCTCAGCCTCCCGACAGGCCACCGGCGCGAACGAAATCGCGCCCATCGCGTTGCATGCATGCACGTCTGGCGAGCGCTTTGTGCAGTATGCGATCAAGCGTTGGCAAAGGCCGCTGCGCGTGTGCGTCGCGGCAGACGACGGTTAGAACTTGTAACGCAGGCCCAGCAGATACTGGCGGCCGGTTGCGGCGTATTGCAGCGGCAGCTGGCCGGTGCTCGGCGACCACACCCATTCCTCGGAGGCCTCGTTGGTGAGGTTGATGCCTTCCAGACTGAGCTCCAGCTGCTTGCTGATCTTGTAACGCAGCGAGGCGTCGAGGATGGTGGTGCCGGTCATGCCATGCACACCGTCCACATTGAAGCCGGTTTCCGCACCCGGCGCCTGGGTCAGGTAATCGTCGCGGTTGGTCGCCGACACACGCCCTGCGAAGGTTTCGCCTTCGTAGAACAGCGTGGCATTCCACGACGAGCGCGACAGCCCGAGCAGATCGTTCTTCATCACCGGCGTGCCGTTGCTGGCCAGGTACTGGATCTGCGAATCGACCCAGGTGTAGTTGAGCTGCGCGCCCAGGTTGGCCCACTTGCCCGGCAGGAATGTAAACGGCTGCACGTAGTTGGCTTCCATGCCCTTCAATTCGCCTCCCGGTGTATTGAGCGGGATGCTGAAGGTGAAGTCGTCGTTGACGGTGGCACCGGTGCCCTCCAGCAACGAGGCCGGCAGGCCGCTGCTGGAATACGGACGCACTTCGCGCGCGGTCTGGATGAAGCTTTCGATGTCCTTGTAGAACAGACCGACACCGAGCATGGCGCCTTCGTTGAAGTACCACTCCAGGCCGAGGTCGACGTTGGTGGCTTGGATCGGGTTGAGATTCGGGTTACCGCCGGCCACGGTGCGCGCACCGCCGGCGACGGCGACGGTCACGCCCGGGGTCAGGCTGCCCAGACCGGGGCGCGACATCACCTTGGCTGCGCCAAGACGCAACAGCAGGTCCGGGGTGAGCTCGGCGACCAGGTTGAACGAGGGCAGGGTGTTGTCGTACTTGCGGCCGACGGTGGTCTGTTCCGGTAGGTTGTTGATCAACGCATAGCCGGTGGATGCCTGCTCGGTGCGCACGTAGCGCACGCCGACGTTCCCCGACAGCGGCAGCGAGCCCAGGTCGGTGGAGAACTCGCCCATCACCCAGACGCCACGATCTTTTTCTTCGACGCTGCGGCTGTTGTTGACGCGCGATGCCACAGCGAAGGTGCCGCTGTTGCTGTAGATGCCGAACAGGTCGGCCACCGCGTCCAGATTGGGCACCACCCAGTTGGCGGGGCTGCCATTGATGCTCTTGAGCCCGGCCTGTTCGGTCAGATCCTGCGGGACGATCGTGGTGCCATTGGCGAAGCTCGGCACAGCCAGTTCATTGGATCGGCGCAGCTCCACGGTGCTGAAGGTGTAATTCTTGGCCAGCACCCCGCCCTTGAGGCGGAAGCCGGGGCCGATGTTCCAGTTGAAGTCGATCTGGCCGGTGTCGAAATCGTTGTCCACCGACTGCGGACGCAGGCGGATTTCGGACAGCTCCCAACCTGCGGCATCGGTCGGGTCGATGCCGTAGTTCAGCACCGGCGCGCGGTTGTTGCCGCGGTAGTCGTAGCTGTACCCGTCGACGTCGTACTTGTCCATGATGATGGTGGTCTGCACCGGGTTCTCGTGCGCCGAACGCGAGGTACCGACACGGCCGGAGATGCTGAAGGCATCGTTGAAGCGATGCTCCAGATCCAGGCTGATCTGCTTGAACTCGGTAGTCCACTCGTCGTGGCGGTTCTCGGAACGAATATCGACATTGTCGAATTCGCCGTAGACCAGCGCATTGTTGCGGATCTCGCCATTGCGCACGATGGTGGCCGGCTTGCCGTCGCGCGCCGGCTGGCGCGGGGTAAGCCCATCGCGATTACGGCTGAACGAGATCGCCTCGATGTAGTGCTCGTCGCGCGTGGCGTCGATCTTGGAATACAGCGCGTCCAGCGACACCGTGGTGCGATCGGTGGGCTTCCACTGCAGCGAGCCGGTAACGCCCAGACGCTGCTGGTCGTGGATCTGCTGAGTGTAACGCGGGAAGCGCGGGTGATAGACATCGGCAGAGCGCGCGGCGGCGAACGGCGAGGCGTCGCTGAAATTACCGTTGCTGGGGCCATTGGCCCACCGGCCGGTATTGGAGCCTTCTTCCAGCACTTCGCGCTCGGTGTAGGCCACCGACAGCAAGGCGCCGAAGGTGTTGTCGGCCCAGGTGTTGGCGATCAACGCGGCCACGCGCGGGTTGGCGCGCTCGGCCATCGCGTTGTAGGCGGCTTGGCCGCTGGCGGCGAAGGTAAAACCGTTGTAGTCGAACGCACGCGCGGTGCGCAGGTCGACAGTGGCTCCGAGCGAGCCTTCTTCCACATCGGCCGAGGCGGTCTTGCGCACGATCAGCTGCGAGAACAGATCCGAGGCGAACACGTTGAAGTCGAAGCCACGGCCGCGGTTGGTACCGCCGCTCTGGTCGCTGGCACCGACGGTGGTCAACGCTTCCATGCCGTTGATGCGCACGCGGGTGAATTCCGGGCCCAGGCCACGCACCGAAATGGCGCGGCCTTCGCCGGCCTCCCGGGTGATCACCACGCCGGGGATGCGCTGCAGCGATTCGGCCAGATTGAGGTCGGGGAACTTGCCGATGTCCTCGGCGACGATGGCATCGACCACGCCGGCTTGGCCGCGCTTGATGTCCAGAGCTTTTTCCACCGAGGCGCGGTAACCGGTCACCGTGACGGTGTCCAGGTCCACGACGGGCTCGGCGGGCAATTGGGCGGCATCTTGCGCAGCGACATGGCCGCTCGGCGCCAGGCCGATCGACAGTGCAAGCAAGGTAACCGGTGTCTTCCGGTTGATGATGCGAACTTGCATGTCCTCCCCTCCCAGGGGTCCATGAACAATGTGAAATGGCGGGACGTGAGTCGTAATGACACCGCTAGTCAAAACGACATTATCAGCTGAATCGCCGTTCAACATCTTGCAGCGCAGCAGAAAACGTCACCAAATCTGCACAAATGGGAACACGCGGTCACCCCTACGTCGCATCATGACCCTATCCACCGGCATTCAGTGCCCGCTAAAATGACACCGATGGTCATCCTGGCATGTTCCGGTGTCGCCACCCGTCCACGCACTCACACTTGAGGTAATTGCCGCATGCGTCGTGCCCGAATCCTGTGCTTTGGAGAGTTGTTGCTTCGCCTGGGGGCGCCTGCTCACGAGCTGCTATTGCAGCAGCCTCGACTGGAGGTGCATTGCGGCGGGGCCGAGGCCAATGTCGGCGTGTCGCTGGCGCATTTCGGCCACGAGGTGGCCATGGTGAGCACGGTGGCCGACAACCCGCTGGGTGCAGCAGTGCTGGGCGAACTGCGTCGGCACGAGGTGGACACCCGGCATGTGCGGCGAGTGGATGGCCGCATGGGTCTGTATTTTTTGACCACCGGTGCTATCCACCGGCCCAGCGAGGTGGTTTACGACCGCGCCGGTTCGGCGTTTGCGTTGGCGCCGGCCGATGCCTACGCCTGGCCGAGCCTGCTGCGGGGCGTGCAATGGCTGCATCTGTCCGGGGTCAGCCCGGCGCTGGGCGCCGAGGTTGCGCAGGCCACGCTGGCCGCAGCGCGCGCGGCACGTGCCGCCGGGGTCAAGGTCTCGTTCGACGGCAACTACCGGCCCACGCTATGGCAACGCTGGCAGGGCGATGCGCGCGGCATCCTGCATCGGTTATTCGCCTGTGCGGATGTGGTGTTTGCCGATTACCGCGACATCGGCGTAGTGCTCGGTGGCGAGTTTGCGCAGGACACGTTGCAAGCGCGTGTGCAAGCGGCTGCGCAGCAGGCGTTTGCTGCGTTTCCGCACCTGCAGTTGATGGCTTGCACGCAACGCGTAGCGCATAACGTGGACCATCACAGCCTAGGCGCGATGCTGGTGCCGCGCGACGGCGACGTGGCCCGTGCGCCAAGCGAAGAATTGACCCCGATCATCGACCGCATCGGTGGCGGCGACGCGTTCGCAGCCGGCGTGCTGCATGGCCTGATCGAAGGCTGGTCGCTGGATGACACGGTGCGCTTCGGGCTGGCCGCCGGCTGTTTGAAGCACTCGATTCCCGGCGATTTCAATCCGCTGTCGGTGGCCGATGTGCAGGCCTGTGTGGGGGATGCGCGGTTCGATGTAAAGCGGTGAGGGGCGGGGATTGGGGAGTCGTGATTCGTAAAGGCGTTTTCGCGTCACGGTGGATCTGGCGAACCTTGGATCGCCAGACACGCCTGGCTGCGTGTGACCTGCTACCACTGAGCCGTACCAGTTGAAGCTGTAAAGTCCGTTACCCAAGAGGACGGACATGAAGAAAAGCAGATTCTCCACCGAGCAGATCATCGGATTCATCAAGCAAGCCGACGCGGGCATGGCCGTTGCCGAGTTGTCACGCCAGCACGGCTTCAGCCCGGCCAGCTTCTACCAATGGCGGGCCAAATACGGCGGCATGGAGGCCGAAGACGCCAAGCGATTCGCCCTGTCATTACTGTACTGTTTAATGCAAATAAGCTAACTAAATAAGCTGATATGTTAGTTTTTAAGGTGTACCATTCTTAAATGGCATGTTTGATTGTTAGTATTATCTCATTCGAGAATTCGGCTGAAAGTAGGAGTTAACTAACATGGATCACTTCGAAGGCGTGGTGCTCGATTACCTCCGAGCGGATCGCGCGCTGTTCGTTAACAGCCAGTGCTGCATCCAGCTCAATGAAGGCGCCAACCCGGATACCAGCGGCCCGCATTGGTATTGCGATGCGGTCGCCGTGAGCTTCAAAGAGCAGGCCGCCTACCTGTGCGAAATCACCTATGCGGCTAGAGCGCCCTCGTTGCTCGGTCGGCTGAGAGCTTGGAACGAGCACTGGGAAGGGGTAACGGCAGCGCTGGTGCGGGACAGCGGCGTGCCAGCGGGGTGGTCCGTTAAGCCCTGGCTGTTCGTGCCGCAGGCTCACGCGGAGCGCCTGAAGAGCAGCTGTGCATCGCTGGGCACACTACCGAGCCCGCGAATCGCGTTCCTTGAGGATGTTGTTCCCTGGCGTTACCGGTCTTGGAATCGGGGTGCCTACGAAGACCAGGCCGAACAATGAGCGCCCGGCTTCAGCTGAGCCAGCTTCAATGGGTTATTCAATGCCCATCAATCGTGGACAACGACAGGCTCAGACTTTCCTGACAACCCAAGGGGTGTGAAACCTATGGGTTAAGAAGCTTCCGAAGCACAATCTGATTCTGCCGGACGCGGGACCGATGGTCGCTCACCTCGCGGGACGCTTGAGCAGCGTCAAGCCGGCAACCAGAGTATCTAGGGTAGAGATCGCGCGCCTGGGCAGCGGCTAGTGACCATCCAAGGCGCCTCAAACTGAGTTATGCTCCGGCCTTGGGCCTATTAGATATCGTGTTTCGTCAGTTGCTTGCGACAAAATTTTTAGTCCGCCGCTTGTCCATCAGACTCGAACAGGGATGATGGATGGAGCGGGGCACGTATCGATTCCTGGTTGCATCGGCGTGCTCACAAATGTGCGCACGGCTTGTCATTCCTGGGAAATTTGAAGGAGCAGGGGGGAACGACGGCCTCTCGTTTGGAGGTCAGAAAGACAGGAAAAATGGAAGGTCCATGATGCGCGCAAGATATGGAAAGAAGTTGGTGATGTGTGTGGTGGGAACTGTGCTGAGCTGTATGTTTAGCGCAGGTGCTTATGCGCAAGCGGGGGTGAGTTCGGATGTTCCTGCACTCACTGCTCAGAGTAGTCGAGCTGTCGCTAAAGAAATCGAGCCAGCGCTGCAAAGGTTTGTTGACCAACAAAAGCGCTTGCCAACCCAGGCCAAGCAAGTACTGGTGAAGGCCACTCCAGACCCTGTGACGGGGATAGTGTGGATTGACCTCGATTCCGGCTATTTGCCAAAGGATGCTCCGGTCTTTACGGAGGATTTCGGTGCTCTGGTTAGAGATATTGAAAACGAAGGCTATGAGCTGATAGCGGGGGTGGTGAAGTTTCGTTACATCAAGGTGCGCATCGGCGGCAAGGAGATCAATGAAATCTATCCACCGGAGCACTTGAAGAAGAAAAGAGCAGGGGCGAGCACAAGTGCTGCCGCTGCTCCTGTAGCGGGGTTGGTTGTTCTAAATCCAGGGCATGGGAAATATCTCAACCACTCCGACGAAACATGGCGCTATCAACGCCCGACGCCCTACGTTGGGACCACTGATATCTATGAAGATACCGTCACGCCAGGCTATTCCTCAATGCTTGCAAGTCTGCTGACGGAGCGAAGTGCCAACACTGCAACCAGCATCAAGCACACGCGCGATATAGGCAACACCAACGTGGACCCCGAGAGCGGCTTGGCTTGGGCTGCACTCGGGGCCCGTTACTACTTAAAGCGGCTCTACCCTGCCTTAGGTGCAACCATTTGGAATAAATTTCCAAATGGCTCTCTTTCGCGGAAACAGCCGGACAGGGCTAACCTTCGCGAATACGACGATGACATTCGGGCTAGGCCGGAATACGCAAATTATCTCAATGCTGAGACGTTGATTTCGCTACATACCGATGCTAGTGACAATGTTTCCGCGCGTGGCGCAACCGTCATCGCCAACATAAACGACGCTGATTCAAATCAGCTTGGGTTGAATATCCACTGCTACGTCACCGAGCAAATTCGACAGCTTCCCGCTTACTCCACATATCCAATTCGACCAGGCGTTAGAGATGGTGCTAACTACGGTGAGGTCCGAGAGGCATCAATGCCGACGGCTCTTATCGAAGTGGGCTTTCATAGCAATGCTGACGACTCGACAGCCCTCCGAAATTCGGTTTTTCGTGCTGCTGCCATGCGTGGCGTTGAAAAGGGTTATAGGACATTTAAGGCAGGTGAGACCACATGCTTGCCCTTCAAGATTGCGTCCATCCTCACAGCCTCTGGCAAGTTTCGGGTTCGGTTCCCGGTGCCAGTCACACTTCAGGGCCATCCACGGTTTCCGGTCACTGTGGTGACTGTTCCCGTCAGCTGTCCTTCGACTTGGACGTGCGGTAGTAAGACAAACTCGTTTACAAAGGCGGTTGATAACGTGGTCACCCCTACGTATTACTGCGATGCTTCAAGCACCAAGCCTGCGGCAAGCTTCAAATGGAAAACAACTGTCAAAGATGCGGATGGTGTGGTGACAGCTGTCGTCGAGCACATGACTTCCTGCTCTGCGGGAACGTAAGCCGCGCTCGACATATCACTGCTGCACAGAAAGGGCCGCAAGGCTCTTTCTGCTTGCGAGAGCATCTGAGGCCATCGGCGCGGCCCTATTCAATCCTCTGGATGGATATGCACTTCTAATACGCAGGAACGCGGTCGTCGGCCAATTTGCTATGGCCCTATTGTCGCCAAGCCGCGGCCAAGCAATCACCTCCTGGCATCAAGCGAGCCCATCCATCCGCTTTCTGTTCGGCTTGCAAGCCTTGTAGGGCAAGCATGGTGCTGTCTCCACCAGCGCTGTGCCTCTGAAAGGGAAGGCGGCTTCAACTCTGATTCGCAACACCAACGGTTGTGACGTGGTCCAGGCGAGCTGACCTGAGCGACTTCACCGCCAAGTGGAGTTGCTCATGCCATCCAGCCGCCTGGACCTGTCAGAACGATACCGTTTGCATGCGTTATATGAAACCGGGATGTCGATGCGCGCCATCGCCGATGCGTTGGAGCGCACGCCCAGCACGATCAGCCGCGAACTGCGCCGTCACCGGCACGCTCGGCAGTATCTGCCCGATCACGCGCAGCGCATCAGCGAGCATCGGCGCACACGGGCCAGCCGGCGTCCACGCATCGACGCTGAGCGCATCGCCCGGATCGAGCTGTTGCTGGGCGAGGACTTCAGCCCGGAACAGATTGCCGGTCGCACCGGCCTTGCCAGTCGCGAATGGATCTATCGGCACATCTACGCCGACCAGAAACGCGGTGGTCGGTTGTTCACGCATCTACGTAAACGCCGCCGCAAGCGCCGGCGGCGGGGCGTGCGCGATGGCCGCGGGCAGCTGACACATCGACGCAGCTGGACACAGCGCCCAAGCGTGGTGGAGCAACGCAGCCGCATCGGTGACTGGGAGCTGGATACCATCAGGGCCTCACACGGAAAAGCCGTGGTGGTCAGCATGACCGAACGCCGCAGTCGCCTGCATCTGCTGGCTTACTCGCCTGACGGCACCGCCGAGAACGTACGCAACGCCATCGTCCAGCGCCTGGGCCGCCTACGCCACACGGTGCACACCCTCACCGCCGACAATGGCAAGGAGTTTGTTGATCATCGGCTCATTGCAGCCTGCTTGCAGAGTGATTTCTACTTTGCAGATCCGTACTGCGCATGGCAGCGAGGCAGCAACGAAAATGCCAACGGGTTGACGCGCCAGTACTTGCCACGACAGACCGATTTCAGCACCATCGCCGATGCGCACCTACGATGGATCGAGCAGCGGCTCTACAATCGTCCGCGCAAGATACTCGGATTCAAAACGCCCCTCGAAGTCTTCTTCGAGGAGATTCTTAACAGCGTTGCGAATCAGAGTTGAATTCGCCGTGCCTCATTCATTGGCCTGAGTAGTGCAAATGCTGATCCGGACAGTTCGATGCCATGGTGATAGAGGAGCGAATTGATGCTCGCAGCATGATCGAATGAGACCCTGAGCAGCGTCCATGCCACCATATATTTATTGGGCAACCCAGCTGGCAGACTAAGCCGGCTGGCGAGCACACCCGCAGCATTCAAGGTTCCCGCAGTTCGCTTGGCGTAGTCTTGGATTGAAGTAGGGGGATTGCTTAGATTGTTCATTTCACCGCCTAAGCACTTATCGGAAGAAGTAAGTCACCATTCCCCGGACGTCAAGCTCAACGTCCTCGCGATCCAGTATTGCAGTGTTGTCCGGGTTACCGGGTTGTACTTCACACCGGCCAGCGCGCTGGCGCAGCTGCTTGGCGTTACCCCGCTCCCCACCGTTCAGTTTCCCGGGCCTGGCTGTTTGCTTCGGTCTACAAGAG
The DNA here is from genome assembly GCF_017603965.1 of Xanthomonas fragariae. NCBI lineage: Bacteria > Pseudomonadati > Pseudomonadota > Gammaproteobacteria > Lysobacterales > Lysobacteraceae > Xanthomonas > Xanthomonas fragariae. The sequence continues at coordinate 3,761,513 of NZ_CP071955.1, read as the reverse complement.
CGTGTCGGCGGGCCGCCCCCGACCTGTGTAGTTTTAGTTAAACCGGCTACTATTGCGGGGATGCTTAACGTCTAATGCTCTAGGGGGAGCGCACATGACCATTTACAGGCTGATATTTCTGCTGGGTTCCATCGTCCTGCCGTTCACTGCGGCTGGTTCCCAGATGCTCGCTGTGACTCCCAGCGGTACGCCGGAGGCGGTGTTCTCAGGCAAGGCGTCAGTGGCGGTTTCGCGCTTGTCGAGCAAATGTATGGACGTCCAGTGGACGGTCGTAAGCAGCAGCGATACAGAAGTTGTTTGCGAGTCGCCCCTGAGCACTGGCCAGTCCATCATGGGGCAGATGCTGCTCGGGAACAGCTACTCCACACCCCCGCGGCGTTTCTTCCGCTTCAACGTCAGTGAGATTTCCGGAGTATCACGCGTCCAAGTCTCGGGTTGGCTGGAAACCCAGATGGCATTCGGCCAGATGCAGCGTGCTCCTTTCTCCGGGGCTGATTTCCATAACGGCATCATGAACTTCCTGATCAGCGCTGGAGGCTCGTTTCCCGCAGGAACGACCTTCCCTAACCACGCCATGCTAGGAGTCTTAGGGCAAGTGGCTCCACGCGGCGGGCACGCGGGCTACGTGGTGAGAGAGGTGACGCCGGGTGCAGCTGCGGACCGCGCGGGCGTCAAGGCAGGAGACGTCATTACTTCAGTGGCCGGAAAGAAGTTTAAGACCGAAAGTGATTTCTTGGGCTGCTTGGAAAAAGCGACCAAGACACCGACCTATCAGCTCGAAGTGATGCGCAGCGACTCTGCACTTGCGTTCACCGTCGAACGTGATTACCGCCCCACGGCGACTCAGGTCGTCAACGCGGTAGAGGAGCCCGCAGATGCACCGGCCCCTATCGCAAAACCCCTATCGGTCGCCGACGAGCTGGCGAAGCTTCTGAAGCTGAAGGAGCAAGGCGTCTTGACCCAAGTCGAGTTCGACGCTCAAAAGAGCAAGCTGTTGAGCCAATGAGCGTGGGGCGTGGCTGGTCCGGTGTTTAGCTAGGCAGCTCGCCTGCCACGGGCCTAGTCTTACCGTTTCTCGTTTCCATGCTTGCCAGATGCGGATGTCGGACTTAGCGTAAGCTAAAATTGATGTGCAAAATTCTCCAATGGACTGGTATCTATGACCTACGCTATTCAACAGTGGCTGGACATCGCGTCTGACTTTCGAGGAACCCTCATGCTGGGCAATGGTGCCAGCATTGCAGTAAGACCAAAATTCTCGTATGGCTCGCTACTAGGGCCTGTTAACACATACGAAGCCTATCAACGATCAGGACAAAGCTGAGAAATCCGAGGAACATGACGTCGAGCTTCTCGAATCGTGAGAAAACCCGGCGGTAACCTTTCAGACGACGGAACAGTCTCTCCACTTCGTTGCGTCGCTTGTACATCTCCCGGTTGTATTCCGAAAGCTCGACCCGGTTGGACTTCGGCGGAACCACCGGCACGAAGCCAAGATCAAGCGCCAGTTGGCGGGTTTCGTTGCCTTCGTAAGCGCGGTCCATCAGGAGATGAATCGGCCGCTTCACTGGCCCCAGATGTTCAAGCAACGTGCGGCCTGCAGGTGCGTCATGCGCATTGCCAGGCGTCAATCCAAACGTGATGGCTGTTCGAGCATCTGCGGCAACCATATGAATCTTGGTGTTCCATCCACTGCGGGATTTGCCGATGGCCTGCGGGCCGTTTTTTTTAATGCACCTGTGCCATCGGGATGCACCTTGACGCTGGTGGAGTCCAGCGAGACCGCTTCGATTTTGATGCGCACGATCTGGGACTTCTGCAATTGGGCAAACATCCGGTCCAGCACCCCCGCCTTGGCCCAACGGTTCATACGCGTGTACACCGTATGCCAGTTGCCAAAGCGCGTGGGCAGGCCGCGCCATTTGCAGCCATGCTCAGCAACGTAAAGGATGGCGTTGACCACTTGCAGGTTGGTCATGCTGACATTGCCGCGCTGCGCCGGCAGGCAGTGTTGGATTAGGGAAAATTGTTCTGGCGTGATCTCCATGCCAGACAGTTTACTCGCTCAGATCACTAGTGTTAACAGGCCCTAGCCCGACCGCGCCTGGCCCGTTCGCAGATCATCAACACGGGGGACAAGGCCGGCAGCGCTATTGCCAGCTACACCCGAACCAGCCAAAGCACTTTCATCACTCCCGGAGAATCATCGCTTGTGGCAGCCATCGAGCGGCGGATCGCGGCGCTGCTGGAATGGCCGGTGGATAACCTCGAACACATCCAAGTGGTGCGCTATGGTGCCGGGGCTGACTTCGTGCCGCATCACGACTACTTCGACATCGGGCTATCTGCTACCGAGGCGCTGCTCCAGCAGGGCGGCAATCGCATCGGCAGCATGTTGCTCTACCTCAATACCCCACAGGCGGGGGGCACCACCGTGTTCTCCGATGTTGAGATCGACGTCGTGCCGCAATGCGGATCGGCCCTTTATTTTGGTTACCCAAACCCCGATCCATCCTCATTGACGCTCCACGCCGGCGCGCCTGTGCTGGCGGGTGAAAAGTGGCTGGCGACCTTCTTTGTTCGCCAGTCGCTGATGCACCGCCGACCCACTATCAAAGCGGTTGATCCGTACGAGGAAGGTAGGGCACATGGATGAATTGAGTTTGCTGGCGGAGGATTTCGCCTGTTCCACCGCATCAAACGCTCCGGAGATCATCGGTGTCTTGGCAGGCACCCGGCTAGCGGCCTCGCGTGTTCGCCTATCGGCGAGCCTGCGTAGGACTGGGCAAGACGAGTTGGCTGAAGCCCTTGATGCGCTCGACCCGCCAGAAGCCGTGACGTGGCGGCCCGAAATCGGGCTTGTGGAGTCGGCTGGGCAGAGCGCGATCGGCGCATTGCAGTGGGCTATTGCATCATTCGCCTGCGGACAGCAGGGCAGCTTCAGCGCGCAGCTGGCTGGTGCCGGGCGGGTGTTCCTAGATGGCTGCTTGATGGAGGTGGAAGGTTCTGTGTCCATGTTCGCCGACGGGCGAACGCTGGTCGTGCAGGATGCACGCAGTCATCATGTGTTCCAAGCATATGCAGGCGGTTGGACGCCCTGTAAGGACGAAGGCGTTCAGCGGGCCTGGCCCGTGGGTCGTATCGGGAATGACCAGCGGTTCTATATCGTCCGGACAGGGGTGAGAAATGCCTCGCATGGCTTTCCATGGCCCGATCAGGAGTTGAAACCCTTGCCCCAGGTGGTGGATGAGACAGCGATGGAGACCGTGGTGCGGCGCATCGAAGCGGCGCATGTCCTGCTGGCTAGGGTCAGCGACGAACATCTTCAGTGGGTGCGGGGTGGTCTAGCCGGCTATCTACTGCTTGCAGGGCCAGGGCTGAATGACGCAAGAGCACACGGCAGCAGTGCCTTTCCCGGTCTGCTCGCTCTTGATCCGCCGGACGATCCGGTGCAGTGCGCGGAGCTAATTGTGCAGGAAGCCTCCAGACAATACGTGGCCGCGTTCCTGATGGTGGCCGCGTTGCTGCGAGAAAACCAGGAAGCAGCCTTCTACTCACCACTCAAGCGAAGTTATGAAACGATGGGGCGGGTGATCATCGGTGCGCATGCGGCGGGAAATGTCCTACTCTTCCAGCAGCATCTTGCACGCACACGCAGGCTTGATAAGGCGGCCATGGATCGCCGAGACATGCAGCGGATATGGTTTGAAAGCCACTACATGCGCGCGCTTGATGAGTGCACAAACCTCACCGTTGCCGGCAGTCGGTTTTGGACTCGGCTCAGGTCATCGGTGATCGAAAGTGGTGTGTTGTCCAACGACGGGGGAGTGCAGTGAGTCTGTTACGTATGCATGGTGTTCTGCTTCCTGTGTGCTTTACCCTGGCCTTGGGCGGATGCGCCAGCATGGGGCCGCCTGATCCGCCTCCCACCGCTGCACGCGGTGGTCAGGTGGGAATCAACGAGATCAGTGATGAGCTGGTTGCCGGTCAGCGCATGGTGCTGGCCGACACCGAGTCGTTCATCCCGCCGCTGGACGATGAGGGTAACCAGGCCCCGGTGTATCCTTCCTCCTTGCTAGGAAAGGCGCTGCCGCCGAGCGTGATCTGCCTGCGTGTGGTCGTCGGTGCCGACGGCCGGGTGCCCTCAAGCACGCCGCTGGAGCAGCCACCGCTCTGTCCCGCACAGGCTTCGTTGGATCCCCTCATGCTGCAAGCGGCGCGTTCGGCCGTTGCGACGTGGCGCTTCGAGCCAGGGTTGCGTTGCCTGTTTCCAGATGTGGAGACCAAGCGCACCACATACGGCAGCTGCGGTGAGTCGCCTTCGCGTGCCGAGCCGGTAACGCTAACGTATCGCTTCGTCTTCGAGCAACGCGATGGCAAGGGCACGGTGCGTATCGGCGGGGGGGAATGAGGCGGCATGACGGCACTACAGATGGATGAACAGCGCGCCGGCGGCGGCAGCCGACGCAGGCGCCAGCGCATCGTCGTGTTGTCAGTGATCACCATAGCGTTGGTGGCGATCACTGTGGCGGCGCTGGTCGCCGGCCGCAAGGATACGGTGGTGCCGCGATCCAGTGTGCTGATCGGTACAGTGGAGCGGGGCCCGATGCTGCTCAGCGTACGCGGAACGGGCAACCTGGTGCCACGTCATACCCGCTGGCTCACGGCCGAAACGAATGCACGTGTGGAACGGATCGTGACATTCCCCGGTACCCGTGTGAAGGCCGATACTGTGGTACTGGAGCTGCACGACGGTCGTGTGGAAGACGACTACCTCGCTGCCGAGAAACAGTACCAAGCCGCGGTGTTGGACCATAGGGTGAAAGAGACCGAACTGCGCGTGCAGTCGTTACAGGCACGCGCCGAGTTAGGTAAGGTGGAAAGCGAGTTGGCTGCTGCGCAAGCGCAGGAGAAGATCGAGCGGATGGCGCTGGACAAGGACGTCATCCCCCGTATCCAGTACCAAAAAACCGAAATCGACCTGGCGCAGCTGTTGAGCCGCCATCACATTGAGAAGGCACGCGTTGCCGAGATCGACGCCAACGCGGAGGCACGCCTGCAGTCAGATGCGCTGCGGGTGTCGCAGCTGAAGAACACACGAGACCTGCGTCGACGGGAAATGGATGCCTTGCGGGTGCGGGCTGGCGCAGAAGGTGTGGTGCAGCGCTTGTTAGTGGAGGAAGGGCAGCAGGTGCCAGAAGGAACTAAGGTTGCACTCGTTTCGCGCCCGGAGGAACTGGAGGCTGAGCTGCGGATACCAGAGACTGAGGCCCGCGATCTGCAACAGGGACAGGCTGCCGTGGTCGATACTCGCAACGGCAAGATGGCGGGTACTCTGTCGCGCATCGACCCCGAAGTGGTAGATGGCACCGTCAAAGTACGCATTGCGTTCAGCGGCACGCTGGTCCCCGGCGCGCGCGCCGACCTCTCCGTGGACGGCACGATCATGCTCGGACGCTTGGCGGACGTGTTGTTCGTGCGCACCCCCGTCAATGCGCAGCGCGACAGCGAAGCTAGGCTGTTCAAGGTTCAAGGTGACAGCGCACAGCGGGTTCCTGTGACGATCGGGCATGAATCGAGCCGTTTCGTGGAGATCAAGGACGGACTGAAACAGGGTAACCGCGTGATCCTTTCCGACATGAGTGCTTACGATGACCAGTCCCGACTGCGCCTGGACTGAGCTCGCTAACGCGCCGGTTCCGGTTATTCGCCTGCGCATGTTGCAGCGGACCTTTCAGACAGATGAGGCGCTCACCCATGCGCTGCGCGACGTCGCGCTGGACATCTCCTCTGGCGAGTTCATCTCGATCACTGGACCATCCGGTTGCGGCAAGTCCACACTGATGTCCATCCTCGGAATTCTGGATACGCCGACGGCGGGCAGTTACATGCTGCGCGGGCAGGAAGTGGCACGCATGCCCGAGGCTGACCGTGCCCGTACGCGCAACCAGCACATTGGGTATATCTTTCAGTCGTTCAATCTGATCGGCGACCTCAGCGTGCTAGACAATGTCACCCTGCCGCTGAAGCTGCGCGGCGGAGTACCGCGGTCTGAGCGAGGCGAGCGCGGCATGGCCGCGCTGCAACGAGTGGAGATGGCCCACCGCGCCGGACATTTTCCTGCACAGCTTTCGGGTGGGCAGCAGCAACGCGTTGCCATCGCCCGCGCGTTGGTGGGCGAGCCTTCGATCGTGCTGGCTGACGAGCCGACTGGCAATCTGGATTCGCGCAGTGGTGCGATGGTGATGAATATGCTCGGGGAACTACACGCCGCCGGGGTCACGCTATGCATGGTGACGCACGACATACGCTTCGCTGCCATGGCGCAGCGCTGCGTGCACATGAGCGATGGCCGTATCGTCGGCTGACGTGTCATTCCCGGATGGATGCAGAAACAAGGAGAGGCGATGGGAGTTTTCAGGGAAGAAGTCGTGTCAACCCGGAACACGCGGCATGCCCTTGGCATGGTGCGTGTGGGCACGCCGCGATCCTTGCGGCTGCTGGTGGCCGCGGGTATCGCGTCGACCATCCTGCTGATGGGTGTCGGCTTGGCGTTGCCTTACGGGCGATCGCTGACGGCCGCCGGCGAAGTGCTGACGCATGACCGGGGCGAAGCCACCGTGCAGTCTTGGATCAACGAATCGGCAGTGCCTGATGTTCATCCGGGCATGGCCGCCCGGGTGCATTACCGGGCGCTTCCCCGCGGCGTGCAACAGTGGGACGACGGCGTGGTCACTGACGTGTCGCGCGTGCCGGGACAGGGTCTGAAGCGAGGTTTGTACCGGGTGGGGATACAGGTGTCGCCGTCGGGCCGTATGGACGGCCGGGACGTCTCCGCAGGTATGATCGTCGATGTCCGTATGTTGGCGCAGCGGCGTCCCATGTATCACTGGGTATTGGCGGGGCTGACACAATGAGCGCCCCGCTGCGCTTTGGCTGGCGCAAGCACCTGCCGGTCATCCTGCAGACCGAGACCATCGAGTGCGGTCTGGCCTGCATGGTGATGATCGCCTCTTACCATGGCCGGCATAGTGATCTGTCCGAGCTACGGCGCCGCTTCCCGCTGTCACTCAACGGCACAACGCTGAGCCACTTGATGGAAATTGGTGCCTCGCTGGGCCTGCGTTCTCGGGCGCTTCGGCTTGAGCCCGAGGACCTTCAGGAACTGCGGATGCCATGCATCATTCACTGGGATATGGAGCATTACGTTGTGCTCTGGGCTTGCCGGCGCAATGGCGTAGTCATCCACGACCCGGTGCATGGTCGGCGTGTGCTTTCGCACACCGAGTTCTCCCGGCACTTCACCGGTATCGCGCTGGAGCTGGAGCCGATCGCAGAGTTCGAGCCGCCGCCGCGTCCGGCACGCATCGGGATCCTGCGGCTGACCGGCAACCTCGGCGGCATCAAGCGTTCGCTAGGAGTGCTGGCATTGCTGGCTCTCTGTCTGGAAGTGATGGCGCTACTGGCGCCGCTGCTAGTCCAAGTGATCACCGATGTCGCTTTGCCATTCCAAGACGGCGAGCTGCTGAACCTGCTAGGCGTAGGCTTCCTCATCATGATGGTGTTGCACGCCAGCGTCGGCGCGTTGCGGAGCTGGTGCGTGGCCCGGCTCGGCCTCGCCCTGAATTATGGGTGGAGCGTCAACGTGTTCACCCACTTGGTGTCGTTGCCGCAGAGCTACTTCGAGCGGCGCCAGCGTGGTGACCTGCAGAACCGCTTCAGCTCCATCGCCGACATTCAGAAGACACTGACGAGCCGCTTCATTGAGGGTCTGCTCGATGGGATGATGGCGTTGCTGACGCTGCTGCTCATGTTGCTGTACTCGCCGCTATTGACGGCGATCACGGTGGTGTTGTTCGGTCTCTATACGCTGGCCAAAGTAGTGTCCTTCGGCTGGATACGTGAGGCCCAGCATGGGCACTTGATGTCGCAGGCTCTCCAGCAGTCGCATTTCCTTGAAGTGATGCGGGGGATGCAGGCTGTCCGCCTGTACAACCGTAGCGCGATCCAGGCGGGGATGCACGCCAACAAGGCGGTGGACACGCTTAACCGGGAGATCGAGCTACAGCGCTTGGCGATCCTGTTGGACACATTCAAGTTCGTAGCTTTCAGCATGCAACGTGTCCTCATCCTGTGGCTTGGCGCGTCCATGGTGCTGGAGGGGGCGCTGACTGCAGGCATGCTGATTGCGTTCTTCGTGTTCAGTTACCAGTTCACCACTCGTGCTGGAGCACTCGCCGACTACCTCGCGGAGTTCCGCATGCTGGACCTGCATGCCGAGCGTCTAGCCGACATCGTGCTGACGGCACCAGAGGAGGACCTTCATCCCCAGGATCTTGCGCAACCGCAGGATTACGGACTGGAGCTACGGGAGGTCTCATTCCGCTACAGCGGGGGTGAAGAGTTGGTCCTGGATCACTGCAATCTGCGGGTGCAAGATGGAGAGTCGGTGGCGATCACAGGAGCCTCGGGCTGCGGCAAGACCACGCTGATCAAGATAGTGGTCGGACTGCTGGACGCCGAGCAGGGTACGGTGCTTGTCGGCGGACGTTCCATGCAGCAACTTGGTAAGCATGCGCTGCGGACGATGGTTGGCACGGTGATGCAGGACGACCAGTTGTTCAATGGTTCCATCCTTGACAACATCCGCATGTTCGACAATGGGCCGGCCGATGGCGGCGCCGAGGAGGCCGCCCGGCTAGCGGGCGTGCATGAGGACATCGTGGCGATGCCGATGGGCTACTACACCCTGATCGGCGACATGGGCTCCTCGCTTTCGGGTGGCCAGAAGCAACGGATCGTCTTGGCGCGCGCCCTATACAAGAAGCCGCACATCCTGCTGCTGGACGAGGCCACCAGCCATCTTGATGTCCATCGCGAACGGCAGGTCAATGCTGCTTTAGCCCAGTTGACGATGACTCGCGTCATCATTGCCCATCGACCCGAAACTATTGCCTCTGCGGACCGCGTATTGGAGCTTCGTGCGGGCAAGCTGCATGAAGTAGATCGCGGCGCCAGCGCCGGGTTCGGAATGGTAAGCCCCTTTGCTGGTTGACCTACCTGGGCCTGTCCGAGAAATCGGGAGTGGCGCAAACTGGCTCCTGATTTTTGATAGGCATGGCTTTTGCGTAGAAAGTTGTTATTAGGGAAGATCAGGTCGTTCTCGAACAGCTGCTCGGCCAGCAACTTCTTCAGTCGCGCGTTTTCGGACTCAAGGTCCTTGAGCCGCTTGGCATCGGGCACGCTCATTCCGCCGAACTTGCTGCGCCACAGGTAGTAGGAGGCCTCGCTAAAGCCATGGCGACGGCACAGGTCCTTGATGGCGACGCTCGCTTCGGCCTCACGCAGGAAGCCAATGATCTATTCTTCGGTAAAACGCTTCTTCACGTCCAATCTCCTCGGGGTAGGGAATTGGACTCCACACTGGGCCGCTACTCAAAATCGGGGGGACGTCGTAGCTGGCTTTACACCATAGTCTGTCCAAACCTATACAAACTATGGTGTTCGCCTCACCACGGTCGTAGTGACCGCAAGATTGGCGATTGCCTTCCCGGGGATTCGGGATCGGAGAGAGGAGATTCGTTACATCAGCCAACGACAACCGGCATCGAATGCCGGCTGCCGTCGTTGCAACGTCTTCGGGTTCGCCGAAGATCAGCGACGCAACACGCCGCGGTTGCGAATCCCCGGTCCCGAATCTCCCCTCCCGGCAATCAACCCAGCTCGATGCAATCCAAGGTCACGTCCGTCTGCACATCGGCGTCGTAATCCACATCGTTACGCGCGAAGCCGAACAGTTTGAGGAACTCGTATTTGTAGCCGGCGTAGTCGGTGAGTGCGAATAAGTTTTCGGTGGTGACCTGCGGCCACAGCGCCTTGCAGGCGTCCTGCACGTCGCTGCGCAGTTCCCAGTCGTCCAGGCGCAGGCGGTTCTCATCGTCCACTTCGGCAGGCTGGCCGTCTTCGCGATACAGGCGGTCGCGGAACAGGCGGTCGAGTTGCTCGATGGTGCCTTCGTGCAGGCCTTTTTCCTTCATGATCTTGTAGACCATGGAGATGTACAGCGGCATCACCGGAATCGCCGCGCTGGCTTGGGTGACCACCGACTTGAGCACCGCCACATTGGCGCTGCCACCGTGGGTGTGCAAACGTGCGTTCAAGCGCTGTGCGGTTTGGTCCAGATCGACCTTGGCTTTGCCAAGCGCGCCATGCCAGTAGATCGGCCAGGTGATCTCGGTACCGATATAGCTGAAGGCCACGCTGCGCGCGCCATCGGCGAGCACGCCGGCGCCTTCCAGCGCATCGATCCACAGTTCCCAATCCTGTCCGCCCATCACGGTGATGGTGTCTTCGATCTCCTGCGCGCTGGCCGGCTCGATCGAGGCCTGGATGATGGTGTCTTTGTTGGTGTCGATGGCGGTGGCGGTGTAGGTCTGCCCGATCGGCTTGAGCGCCGAACGCTTCACTTCGCCGCTGCCGGGGAGCTTGCGCACCGGCGAGGCCAGCGAGTACACCACCAGGTCGACCTGGCCGCCCATCTCGGTCTTGATCAACTCGATCACCTGCGCGCGCGCGGCATCGGAGAACGCATCGCCATTGATCGACTTGCTGTACAGGCCTGCGGCCTTGGCCTGCTTGTCGAAGGCTGCCGAGTTGTACCAGCCGGCGGTGCCGGCTTTGGTGGCGCTGCCGGGTTTTTCGAAGAACACGCCCAGCGTGTCGGCGCCAAACCCGAATGCGGCGGTGATGCGCGAAGCCAGGCCGTAGCCGCTGGACGCGCCGATCACCAGCACCTTTTTCGGGCCGTCGTGGCGCACGCCGCGCGCACGGGTTGCGGCGATCTGCTCAAGTACATTGCGCTCGCAGCCAAGCGGGTGCGTGGTGGTGCAGATGAAGCCGCGCACTTTGGGATGGATGATCAACGTGTTCTCCTCGTCAGCAGGATGCTGGCGGCATCTTAATCGCTGGCCTGCGCGCGAAACAGCCGGATGCGCAACACACGCCGCTGTATGGAGGCAACGGACCAGACCATCGCGCTGGAACCGCACACGGTGTCGGTTTGCGGTGCGCGTGCTCGACGCGATGACGGCACCGTGCATCGCAAGGCGTCGTTGCGCGGATCGAGACTGCGATGGTCGCCGCTGCAAAGACCTGCCCAGTTGCTCAGCATAAGAGCAGCTAACAAAACTACTGCGCCGCCTGGCGGCGGCTCAGCGACCTGAGCTGGCGCCCGCCATTACTGCGGCTGGAGCCGCAATGCGTGCGCCACTGTCGCGCGATGTCTGCCTTTCCTCATCCGTCCATCCCACCGGGCATCGTGCATCGTGCATCGGCCGACTGCTGCGGCAGGCACAGCGCCAAAAGCCGCTTCGCACTCCCCCCAAAGTGCATACCAGGCTCTTACACTCAGCGGCACCCCGCAGCTGCCGTTCGTCTTCGATGATCATTTCTGCCGCTTCCGATTACCGTGCTGCCGCGCAGGCGCGCTTGCCGCCGTTTTTGTTTCATTACATCGATGGCGGCGCGTATGCCGAGCACACCTTGCGGCGCAACGTCTCGGATTTGGCCGATATCGCACTACGCCAGCGGGTGCTGCGCAATATGTCCGATTTGAGCGTGAGTACCGAGTTGTTTGGCGAAACCCTGGCGATGCCGGTGGCGTTGGCGCCGGTGGGCCTGACCGGCATGTACGCGCGACGTGGCGAAGTGCAGGCGGCGCGTGCGGCGGCCGCGTGCGGGATTCCGTTTACGCTGTCCACGGTGTCGGTGTGCCCGATCGAAGAAGTGGCGCCGGCGATCGAGCGGCCGATGTGGTTCCAACTATATGTGCTCAAGGACCGCGGGTTCATGCGCAACGCGCTGGAGCGCGCCAGGGCCGCCGGGGTGACCACGCTGGTGTTCACCGTGGACATGCCCACGCCCGGCGCGCGCTACCGCGATGCGCACTCGGGCATGAGCGGGCCCAACGCGGCGCTGCGGCGCATGGTGCAGGCGGTGACGCATCCACGCTGGGCGTGGGATGTTGGCTTGCTCGGCAAGCCGCACGATCTGGGCAACATCTCGACCTATCGCGGCAGCCCGACCGGGTTGCAGGATTACATCGGCTGGTTGGGCGCCAATTTCGATCCGTCCATCGCCTGGAAAGACCTGGAATGGATCCGCGAGTTCTGGACCGGGCCGATGGTGATCAAGGGCATCCTCGACCCGGACGATGCGCGCGATGCGGTGCGTTTCGGCGCCGACGGCATCGTGGTGTCCAACCATGGCGGTCGCCAGCTCGACGGCGTGTTGTCCAGCGCGCGTGCGTTGCCGGCGATCGCCGATGCGGTGAAGGGGCAGCTGAAGATCCTGGCCGACTCGGGCATCCGCAGCGGCCTGGACGTGGTGCGCATGCTCGCGCTGGGCGCCGACGCGGCGCTGCTCGGGCGTGCGTTCGTGTATGCACTGGCGGCCGGTGGCCAGGCCGGTGTGGAGAATCTTCTCTCCCTGATCGAGCGCGAGATACGCGTGGCAATGACCTTGACCGGCACGCATTCGATTGCCGAGATCAGCGGCGATGCGCTGAGTCGGGTGACGCGGGAGACTGTGGTTTCGCCTTGACGGGAATCGACTCGAAAATCGGCCGGTGACAATGCGACTCCGGCCGCATGCATGGCCTGCGGGTCGGGCAAAACACGACGACGGCGGCGTTGCGTATGGTCGCTGCCGCTAATTTTCTTTGCCCGTCGACAGGCGTTGCTTGAGTGCCAGTACCGATCGATGCCCATGGATCTGCGCGTTGACGCTGGGCACGCTGCAATGCCTTGTCCATCGGGAACGCGTCCGGCCCGCTGATCTTGCCGAGCTCTTCCCAGCGTAACGGCACTGCCACGGTTGCCTTGTCGCGGGTGCGTAGCGACCACGAGCACACGCTGGTATTGCCGCCAGCGGTGCCACTGCGCGGTAATAGTCGGCCACATCGCCCTTGCTGATTCGCATGATGGGGAACACCACGCGCTTTGCGATTTGCATGCTCTTCACCGCGCGCGCGGTGAACTGGTCGTCCATCCTGCATCCAGGAGTACGCCATGTCCCGCGACCCACTGCGCGACCAGCCCGCCCAACCGGGCGAACAGCACGGCAAACGCGATGCCGAACATTACGAAGACCGCGGTGCGGGCGATGCGCCCGAGCGGTTGATTCCGGCCGATGGCGACACGCCGGCCAAGAAGCCGGGTACCGCGCCGTCAGTCGAGACAGACCACTGAAAAAGGTAACTGAAACAACACGCCGGGCAGCGCATCGTGCTCGCCGACGATGAAATCGCTTACCGGCGAGCAGTCCATGCGAGTCCATGCGAATGGCGGCGTTGCGCGCATCAGCCGCGCCACACACGCCGAAATGAAGATGTAACGGGCGCGTCTATTGCGTATCGCTGCATCGATATCGTTGCGTACGGAACCAAGCATGCTCCGCCTGCCATGCCCTGATACGATGGAGAACTTTGACCCTGCCGCGGTCGAGCACCTCGGAAGTCCCTCACTCTTTCGTCCTTCAGCGAGTCATGCCGTGTCCTTCTTTGCAAACGTGGAACAGGTTCCAGGCGACCCCATCCTGAGCCTGACCGATGCCTACAACGCCGATAGCCGCCCCAACAAGGTTAACCTGGGTGTGGGCATCTATTACGACGAAAACGGGCGCATCCCGCTGTTGCGCGCCGTGCACAAGATCGAGCAGCAGCTCGCGCAGGACGCCAAGCCGCGCGGCTATCTGCCGATCGACGGCCTGGTCGTGTACGACAAGGCTACCCAGGAGCTGCTGTTCGGCGCCGAGTCGGCGCTGGTGGCAGCCGGTCGCGTGGCGACCTCGCAGACCGTCGGCGGTAGCGGTGCACTGCGCGTGGGCGCAGACCTGCTCAAAAAGCTGCTGCCCACTTCCACCATCGCCATCAGCAACCCCAGTTGGGAAAACCATCGCGCGCTATTCGGCGCGGCCGGCTTCGAGGTTGTCGACTACACCTATTTCGATGCCGTCAGCCATGGCCTGAACTTCGACGGCATGCTCGCCGATCTGACCAAGCTCGCACCGGGCACCGTGGTGCTGCTGCACGCCTGCTGCCACAACCCGACCGGTGCGGATCTGAGCAAGCAACAGTGGAAGCAGGTCGCCGGCGTGTTGAAGGAACGCACCCTGTTCCCATTCGTCGACATCGCCTACCAGGGCTTCGACAAGGGCATCGAGGCCGATGCCTACACGGTGCGTCTGCTCGCTGCCGAAGGCATCGACAACTATGTCGTCGCCAGCTCCTACTCCAAATCGTTCTCGCTGTATGGCGAGCGCGTGGGCGCGCTGTCGGTGGTCTCGGCTACCGCCGCCGAAGCCAAGGCCGTGCAGTCGCAGGTCAAGCGCATCATCCGCACGATCTATTCCAGCCCGTCCACGCATGGCGCTGCACTGGTGGCCGGGGTGCTGACCAGCCCGGAGCTGCGCGATCTGTGGGAGCAGGAACTCACCGAAATGCGCGAGCGCATCCACGCCTTGCGTGCCGGACTGGTGGAAAAACTCGCCACGCTGGGCGCACCGGAGTTCGACTTCATCCAGCGCCAGGCCGGCATGTTCTCGTACTCGGGCCTGACCAGAACGCAGGTGGATCGCCTGCGCGACGAGTTTGCGATCTATGCCGTCGGCACCGGCCGCATCTGCGTGGCCGCACTGAGTCAGCGCAACCTGGACTATGTGGCACAGGCGGTGGCGACTGTCAGCCGGATGTGATCGCAGCGCTTGCTTGAAACACCGGACCGGTAGCGCGCAAGCCTTCCGGTTTTTCGTGGCCGTTCGCCGCCCCTTCTCCCGCCTGCGGGGGAAGGGGGAAGGGGGACGAAGGGCGGATGGAGCTGTCGGCCTCCAAGCTCGCTGGCAACATTCGCGCACGTTCGATCGGTTTCGATGCAAAACGCGCATCAAGTAATCGAAATCTAACAGCGCAATGGCGACAATGACGGACCACTTCCTAAACAGGCTGCCCGTTCCCATGTCGCGTCCCTCGCTGACCCGCTTCCTGATCGAAGAGCAACACGCCGGCCGTATCGACCCGGAATTGCGCCAGCTGATCACCATCGTCTCGCGCGCCTGCAAGCGCATTTCCATTGCCGTGAGCAAGGGCGCGCTGGGCGGCGTGCTCGGCGATGCCGGCACCGGCAACGTGCAGGGCGAGGCGCAGAAGAAGCTCGATGTGCTCAGTAACGACATCCTGCTCGAAGCCAACGCCTGGGGCGGCCATCTGGCTGCGTGCGCGTCGGAAGAAATGGACCACAGCCAGCCGGTACCCGACCAATATCCCAGCGGCGATTTCCTGCTGCTGTTCGATCCGCTGGATGGCAGCTCCAACATCGACGTCAACGTCTCGGTCGGCACCATCTTTTCGGTGCTGCGCGCCCCGGAAGGCACCCAGAAGCCGGGCGACGAACACTTCCTGCAGCCGGGCACCCAACAGGTCGCCGCCGGCTACTGCATCTATGGCCCCAGCACGATGCTGGTGCTTACGCTCGGCCACGGTACCCACGCCTTCACCCTGGAGCGCGAAGAAGGCAGTTTCCTGCTGACCCAGGCCAACATGCGCGTGCCCGAGGAGACTGCCGAATACGCCATCAACATGTCCAACCAGCGTCACTGGGAACCGGCCATGCAGTCCTACGTAGGCGACCTGCTCGCCGGCAAGGAGGGCACCCGCGGCAAGGACTTCAACATGCGCTGGATCGCCAGCATGGTCGCCGACGTGCACCGCATCCTCACCCGCGGCGGCATCTTCATCTATCCCTGGGACAAGAAAGACCCGTCCAAGCCCGGCAAACTGCGTCTGATGTACGAAGCCAACCCGATGAGCATGCTGGTCGAACAGGCCGGCGGCGCCGCGACCACGGGGCGCGAACGCATTCTGGATATTCAACCTACGCAGTTGCATCAACGTGTGCCGGTGTTTTTGGGCTCGAAGAACGAAGTGAATGAGGCCACGCGGTATCACCTGGAATTTGATGAGGCGCAGGGTTGAGAATGTGTGCTGTGCCGACATCGGACCAAAATTGATTAACAGCACAACACCAGCGTTCGCGTGGTGTTGTGCTCATCTGCGACAAGCCGCAAGTGATACGCCCAGGGTTCCGTAGACATCTCAAGGCCATGGAAAATGGCAGATTCGGAGGTGTCCATGAGCAGCAAGCGGTATACGGATGAGTTCAAGTTCGAAGCGGTCCGGCAAGTGACCGATCGTGGGTTCAAGGTGGCAGAAGTCGCAGAGCGGCTGGGTGTGACCACGCACAGCCTCTACGCCTGGCTACGCAAGTTCGGCAAGCCTTGCGTGGTGCAGCGCGCCGAGGTGGACCAGAGCGCCGAGGTTCGGCGGCTGAAGGCAGAGTTGCGTCGGGTTACCGAGGAGCGCGACATCCTAAAAAAGGCCGCCGCGTACTTTGCCAAGGGGTAAAGGCAAAGTACGCGTTCATGCAGGCCCATCGCAGCGAATTCAGGCTGTGCGCGATGTGTTGGGTGTTGCGCGTCAACCGGGCGGGTTACTACGCCTGGTTACGCTCGCCCGACAGTGAGCGCGCAAAGCAAGACCAACGCCTGCTGGGAGTGATCAAGCACCACTGGCTGGCCAGCGGCAGCGTCTATGGGCATCGCAAGATCGCCCAGGATCTGCGCGATCTGGGGGAACGTTGCAGTCGCCATCGGGTGTATCGGCTGATGCGCACCGAGGGACTGCGTGCCCAGGTGGGCTATGGTCGCAAACCGCGCTTCCATGGAGGAATGCAGTGCAAGGCAGCGGCCAACCTGCTGGACCGACAGTTCGACGTGACGAAGCCGGACACGGCCTGGGCGAGCGATTTCACCTTCATCCGCACGCAGGAAGGCTGGATGTATCTGGCTGTTGTGATCGATCTGTTTTCCAGGCAGGTCGTCGGCTGGGCGATGCGCGATCGTGCCGATACCGAGTTGGTCGTGCAGGCGCTGTTGTCGGCGGTGTGGCGGCGCAAACCCAGCGCTGGTTGCCTGGTTCACTCGGACCAAGGGTCGGTCTATACCAGCGATGACTGGCAGAGTTTCCTGGCGTCCCATGGCTTGGTGTGCAGCATGAGTCGGCGTGGCAACTGCCACGACAATGCACCCGTGGAGAGCTTCTTCGGCCTGCTCAAACGCGAGCGGATCAGGCGGCGGATCTATTCCACCAAAGATGCCGCACGCACCGAGGTGTTCGACTACATCGAAATGTTCTACAACCCAAAACGCCGTCATGGTTCAACTGGCGACCTGTCGCCTGTAGAGTTCGAGCGGCGCTACGCGCAACGAGGGTCCTGAGTGTCTACGGAACCCTGGGCGTATCACGTCAGGTGGGTGCGGACGGCGCGTAAGAACTGCGGTGTAGGATTGATACATCAGGATTCCGAGCGCCGGCCGCTCCCGCATGGCGGTGAGCGCAGTAGTTTTGTTAGCCGATCTTATTCAGACCATACTATTTACTCCGCCGCCACACCCGACAAAAATTATTTGCCGGCATCGTCACCTCCTCAACCAACCGCAATCCCACCTCCGCCGCTACCCCGTCTACCGCTTCCGCATCGCGGATTCCAGCGGCTGCATCTCGCTCACGCAACATCGCATCGAACGCCCGGTTGCTCTCGCTGGTGAATTGCCCATCGCGATTGAATGGCCCATAGACCACCAACACCGCTTGCAGCCCCATCACCGCAGGCAAACCCGCGAACAACGCCTGCACCTGCGGCCAGCCCATGATGTGCAAGGTATTGGCGCTATACACCGCGTCATAGCCAACCGGTTCGCCCGACTGCACAGGCGGAAATGGCGGTGCTGGTGCCAAACCTGGCATGGGCGTCAACACTGCCTGCAATGGGATCGGCGGCGGCGTATTCGGTAGCGCTGCCTCGTCCAACCACTGACGCATATCCGGTAGATGGTCCGGGTGATCGCTGGCCTGCCAGCGCAACCACGGCATTGCCGCCGCAAAATACACCGCGTGCTGGCCGGTGCCCGCACCGATTTCCAGCACGTGATGTCGATCGGCAAAGTGCGTGCGCAACACGTCTAGGATCGGGTCGCGGTTACGTGCAGAAGCAGCCGAAAATGGCTTGGTCATCGAAAAATGCCCTGACGATCTTATGGGCACCTCTAATAAGAGCGGCTAACAAAACGTAGCGAGCAGTCGTCAGGTGGGTGCGGACGGCGCGCAGGAACCGCAGTGTACGCGTGGTACATGCCGATTCCGAGCACCGGCCGCGCCCGCCTGGTGGCGCAGTCGTTTTGTTGGCCGCTCTTAGAGGTGACCTTGACCAACATCTCACTCCTCGCCGAGCTCATCGCCTGGCTGCTCGCGCGATGATGATCCTGACCAGCACCTTCCGCGGATGCCAGACGCAGTCGTTCAACTCGACGCGGGCAACGCCGCATACGCACGCTGCACCGCCTCTTCGCCAAAACGCCGCTCCAACCGACGCACGATGAAATGCCCGCGCGCCATTGACTGGAAGTGACGCATAAACAACGTATTGAGCGCGGCGCCACTCACCGCACCTACCAGCGGCACCGCCTGCACGGCGAGTTTTTCGCCCACGTTCACCGAAAATTTGGCGGCAACACGCGACACCAACGACACCAGTGCCGGTGCGCCCTTGCTGGCGAATCCATGCGCCGCCACGTAATGCGCGGCGGCGCTAAGCTGCTGCGCCATCGCCGCACGCACTGCGAAATAGCCCGATTCGGCGCCATCATCGCTGATACTGCGCCCGCCGTGTGCCAGCACTTCCAGGCAGGCCAGTGCGGTCTCCGGGTTCTGCAGCGATTCGCCTTCGGAACGCGCAATATCGGCAATGGAGCGCAGCATCACCGTGGTGGTCACCGGCAGCTCCACCATCAGGCCGGGAAGCCCGAAAAAGCCACCTGCACCGCCGGTCACTGCCGCCACCATGGTGTGGCGCGCTGTAGACGCGGGCCGCTGCGTATCGGCCTTGCCGCGCAAGCTCAGCAAGGCTGATTTCATTGCCACCTGCAGTACACCGCGCGTGGCGCCGTCGATGCTGCGGGTGATCATTTTGGGCAGCCGTCTGGTGATCAGACTCTCGATCGGCGCGCCCAGCGCGTTGGCCAATTGCGCCGCTACGCCGGGGTTTTCCAGCAATGCGTGGGCGATGACCAAATCGTGCTGCGCGGCAGCATCCATCACCGGGATCGGAAGCGTCTTCATGCCTGTTCTTGTTCGTTGGGGTCTGGGCCGATGGTACTCAGCGCCATGTGAGCGCTGGACGAGCGAACTGGACACTATCGCGGCAATGCCGCAATTGTCAGCCACGATGCGTGGTCATCGGCATCTACGCAGCGAAAGCCCACAAGATGAATCGTGACATCTGCCATCGCCTCATACCGGTCGCCGAGCGGGCCGAATACCAGTCTTCCGATCGGCCGCACCAAAAAACGCGACGGTGGCAGCTTGGCTATATCGATAGGCCCGGTTGCGCTCTAAGAGCGGCTAACAAAACGACTGCGCTCATCGCCAGGCCGGCGCGACCGGTGCTCGGAATCGGCATGTACCACGCGTACACTGCGGTTCCTGCGCGCCGCCCGCACCCACCTGACGACTGCTCGCGACGTTTTGTTGGCAATTCTTATGACAATGCGCGCTGGATATCTGCCAATGGCAGATTGGTCAAGTCCTTGGCAAGGTCGCCCACCAGGCGCTGCTGGGTTTGCTTGTGCAACAGCGGGCGCACGCGGCCCAGCGTGGTTGGGTCGGCAACCAGCACCAAGTGCGTGTACTCCTGTTTCAGCGCGCCATCGTTCAAGGCATGCGACAGCTGCTTGGCGAAGGTCATTTCGTCCAGGTCTGCCCCTGTGAGATCCTGCGGCGCCTTGCCGGCGGGGCCGTCGTCATCGACGTTTTGCACATCGGTACGCGCATGCTGACGCAGCACCACCTTGGCTTCATTACCGGTGTTGGTGAACCAACGCGCTTCGCCGCCGTCGGCCACCACAACCAGCGCACCTTGAGGAATTTGTAGACTCATCCGATTTCTCCTGATCAATATTTGCGCTGCATGTGCAGCACCTAGTCGGCCTCAACCTAGGCGAAAGGATGTAAGCGCCACGCCTAGCCGGCGTCAGCGCGGCGTTAGCGCGATGCCGCCAGCGGCGGTAGTGGCAGACCCAGATGCCTGCTCAAAAAAACGTGCGGCAACGCGCAGTGCCTGCTGGCTTTCCGGCAGTGTGTCGGTCAGACGGAACGCATGCCCCGGCCGGTCCGATGACATGCAGACCCGATTCACGCCCGGGATCCACCAAGCGCGCATGCGTGCAGAATTCATTGCTGAGCTCGGCTGCATGCGTGGCGGTGAGAAACAGGGTCGGCGCAAACTGACATAGCACCGCATCGGCGAACATCGGCGATACCAGCGGGTCGCGAAGGCCCACATTGTCGCCGTAATACAAGTTTTCCATGATCGGTAGCGCACCGGCCTTGTCTGGCGGCAACCCATCGTTCACCGCGGCCGCCACGCAGTGCTCTATCATCATGCTGCGCTGTATGTAACGCAGGCAATGTAACGGCGCATCACCAGCGATCAATCAGATCAAGCGCATGCAACTATATGGAAACATGCAAAAACGCGCGTGTCACGTCTGTTTCTGCCCAGCAATCGCTATCGGTGTATCCAACGCTTCCTGCACGTACAGATGTTTGATCAATACAAAGCTCACCACCGTCAGCGGTTGGACCAACAGCGCACCGACACGGCCGGGCACGATGCCGTACCGAACAATGCACACGATGACGGCACGAAACACAAAGGCGCGAAGATCGGAAGATGGTGCGAGCCACGATAGAAAGCAACCGCCAGCGTAGCGATGGGTACGAAGAAGATCGGGTGGCTGCAGTTTCCAATGGACGCTGCCGATATCCATTGCCCGATCAGGCGCCACTCAGACGCTAGGAGCAGCGGCGCTGGTTGCGTGCAACTGCTGCAGTGCCTGCAGCGTGGAGGTGGTCAAGGGCGATGGCAGCGCATCCAGCGCGAACCAGCCAATGCCTAGTATCGCTTCCGGCTCGCGCCGTACGGCCTGTTCGCTGCCTTCGATCGCGGCCAGATACACCGGCGCCACCCAGTGCTCTGGCGGCGACAGCGCCGGCTCGAAGTAACTGACCACGCACAGCACACCTTGTAACTGGACATGCAATCCGGTTTCTTCAAGCACTTCGCGTACCACTGCGTGTTCCACCGTCTCCATCCAGTCAACTTTGCCGCCGGGCAATCCCCAATGGCCTTGCTCGGGCGCACGCCCGCGCTGCACCAGCAGCAGGCGGCCATCGCCACGGCGAATGAAAGCGCCGCAGCCAACGCGGGGACGGAACTCGGTGGAGGCGGACATACGGCATCTCGCAAATAGGAGGGGCGTAGTGTCCCAGATGCGATCGATGCGGTCATTGCGGCATGCGTGTTTTGCAGCGGTATGCCGACGGCTGCCCGTGCGTTGCGTGCAATATGCAATAGGCAGTTTCGATGCCGTACCGCATGCGTTGATCATGGTGGTGATCAGGACGGGAAGCGATGCAGATCGGTGCTCTCAATGAAGCACGATGCGTTGGCCGTCAGTGGATGTTGCGATGACACCGCGTTAGCACCGCATTGGCGAGGATGGCCGCATACGGCGACTTGGCGTCGCGCACTGTTGGAGATGTGAATGACGCATATCGTGTTGATCGGCGGCCATGGCAAGCTCGCGCGTTTGCTCGCACCGCCGCTGGTGCGCGGCGGGTATCGGGCGACGGCGTTATTCCGCAATCCCGACCACGAAGAGGACATGATTGCCAATGGCGCCACGCCGGTGGTGTTCAATATCGAACACACCGATGCCATTACCGTGCAGTTCGCGAGCCACGATGCAGTGGTGTGGTCGGCTGGCGCCGATGGCGGCGTGTCGCGTACCAACGTGGCGCAGGTAATCGCCGCTGCTTTTGCAACACCGGCCACCATCGGTAAGACGCTGGGTTTTGTCGACGGGCAGACGCCCATCCAGGAGGCGTTGTCGCAGCTGCAATGAATGCCAGGCGTTGGTGCGGCAAACAGCGCGTGCGCCCCGCGCCCGCGCTAACGAATTTCTGAAGCCGGCGCCCGCATAGTCGTGGGCGCAGCCACTATGGAGGTCGCTTATGTCCGCGTTCCTTACCCCGCGCCCCGCCGGGATCTTGCCGCCGTATCTGCTCGACCACGTGGCGCAGACGGCGCCCGAGCATGCGCGCGATTGTGCGCTGCTGTCCCGTCAGATCACCGCCCAGCTGCGTCAGCAGCGCGCGCTTGGTCTGTTTGCACGTGGTGCCGACGCTGCGGATACAAGCCACGCCACGCAAGCGGTGCAGCGGCGTATTTACGACGCGCAACAAGGCAACGCGCTGCCCGGCAGGCTCGTTCGCGACGAAGGTGTGGCCGCGACCAACGACGTTGCAGTGACCGAAGCTTACGACTACCTTGGCGTGACCCACGATTTCTTCCAGACCGTGTACGGGCGCAATTCGATCGACGGTGCGGGCATGCTGTTGATCGGCACCGTGCATTACGCGCGCGGCTACGACAACGCATTCTGGAACGGCGAGCAAATGGTGTTCGGCGATGGCGACGGCGAGGTCTTCAACCGCTTCACCATCGCCATCGATGTGGTCGGGCATGAGCTGACTCACGGTGTGATCGAGCGCACTGCAAACTTGATCTATCGAGGGCAGTCGGGCGCTTTGAACGAATCGCTGTCGGATGTGTTTGGCGTATTGATCAAGCAATACGCACTGCGCCAGAGCGCCAGCGAGGCCGACTGGATCATTGGCGCAGGCTTGCTGATGCCCGACATCAAAGGCGTGGGCTTGCGCTCGATGCAAGCACCCGGCACCGCGTACGATGACCCTGCCTTGGGCAAAGATCCGCAATCGCCCACCATGGCCGGTTATATCGATACGCAGGAGGACGATGGCGGCGTGCACTACAACTCCGGCATTCCCAATCACGCGTTTTATCGCGCCGCGGTCGCGATCGGCGGCGCTGCATGGGAAAAGACCGGTCGCATCTGGTACCGCGCGCTCACTGGCGGCGAGCTCGCCGCCAGCGCGGACTTCGCCACCTTTGCCGGATTGACCGTCAGCGTTGCCAGCGCCGATTACGGCGTCGGCAGTACCGAGTCGAAAATGGTGCAACAGGCTTGGCGCGACGTAGGCGTGCTCGCATGAGTCCACAACGGCCGCCAGTGGATGCGGGCATGACGTTACGGCTGGCACGCGAAGGCGGTGTGGCGGCATTTCCGGCCATGCGCCGCGAGCGCAAGCTGGTGATGGATGAATTGGACGATGCACAGCGGCGACACTTGAAGACCTTGCTGGACCAATGCCTGGTGCATGCGCTGCCGCTTCCGCAGGCCGGTGGTGGCGACTGCCGTTATTTCAGCATCGTCTGGGACGGCGCCAGCGAGCCGCTGCGCATTCCCGAAGAATATGCCCCGGTCGAACTGGTGCGGCTGTGGAAGCAGGGCACGTTGTAGCGCGGTTATGGCGCGAAGCGTTGGTGCGCTGGCACTGCTCGTCACACAGCGCGCGCACCGATCACCGCACACAACGAAGATACCGCGCAGTGTGCGGTGTCTGTCGAGAGCGTGGTCCAACTGCGGATGCCTGCACCCTTTAAGAGCGGCTAACAAAACGACTGCGCCGCTGCCAGGCGGGCGCGGCCGGTGCTCGCAATCGGCATGTACCACGCGTACGCTTCGGTTCCTCCGCGCCCACCTGACGACTGCTCGCTATGTTTTGTTAGCCGCTCTAAGCTGCGCTCCACAAAGGAGCGATACGACGACTTCAACGTCGGCTCGGCCGCCTGGACGCTCCGCGCGCACGAAGGTCGGCCCGGCCACGCGCTGCAATTCACCATCATGGTCGAACGCGACGTTTCGCTGGCACGCAGCATGTTCGCGTTCAACTCGTTCAACGTCGAAGGCTGGGCACTGGATGCCGTAGTCGAAATGGTGCCGGTAGCGTATTGCCGAGGATGCACCCCATGTGCACGTCCTGTCGATCGGGACGACTCAGTGTTTGAAGGGAACCAATTCGGGCTGTCTTGGGCCTTCCCACTTTCCTTCTTTCACTGCCCCTGGGCAGATGGTCTCGTATTGCGAGAGCGCGGTGATGGCTTTCATCGTCCATCCCACGCAGTAGTTGGTCGACGTGGGGGTAGGAAAGGGGCAGTACGGCGAAACTGCTTCCCAGGTGCCCGAGATCGGGTCTACCGGTTTCCAGTTGTAATCTGACGAGTCGCAGCCTTTCGAGCAGAACAGGAACGGATCGTCCATGCGACACACCAGCGTCGTGTGCGGCGTCGAGGCGGTGGCGGTAGTCTGTAGCCCAACAGCGGCGACCAATGTCCATATCCAGCGTTTCATAACGATTCCTTCTGTCAATGACGGTTTACACCGCGCGCTCAGGCTAACGACCTGCGATGAGTTTTGTGGGTCCAGGCGGCAAGCCTGATCTTCGAAATACGCGCCGATCGGAGAATACTATAATCCGGGCAATCGTTTACCAAGGGTGCTCTAACTGCGGTCGGCCGGCTTGGGTTGCTGCGCCCCGTTAGTGGACGCAGCAGCTGGATGCCGGAGTGGGACTAGTGCTACCTGTGGGCAGCCGCTCTTATTTAAGAGTGGCTAACAAAACGACTGCGCTCACCGCCAGGCGGGCGCGGCCGGTGCCCGGAATCGGCATGTACCACTCCTACACTGCGGTTCCTCCGCGCTATCCGCACCTACCTGGCGATTGCTTGCTACGTTTTATTGGCCACTCTTAAGTCTGACGATTGTCGGAGCGTAGGTCACTCCGGCCAGAGACGCTCATCGTTCCTGCGGCGGTAACGGCTGTGTCGACTGCGGCGTCTGTGCCTGTGCCGGCACCCAGATCGCCAGACCCGCTGCGTGCTTCTGAGTCGTCGGGATGCCGATTCCCAACCCGCCGCCAACGTGGCCACCGTAGCTGCCACCTCCGACCGACAGGCCGCCGCCGGAGCGTTCCGAGCCGACGCCGACGATGACCACGCCGTTGGCGCCGAGTTTGGCGGCTTCGCGCTTGAGACGTTGTACGGCCGCGTCGGTCTGACCTTGAGTGCCAAAGCCGGCCGCGCTGGTGGATTCGAGCTGGGCGATTTCCACCGATCCCACCGGGGCGTTGGAATATACCTGGACCTGCGCCGGGTCGATCGGCGCACGCGCCCGACCCAGCATCACCTTGGAACTACTGGCGCAGCTGGCCAGCAGCATGGCCAGTGCAGCTGCGATGACGACGTGCTTGTTCATGATGTGGCACCTGTGTAACGACAGTGACAGCGATGATTGGGCGCCTGGACTGAATCGCGCCGGACTTTGCGGCACCCTAGCCATGCCCACGTGAGGCTGCCGCCAAGCCGCCATCGGTCATGATGACCGCCCGCGCACGGCATCTTGGCGGGCGCAACGCTAAGCTCTGGTCTTAAATTCTTCGAAAGGCGAGGTGGCACGTGGGATTGATCAGCCTGCTGTGGGGTATCGTGGCGCTGCTGTGGATGGTGCTGGCTTTCATCCCGTTCCTGGGCTGGGGCAATTGGTTGCTGATTCCGTTTGCGGCGGTGGGCGCAGCGATTGCCGCGATCGCGGTGTTGCTCACTTCGGCCGGCAACCGCGGCCGCGCCAAGACCGGCTTGCTGCTCAACGGCCTTGTGATCGTGGTCGGGGTGATCCGTCTGAGCCTGGGCGGTGGCGTAATCTAGAGTGTGTCATCCACGTTGGGATGAGATGCGTTGGTGGTCAGCGGTGCGGTGCGGGTGCTGGGTGGTGGCCGCCAAGGCGAGCGGCGCAGCGCGTCCTGCGCAAGGTGGCGGGCGTAAACTTGCTGGTTGCTGACAGGAGCCCATGATGGCCCATCCTCACTATCGCCCCCGCCGCATGCGCCACGATGCGTTTTCGCGTCGGTTGATGCGCGAAAACACGCTGACCACCGATGACTTGATCTGGCCGGTGTTCGTGCATGAGTTGCCTGGCCGCGCACCGATCGCGTCGATGCCGGGCGTCGCGCGCTTGTCGCTGGATGAGCTGTTGCGCGAGGCCGAAGTGGCGTTGGAACTAGGCATCCCGGTGATCGACCTGTTCCCGGTGATCGACCCGTCCGGCAAGAGTCTGGATGCGACCGAAGCCTGGAATCCGGGCGGTCTGGCGCAGCGTGCGGTGCGTGCGCTCAAGGCGCGTTTCCCCGAGCTTGGTGTGATGACCGACGTGGCGCTGGATCCATATACCACCCACGGCCAGGACGGCATCATCGACGACAAAGGCTATGTGCTCAACGAGATCACCGTCGAGGCGCTGGTCAAGCAGTCGCTGTCGCATGCGCAGGCTGGCGTGGACATCATTTCGCCTTCGGACATGATGGATGGCCGCATCGGTGCGATCCGCCGCGCGCTGGATGCCGACGATCATCTCGATGTCCGCATCATGGCGTATTCGGCCAAGTACGCGTCGGCGTTCTACGGCCCGTTCCGCGATGCGGTGGGCAGCGCCGGCAACCTCGGCAAGGCCGACAAGACCACTTATCAGATGGACCCGGCCAACAGCGACGAGGCGATGCGCGAGATTGCGCTGGACCTGGAAGAGGGCGCGGACATGGTCATGGTCAAGCCGGGCATGCCGTATCTGGACGTGGTGCGTCGGGTGAAAGAAGAATTCCGCGTGCCGACGTTTGCGTATCAGGTCAGCGGCGAGTACGCGATGCTCAAGGCGGCCGCCGCCAATGGCTGGCTGGACGAGCGCAAGTGCGTACTGGAAGCGCTGATAGCCTTCAAGCGCGCAGGTGCCGATGGCGTGCTCACCTACTTTGCACCCCAAGTGGCGCGTTGGTTGCGCGAGGGCTGAGCGCGTCGATGTGGTTGATGGGTGGGAGGCGTTGGTCTCGTGTCTCCCAAGTACGCCGACCCCACTACTCGCGTCTGTGCGGTGAAGTGAAGCGATGCCGGTCCTGCCGTGATCCTTACCGCAGGCTTTGGCCGGCGTCGGTTCGCGCTTAAGGCTTCTTGATCTGCCCATCTGACTCGGCGAATGACGCCATCGCGACAACCTGGCCCACCAAGCTCCGATAACGATTCTCATCTACACTGGCAAGCCAATAGTTCCAGGCTGCTCGCCCGTGCTCAAGACGGTGCTATTCCAACTGCACTGGTTGCTCGGCATCACCGCCGGTCTGGTGCTGTCGGTGATGGGGCTGACTGGCGCGTTGATGTCTTTCGAAAACGAGATCGTGCGGTTGGCCAATCCGGCCATCGCGCAGTTGGCCGATCGGCAGGCAGCAGGCGAGCGGGCATTGCCGGTGGATGTGCTGGTTCAGCGACTCGATCTGGGGCGGCAGCAGGCGATCACGCGCATGTTGATCGATCCCACCGGCGGACGTCCGTCCACCGCACGTCTGGCCGGCAAGGGCGGCGGTCGCGTGTACTTGGATCCCTATACGGGTGAAAAGGTCGCGGCCCCGCGACTGAGCGCCGCGTTTGCTTTTATCGAAGATCTGCATCGCCATCTGACCGCCGGCAAGCGCGGTCAGGCGGTGACCGGCGCGAGCACCTTGATCCTGCTGTTTTTGTGCGCGTCTGGTCTGTATCTGCGTTGGCCGCGACGTTGGTGGCGTCTGCGTACTTGGTGGGTGGTGGAATGGCGACGGCAGGGGCGCAGTTTTCTGTGGAGCTTGCACGCGGTGCTCGGTACTTGGTGTCTGTTGGTGTATTTGCTGGTCGCGCTGACCGGGCTGACCTGGTCCTACACCTGGTACCGCGACGGCATGATGGTTTTGCTCGGTAAGGAGCCGACGATGCGCGGCGACGGGCGCGATCGTCGCCCGGCCACGGTGGATTTCGCCCGCTTGCAGCGCACCCTGGATGGTATTGCGGGCACTCGCAGCACAGCACTGGATGTGCGTCTTCCGACCCGAGCCGGGCAACCGCTGAGTGTGCGGTTTTTGCCGAACGATCCCGACCACGATCGCGCCTACGACACTCTGGAAATCGAGCCAGGCAGCGGTGCGTTGCTACGTCGTCAGCACTACGCGCTGCTGCCCCGCGGGCAGCAATTGCTGGTCAGCATGTTTTCGCTGCATTCGGGCAGTTTCTTCGGCCTGCCGGGGCGCATCGTGGTGATGCTGGCCAGTGTCGGCATGTCGGTGTTCTTCGTCACCGGCTGGATGCTGTACCTGGATCGCCGCCGCAAGAAGTGCGCATTGCGTGCCGCACGCGAGTTGTTGCAAAGCACGCCGCCGGCCTCTCAGGCCGAGCCGTGGTTGGTCGGGTTCGCCAGCCAGAGCGGATTTGCCGAACGGCTCGCCTGGCAGGCGGCCGGGCATCTGCAGGCGGCCGGCCTGCCGGTGAAGGTGCGCTCGCTGGCGCAGCTTCAGGCGCAGGACCTGCAGTGCACCCGGCATGCGCTGTTTGTGGTCAGCACCTTCGGCGATGGCGAACCGCCGGATGCAGCACGCGGGTTCGAACGCGTGGTGTTGCGTCAGCGCTTGGCATTGCCGCAGTTGGCTTATGCGGTACTGGCCTTGGGCGACCGTCAATACGCGCAGTTCTGCGGGTTTTCGCGGCGCATCGAGCAGTGGTTGAACATGCAAGGTGCGCGGCCGTTGTTTCCCGCAGTAGAGATGGACAACACCGACCCGCAGGCGCTGGCGCAATGGCATGCGCAATTGGAGCAGATCGCCGGTGCGCCGGTGACGGCAGTACCGTTGACGCGGCCGATCCTGACCGAATGGACACTGTCGTCGCGCACGCATCTCAACCCCGGCAGCGAAGGTGCACCGATCTGGCGGATCGACCTGCAGCCGCCTGCCGGCGCGCAGTGGCAGGCCGGCGATATTCTCGAAGTGCAGCCTGCGCATGCGTATGCGCACGTACGTGCGTGCCTGGTCGGCTGGGGGCTGCCGCCGGATGCATTGGTGCATGTCAATGCGCAGTTGCTGCCGCTGCAGCAGGCTGCCGCCGAGCGCGTGCTGCCGGAGCCGCTGATACGGCCGCCAACGCCGCAGCCCGATCCACAGGCGTGGCTGGATGCCTGCGCCTGGCTGCCAACGCGCGACTATTCGCTCGCCAGCGTACCGGCCGACGGCACGGCGATGGCGGTGGTGCGCCTGACGACGCGCGCCGATGGCAGCCCCGGTCTGGGCTCGGGTTGGCTGATTTGCCATGCACCCACCGGTGCACCGGTGCGCGCGCGGTTGCGCCGCAATCCCGGCTTTCATCGCGTTGCATCGGCGCCGATGCTCTTGATCGGCAACGGCACCGGCATCGCAGGCTTGCGCGGCCTGCTGCGCGATGCCGAACTGGCCGGCGTGCACGGGCACTGGCTGCTGTTCGGCGAACGTCACGCCGCGCACGACGCGTTGTTTGCCGATGAGCTGCAGGCGTGGCAGGCGAACGGCCATCTGCAGCAGCTGGATTGGGTGTTCTCGCGCGATCAGGCACACAAGCGTTATGTGCAGCACCAGCTGCGCGATGCCGGCGATGCGCCGCGGCACTGGATCGATCGCGGCGCGGTGATCTACGTGTGCGGCAGTCTGGACAGCATGGCCCGCGAGGTCGATGCCACGTTGCGCGAACTCCTGGGCGATGCACGATTGGAGTCGTTGACCGCAGCAGGCCGTTATCGGCGCGATGTGTATTGAGCCCGGTCATCGGCGACCGCGCCGCCGTTTTCGTCTGCTGTCGCGCATCTTCAAGTCCGGCATCGGCACGTCTTGTACGCTGCACTTTCAGCGTGCCGCGATGCCTGATCTCGAGCGTTTCGTCATGTTTTGTCTGTCCGGCCCGCGCTTGGTTTTCTCATCAGCAGTTCCGGGCGCAGCGTGGTGCGCGCCTCATTGGCCGGCGTGGAGATACGACCATGCCTTCGCTGCCGAACTCGGCAAGTCCCGAAGCAGACCGAACGCAGAGTAAACTTGCCGCCAGCGCGAGCAGCGTCCATCGAAGTTGCATGCGGTGTCCTGCCTCAAGTCGCGCACAATCTAGCTAGTCAACCAGAGAGCGTTTCATGCCTGTGTCCCATTATGCCGTGTTCGGTCACCCCGTCGCCCATTCGCTGTCGCCGGTCATCCACGCCGACTTCGGGAAACAGACCGGCATCGCGCTGGATTACACCGCCATCGATGCGCCGCCGGAGGAATTCAGCGCCGCGCTGCAACGCTTCGCCGATGAAGGAGGCAAGGGCGCCAACGTGACCTTGCCGCTGAAAGAAGCCGCCTGTGCGTTGTCCAACAGCGTGAGCGATCGTGCGCGTCTGGCCGGCGCGGTCAACACGCTGGTGCGCAATGACGGCCAGTGGCAGGGCGACAACACCGATGGCGTTGGCCTGGTGCGCGATCTCACCGATCGCCACGGCCTGGACCTGCGCGGGCGCCGTGTGTTGCTGCTGGGCGCCGGTGGCGCCGCGCGTGGCGTGGCACCAGCGTTGCTGGAAGCGGGCATCACCGAAATGGTGGTGGTGAACCGTTCGCCCGAGCGTGCCGATGCGTTGTGCGATGCGCTGGGCGAACCGGGGCGGGTGGTGTCGCGTTACATCGAAGATCTGCGCGATCTGGGCGACTTCGAGTTGATCGTCAATGCCACTGCCGCCGGTCGCGACCGCGATGCCGGTGCCTTCGCGCTGCCGCTGGGTCTGGTCAACAGCCTCACCGCCGCGGTCGATCTCAACTACGGGGCCACCGCCATTGCTTTCCTGGCTTGGGCACGCGCGGCGCAATGCCGTTACGCCATCGACGGCCTCGGCATGCTGGTGGAGCAGGCAGCCGTCAGCTTTTCGCTGTGGCACGGCTTGCGCCCGGATACCGACCCGGTTTATGCCGCGCTGCGCGCACGCGAGGCCGTACTGATCAGTGCCGATTGAGTTGGGCAGCGTGACGACCACCGACATCCTGCTGACTCTGGTCACCAGCCTGCTGTCGCGGGTGCCGCTGCTGATCGCGTTGCTGCTCGGGCTGGTGCTGCTGTGGCGCGCTGCGCACGGGCCGCTGCGACGCGCCGGGCTGGCCGCGCTGTGGCTGCTGCTTGGCTGCCTGTTGGCCGAAGCGGCTTTCCAGGCGATTCCGATGTTGCTGCTGCAACAGGGTAATGTGCGCCAGATCAGCATGGTGATGGGTGTCGGTCGCTTTGCGCTGACCGCCGTGCAAGGCGTGGGCGTCGGTGTGTTGGTGTGGACACTGGCGCGCAGTCTGCAACGGCTGCCGCCCGACACGGACACCTGCGCATGATCCCGATCGAGGCCTCTGGGCTGGCCTTGACCGTCAGGTGGCCGCAGGCACTATTTGGTGCGGCACTTAAAGCGGCTAACAAAACATAGCGAGCAGTCGTCCGGCATGCCGGTCGCAGGCGCCGCGCCGGTCCGTGCGAAAATAGCCGGATGAGTGAAGTCGCACCACCGGCCGCGCCGTCGGCGCCAGTCCCTCCCGCCCCTACCCAGCGCAGCCTTACCGAGCCGGTCAAGGCCGGCATCCGCGAGGCTTACGCCAAGCTGCAGGCCAACACGCCCGGCTTTGCCACGCGGCGTGCGCAGAGCCAGATGATCGGCCTGGTCGCGCGCGCGCTGGCCACCTCCGGCGGCATCGGTATCGCCGAGGCGCCCACCGGGGTGGGCAAGAGTCTGGGCTATCTCACCGCCGGCGTGCCGATCGCCCTGGCCACCAAAAAGAAGCTGGTGATCAGCACCGGCACCGTGGCGCTGCAGTCGCAGCTGGTGGAGCGCGATATTCCGGCCTTCCTGAAAGCGACCGGCCTGGAAGCGACCGTGGCACTGGCCAAGGGCCGCACCCGTTACCTGTGCACCCGCAACGCTGCCGAGCTGCAGGGCGAGACCAGCCAGGAAGGCATGTTCGACGACGAACAGGTGCTCTACGACCGCCCGCTCAGCCCGACCGACGCCGATCTGGCCAAGCGCCTAGCCAAGGCCTATGCCGAACGCAGCTGGAACGGCGATCTGGACGACGCGCCCGAACAGATTTCGGTGCCGCTGCGCCTGCGCATCACCACCCCTGCCTCTGGTTGTGCGGGGCGCCGTTGCAGCTACGCGGCGCAGTGCCCGGTGCTCAAGGCGCGCACCGAGGTACGCGAAGCGCAGATCGTGGTCACCAATCACGCACTGTTGCTTTCCTCGCTGTCGCTGGGCGATGCCGAAAACGGTCAGCCCTTGATCGCCCCGCCGGCCGACATGCTGCTGGTGCTCGACGAAGGGCACCACATCGCCGGTGTGGCGATCGACCAGGGCGCAGCGAATCTGCCGCTGGACGACATGGCCAAGCGCACCGGTCGCTTGCAGATCCTCATCGCTGCCGCGTACCGCGCGTTCGACAAAGACAAGATCGGCAACCTGCTACCCAGCGAAGCGATCGAACTGGCCTCACGCCTCTCCAAGTTGCTCAAGGCGTTCCATGCCGAAGTCGAGCGCCTATGGAAGCCCGAGCCCGGCGAGCGCGATCCGTTATGGCGTGCGGCCAACGGCAAGCTGCCGCCGCAGTGGGGCCCGGCGATCGAGGAGCTCGGCGAAGACACCCACGCGCTGTTCAACTGGGTACATGCCGCACACAGCGCGATCGCCAAGGGCAAGCAGGACGATTCCGCACGCGAACGCTTGCAGCGTAGCCTCGGCATGGCGCTGGAAATGGCCGAACAGCAACACAATCTGTGGAGCGCCTGGCGGCGCGAAGACAAGCAAGGCCAGCCGCCGATGGCGCGTTGGATCACGCTCTCGCGCGATGGCGATCTGATCTGTCATTGCTCGCCGGTATCGGCCGCGCAAGTGCTGCGCACGATGATCTGGAACGAAGTGGATTCGGTGGTGATGACCTCGGCCACCCTGACCGGTGGTGGCGACTTCCAATCCTTCGCCATCGACAACGGCTTGCCCGATCACGCCGAAATGGCCTCGTTGGCCTCGCCGTTCGATCTGCCCAATCAGGCCGAATTGATCGTGCCCGATTTCCCGGTCACGCCAGACGATCGCGAAGGCCACCCGAAGGAAGTCGCGCGTTATCTGGTGCGCGAACTGGATTGGACTTCCAAAGGCAGCATTGTGCTGTTCACCTCGCGCTGGAAGATGGAAAAGGTTGCCGACCTGATGCCGCTGGCGCAGCGCAACCGCGTGCTGGTGCAGGGCGAGGGCAACAAGTCGCAACTGATCGCCGAACATATGCGTCGCATTGCGGCCGGCGAGGGCTCGGTGCTGTTCGGCCTGAACTCCTTCGGCGAAGGTCTGGATTTGCCCGGCGATGCCTGTACCACCGTGGTCATCACCCAGGTGCCGTTCGCGGTGCCCACCGATCCGCAGACCTCCACCTTGAGCGAATGGCTGGAAAGTCGCGGCCATAACGCCTTCAACCTGATCGCCATCCCGCACGCGCTACGCACGCTGACGCAGTTCGCCGGCCGCTTGATCCGTAGTTCCAACGACCACGGCCGGGTGATCATTCTCGACTCGCGCCTGCTCACCCGTCGCTACGGCAAACGCATCATCGACGCGTTGCCGCCCTTCAAGCGGGTGATCGGGCGTTGATTGCCACATGACTGCATCGGCGCATGTGTTGCGCCGATGCAGTCATGCGACAAGCTGCAAGCGATCATCGGATCGTGCAGCACCACGCCGCGCAGATCGACGCGCAGCATCGGTCACTCAGCGTGTGCAGAGCGCAATATCGCCGATGCCATCGATCACTGCAGCTGCATGCAGAAGACGATGCGCGTCCTGGCAGGTACCTCATTTATTTCACCAAGCTCACCGGATATCAAGAAGATCTTCGAAGCTACATCACGCCACTTCCAACCTTGCAGCGCAGCATTGGCTCAGAGCTGTCAGCACGTTCGTCATGCAAAGCGGACGCCGGTAACGCGTGCATTCGATCGATATGGCAACGGTCTGCAACCCATTGCTTGTGGACTTGGCGATACATGTCACGTTATGTCGTCGTCATCATGTTGGCCTATCGCAGCGATCACAATTAACGATTTCTCACACTTCGGCCAGCTAGCCATGATTTGAGCCTCCTCAAACGAGCTGACGCCATGCGCCCTGGATCCCTCATGGTGCTAGCCCTGCTAGCCCCGACGTTGATCGCCCCGCCGGTCTTCGCCCAATCGGTTCTGACCCGCGACAATGGTGCCAAGGTCGGGGATAACCAGAATTCGCAGACTGCCGGCCCAACCGGCCCGGTCCTGCTGCAGGACGTGCAGCTGATCCAAAAACTGCAGCGCTTTGATCGCGAGCGTATTCCCGAGCGCGTGGTGCATGCGCGCGGGACCGGCGTCAAGGGCGAATTCACCGCTACTGCCGATCTGTCCAGCCTGACCAAGGCCAAGGTGTTCAGCGCCGGCGAAAAGACCCCGGTGTTCGTGCGCTTTTCCTCGGTGGTGCACGGCAATCACTCGCCGGAAACGCTGCGCGACCCGCACGGTTTCGCCACCAAGTTCTATACCAGCGAAGGCAACTGGGATCTGGTCGGCAACAACTTCCCGACCTTCTTCATCCGCGATGCGATCAAGTTCCCCGACATGGTCCACGCGTTCAAGCCGGACCCGCGCACCAACCTGGACGACGATGCGCGTCGCTTCGATTTCTTCTCGCATGTGCCCGAGTCCACCCGCACGCTGACCCTGCTTTATTCCAACGAAGGCACACCCGCCGGCTATCGCTTCATGGATGGCAATGGCGTGCACGCCTACAAGCTGGTCAACGCGCAGGGCGAAGTGCATTACGTCAAGTTCCACTGGAAGACGCTGCAGGGCAGCAAGAACCTAGATCCCAAGCAGGTTGCCGCGGTCCAGTCCAAGGACTACAGCCACCTGACCAACGATCTGGTCGGCGCGATCAAGAAGGGCGATTACCCTAAGTGGGATTTGTACTTGCAGGTGCTCAAACCGGAAGACCTGGCCAAGTTCGATTTCGATCCGCTCGATGCCACCAAGATCTGGCCGGACGTGCCGGAGCAAAAGGTCGGCCAGATGGTGTTGAACAAGAACGTCGACAACTTCTTCCAGGAGACCGAGCAGGTGGCGATGGCGCCGGCCAACCTGGTGCCGGGCATCGAGCCGTCGGAAGATCGGCTGCTCCAAGGCCGTATTTTTTCCTATGCCGATACCCAGCTGTATCGCATCGGCACCAATGGCCTGAGCCTGCCGGTCAACCGCCCGCGTGTGGCCATCAATAACGGCAGCCAGGATGGCGAGGCCAACACCGGGCACACCACCAGCGGCGTGAACTACGAGCCGAGCCGCCTTGAGCCGCGTCCGCAAGACACCGCTGCGCGTTACAGTGCGCTGCCGTTGTCGGGCACGACCCAGCAGGCCAAGATTACCCGCGAGCAGAACTTCAAGCAGGCCGGTGAGCTGTATCGGTCCTACAGCAAGAAAGATCGTGCCGATCTGGTGCAGAGTTTTGGCGAGTCGCTGGCCCCTACCGATACCGAGAGCAAGCATATCCTGCTGTCGTTCCTGTACAAGGCCGACCCCGAGTACGGCACCGGCGTGACCCGCGTCGCCAAGGGCGATCTGGCCCGCGTCAAGCAGCTGGCCTCTACCCTGCAGGACTGATTCATCCAACGGCATCGCGGCCTGTGCCGCGGTGCCGTTCTCGTTTTTCCGGGAGAGCCACATGCGCACCCTGCTAGTTCTGATGTTTTGCACCCTGTCTGCGGTTGCCAACGCTGCGTCACCGACCAGTGCCACCAATGCAGCAGCCAACCCCGCGCAGATCATGTTGAAATTGCGCGATTATTTTTTCGACGCGGCACGCGAAGGCCGGCAGGACATGCTGGCCGAGTTCATCCGCTCGCATTACGACCTCAACACCCGCGATGAGAAGGGCTATACCGCCCTGATCCTGGCCGCGTATCACGGCCAGCGCCCGGCGGTGGAACAGCTGCTCAATGCCGGCGCCGACCCCTGCGCGCAGGACAAGCGTGGCAATACCGCGCTGATGGGCGCGATCTTCAAGGGCGAGCTGGGCATCGCCAAACGGCTGATGCAGGCCGACTGCGCACCGGACCAGCGCAACAATGCCGGCCAGACCGCAGCGATGTATGCGGCGCTGTTTCAACGCACCGATGTCCTCAAGGAGTTGGCCGCCAAGGGCGCAGACCTCAGCCTCAAGGACGGTCAGGGCAACGATGTGACCAAGCTGCAACGCGGCGAGTTCGCCACCGCGCCGGTGCGCTGAGCAAGTCCGTGAGGCCAGGGCACCGCACGTATCGGTGGTCGCCCGCCAACCGTCGAATGGGCCTGTCGGTGACCCAAAAGGCGCATTTTTCACCCCGCCGGTATTCCGCCACAGGTGCGTTGGAACGCTGGCGCCAGTGCTAATTTTTATGCCACTACGTCAGGAGTTTTCTGACGCGCAAACCTTTGTGCGCCAAGGGTTTGACATAAAACTGAGCGCGCGCTGACTTATGTAAAATTCGTTGAAAAAAAGCGCAGAAAACAGTTCAAGAAAGCACGGGGAACGCCGATGCTGAGGCTATCGCACCCTGGAACCCCCCACCATGAAGCTCGATCCTTCCATTCCATTCCTGATGTCTCTGCTGGCAATAGTGCTGTGCACCGCCGCTGCCGTCGCGGCGCTAATGTTTGGCCAGATGCACGTGCTGGCCACATCGTGGAGCTTTTACACGGTCATGGGCACCGCCCTGATCACGCTGGCCGCCTCGTTCCACGCCCTCGGCAAGCCGCTGAGCGTCGAAGAGCGTGTGGGTTTGCGTAACGCGTAACTGCAGGTGTCATCCAGGCGGAGCGCCTGCGCCTTCCAGGCGCTGGATGAAAGAAGCTCCGCGCGCAACAACGGCAGCCGTGATGCGGGTTGCTAAAACGCGCCTCCAGGCCACCAGGGGAATTCACGAGCGCGCGTCACGCTCGCATCTGGCCAGTCGGTATACGTCGATCACGTAGCGTAGCGAACAGGTGATCATGCAGCGGGGCGGGTAGGTAACAGACCCCGTGCCGGTCACACTGCCGCAGCGTCATCGGCGTGCGTGTAAGCTGTTGATCCTGCTTCGCATTCGATAGCCGCTTGCTGCGGCCGCTCTACCGATGACTGCTTACGCCGCCTCGCTGCGCCTGTCTGTCGCCCCGATGATGGACTGGACCGACCGGCATTGCCGGGTATTCCACCGCCTGTTGGCGCCGTCTGCGCGCCTTTATACCGAAATGGTGCACGCCAATGCGGTGATACACGGCGATCGCTCGCGGCTGATCGGCTTCGATCCGGTCGAGCATCCAGTCGCCCTGCAACTAGGTGGCAGCGAGCCTGCCCTGCTCGCGCAAGCCGCCGCGATTGCGCAGGAATGGGGCTACGACGAGATCAATCTCAATTGCGGCTGCCCGTCCGATCGCGTGCAGGCCGGGCGCTTCGGCGCCTGCCTGATGCGCGAGCCAGCGTTGGTGGCCGACTGTATTGCCGCCATGTGCGCAGCCACCACGCTGCCGATCACGGTCAAATGCCGCCTTGGCGTGGACGGCGATGACGACTACGCAGCGTTTGCCAACTTTGCCGACCAAGTGGTCGTGGCCGGCGCGGCATTGGTGGTGGTGCACGCCCGTAACGCCTGGTTGAAGGGCTTGTCGCCGAAGGAAAACCGCGAAGTTCCACCGCTGCGCTACGACTGGGCTTACCGCCTCAAGCTGGAGCGGCCAAGCCTGCCGGTGGTACTCAATGGTGGCATTGCCGACGTTGCTACCGCGCTGGCGCATCTGCGGCACACCGACGGCGTCATGCTAGGTCGCGCTGCCTACCATGATCCCTACATGCTGCACTGTCTGGATGCAGCGTTGAACCAGCGCCCGGAACAATCGCGCGCATCATTGCTGCGCGCACTGCAGCCGTACGTACAATCCCAGCTGGAACAAGGCCTGGCGTTGAAGCACATCACCCGGCATGTGCTGGGGCTGTTCCATGGGCAGCCGGGTGGACGGGCGTTTCGGCAAATACTGAGCGAGGGCGCACACCGCCCGGACGCTGGCTGGGAACTGGTCGAGCAGGCCTTGCAGCGCACCGATTCCCATGCCTGGCGTGTCGTTGTCTGAGCGTCGGCCCGCAGCTCGCATGGACCTGAACAGCTAACCGGATGGCTGCGTCTGCACTAGCCATTGGCGAGCAGGCACGTCCGGAACAGTTGAGTGTGCACGGGGCCTGCGGCCTCAATTGATATTTATTTCACTGAATGGCGTTAACACGAAGCCAAAAAGTTCAGATCGGATTCACCCCGAAAAATCAAGAATTTGGCGTAATCTTGGGCCCTACCGCAGCAAAACGCGTGGGCGGCTTCACGAATTTTGAATGTTGCTGAACAACCCGCTAGGATTCGTTTGTGACTCAACCGCCCTGCCGCGCTCGCCATGTTGCTCTGGTTGCCCTCTGGGTTGCCATGGCCGCGCCGCTGGCGTGGAGCCAGGGATATCCGATGCCGCAGAGTGGCGGCAGCGAGTCGTTGCCGCCATCTGCGCGTGCAAACGGCCGCACCACACTGTCGGATACCATCCGGCACGTGCAGCGGTCTACCGGTGGACAGATTCTTGGAGCCGAGCGGGTGCCGTTCGACGGTGGCAATCTAAACCGTGTCAAGTACATGAAAGACGGACGCGTGCACACCGTGTACGAGTCGGAGCAGATGCAGGCCCCGCCGCCGCGTAGTTCGGCGCCACCGGACGCGCCACCACGCGACGATAACCAGTGAACGTAGATAGTTCTGCGTTCAGTCTCATAAATCCCCAGGCCATCGGCCGACAACGTAACTAGGGAGCGTGCATGCGTATTCTTTTGGTCGAAGACGAAGCTCCGCTGCGCGAGACCCTCGCCGCGCGTCTGAAGCGTGAAGGCTTTGCGGTCGACGCTGCACAGGACGGCGAAGAGGGTCTGTACATGGGCCGCGAAGTGCCGTTCGACGTCGGTATCATCGACCTTGGCCTGCCCAAGATGTCGGGCATGGAGCTGATCAAGGCGCTGCGCGACGAGGGCAAGAAATTTCCGGTACTGATTTTGACGGCGCGTTCGAGCTGGCAGGACAAGGTTGAAGGCCTCAAGCAGGGTGCCGACGATTACCTAGTCAAGCCGTTCCACGTCGAAGAGCTGCTGGCGCGCGTTAACGCGCTGTTGCGGCGTGCGGCCGGCTGGAGCAAGCCGACGTTGGAGTGTGGCCCGGTGGCACTGGATCTGGCAGCGCAGACGGTCAGCGTCAATGGTGCCAACGTCGATCTGACCAGCTACGAGTACAAGGTGCTCGAATATCTGATGATGCATGCTGGCGAGTTAGTCTCCAAGGCTGACCTGACCGAGCACATCTATCAGCAGGATTTCGATCGCGATTCGAACGTGCTGGAAGTGTTCATCGGTCGCCTGCGCAAGAAGCTCGACCCCGATGGTGAGCTCAAGCCGATCGAGACCGTGCGCGGTCGCGGCTACCGTTTCGCCATCCCGCGCACCGAAGGCTGAGTCTGCGCGTCTGCAAACAGGAAGATAGGGTGGCGGTGCGCTCCAAGTGGTATAAACGCTGGCGTCCGCGCTCCCTGCAGGCCCGCCAGCTACTTGCCGCGAGCCTCAGTCTTGTGGCCTTCCTGGCGCTGGCAGGTTACGCGCTGGATGTGGCGTTTGCGGACACCGCAGAAAAAAACCTGCGCGAGCGGCTGAAGAACTACGCCTCGGCGTACGCCGCCAATATCGATTTCGTGCGCGACGGCTCGCTGTATATCGGTGGACAGCCGCCCGATCCGCGTTTCGACGTCCCCGGTGGCGGGCTGTATGTCGAGGTGGTGCGCCCGGATGAAAGCTGGACCTCGATGTCGGCTGAAGGCCCCAACATTCCGCACGGGCGTATGCTTGAGCCGCGCCAGGAAGAGTTCATCGGTCCGCTGGAAATGACCCAGATCGACGGCAGCCTGGGCCAGCTATATCGCTACGGCCTGGGCGTGAGCTATGTCGAACGCGAACACGGTGGCGAGATCCCGTACACCATCTATGTAATGGAAGACGCGCGTTCGATGGGCGCGCAGCTGCGCGTGTTCCGTGGCGCGGTGTGGTTTTATCTCGGCAGCGCCGGAGTGGTGCTGCTGGTGCTGCAGGCCTTCATTCTGCAGTGGAGCCTGCGTCCGTTGCGGCGGGTCATCAACGAGTTGACCAAGGTGCAACGCGGTGAAATCCAGCGTATGAGCGAGCAGCATCCGCGCGAACTGGAACCACTGACCGAGAGCATCAACGCCTTCATCGAAAGTGAGCGCGATAACCTGGATCGCCAGCGCAACACTCTGGCCGATCTGGCGCATAGCCTCAAGACGCCGATCGCGGTGCTGCGTACGCAACTGGATAGCGGTTCGTCCGAGCGCGATCTGCACGACGAAATGGACGTGCAACTGCGCCGCATGAACGATCTGGTGTCCTATCAACTCGCACGTGCCGCTTCGAGTGGTCACAAGCTGTTCGCCGCGCCGTTGCCGATCGAACCGACCGCAGAAGAAATCGTGCGTGGGTTGGAAAAGGTGTATTCGGTCAAAGGAGTGCTGTGCGAATTCGATATCTCGCCCGATGCGCGTTTCCACGGTGAGCCGGGCGATCTGCAGGAGCTGCTCGGCAACCTGCTGGAAAACGGCTTCAAATGGGCGCGCAGCCGCGTACTGTTGACTGCCCAGCCGGGCCCGACCACCGGCAACCGTCGCGCTGGCCTGATCCTGTCGGTGGAAGACGATGGCCCCGGCATCGCGCCGGAAGATGTGGCAAAGATTCTGCAGCGCGGCGTGCGCGGCGATGAGCGCGTGCAAGGCCACGGCATCGGCATGTCGATTGTGCAGGACCTGATCAAGGCCTACCGCGGCGAACTGCAGGTGGTGCGCTCGCAGGAACTGGGCGGAGCCCGCTTCAACGTCACCCTGCCGCCGGGACTGTGACCGTTGTGCCTGGCCCGATGAACCAGTGGCCACTGTCGCCTCGGTTCCGACAACCGTTTATCGCCTCACGTGTTGGCTTGACTGACGTTGCAGTCTAACAAGCGCAGCAGCTGCAGAATCGCGATTACCCGGTGCTCACCAATTACCGCAGCTTGTTCGGTGGGTTGCTGAGTCGATTATGGGCATTGTCGCCAGTGCAATTGGAGCCGGTATTTCCGGGTGCCAACTTGAAGTCAGGTGCCCATGCGCATTGCGCATCACGGGGTAACGGTGGTGTGCCATCGGGCGCACCATCCAATGCATCGAGCTTGTGCGCCATCTCGTGCACGATCACGTTGAAGCTTGCATGCGGGTCGGCCAGATCGGCCTGCATATCGGCCTAGCTGACAATCAGCGGATCTTGCTCCCAGGCATCGCCGATCAACGTGTCGTCCTATGCATGCATGACGCCGGTCGCGTCCATATGGGTGCGCTGTACGCGGAAGGCATCCGGATACACGATCGGCTGCGACCAACCGCGCCAGCCGGGCGCACCGATTTTCAGCAGCGGCAAGCAGCAGGTGGCGGCCAACAGCACGCGATCGTGCGGAGGCAGCGGCAGTCCATCGATCGGCGAAATGGTTTTTCCTGCAGGAACCGCGCAGCCAATGCGCGCAGACGTTGCTGGCGGAGCGCATCAAGTGCAGCGACCCAGGCGCAACCGGTGCACACCGGTTGCCACAACGCGTCAGGAATCTGGAGCGGCTGCCGGCGCAGCCAGCGCCTCAACCACTGGATCAGCGGAACATGCCCGGCAGAAAGCTATGCCAGTGCGGCATCATGCGCATACGCGGAAACGACGACTCGCTGTCGCTGCCACCTCCGCCAGCGGACGGCGCGGGCTTGTGCGCGCTGTTGCGCGCTGTTGCCGCCGCCTCGGGGGCCGGCGTTCTGTCGCGTGCCGCAGAGTTGGTGCTGACGCAACTCTCATGATCGCCATCTGCCAGCTTGCCCGATGCCAGTGCGGCAAACGGAGCCAACAACAAGAGCAGGCAAACCGTGATTCGGCGCATCGTCCATATCCAGGCAAGCGGCGTGAGCTGCCGATCATAACGTGCTTTTCACCCCCTCATGCAAGCCCGCGCTGGGCGCCCGGGGAGGCTTGGCGCATACTTTCACGGATCGATTTGGGGACCTTGCCGTGGATGACCGCGCATTGCTGGCCAAACTTGCGAGCGGCCGGTTATCCGGCGGTGCGCTGGCGCGCGATGCCGGATTGACCCGCGCCGCAGTGTGGAAGCGTATTCAGAATTTGCGCGCTGCCGGTGTCGACATCCAAGGGCGGGCAGGGGGCGGTTACCGATTGGCCGCGCCGCTTGACCTGCTGGATACTGCACGGATTCGCGCCGGCATGGCCACCGACGCTGCGGCTGGTCTGGCTGCACTGGACGTGGCCTGGACGCTGGAATCCACCAACTCCACCTTGTTGAATTGCCCGGCGCCCGAGCAAGGCGTGGCGGTGCTGTTGGCCGAGCGCCAGACCGGAGGGCGCGGTCGACGTGGCCGCCAATGGACTTCGCCGCTGGGCGCACACATCTATCTGTCGGCATCGCGACGTTTCAGCGGCGGGCTGGGCCAGTTGGCCGGGCTCAGCCTGGCGATTGGGGTGGCGGTGGCCGAAGCTTTGCGTGGCTGCGGGTTCGCCGATGTGGGGCTGAAATGGCCCAACGACCTGCTGGCGCGCGAGCGCAAGCTGGGCGGGCTGTTGATCGAAGGCGGCGGCGAGATGGCCGGCAATGCCCGC
This sequence comes from Xanthomonas fragariae, assembly GCF_017603965.1. Classification (NCBI taxonomy): domain Bacteria; kingdom Pseudomonadati; phylum Pseudomonadota; class Gammaproteobacteria; order Lysobacterales; family Lysobacteraceae; genus Xanthomonas; species Xanthomonas fragariae. The sequence continues at coordinate 3,718,769 of NZ_CP071955.1, read as the reverse complement.
GCGGTGATCGGGCTGGGCTTGAACGTGCACATGCCGGTTGCGGTGGCCGCCACTATCGATCAGCCGTGGGTGGATCTGGATACGTTGGCCGGCAGCGCGGTGTCGCGCGATGTCGTCGTAGCTGCTGTGTTGTCCGCGTTATTGCCGGCGTTGGACTTGTTCCAAGCGCAGGGGCTGGCGCCATTCCTGAGCCGCTACACGGCACTGGACGTGTTGAGTGGCCGTGCAGTGCAGGTCGAAGAGGCCGGCATCCGGTATCACGGGATTGCGCTCGGCTTGGCTGCCGACGGCGCGTTGCGTGTGCAACTGGGCGAAACGGTGCGCTTGTTCCACTCCGGAGAAGTGAGCGTGAGACCTGCATGAGCGAGTGGTTGTTCGACCTGGGCAATTCGCGGTTCAAGTACGCGCCGTTGCACGGCAACCGTGCCGGCGATGTGCAGGCGTGGGCGCACGGCGCCGAAGTCATGGATGCGTCCGCGTTGTCGGCGCTTCCGTCCGGGCGCATCGCGCATGTGGCCAGCGTGGCGGCCCCCGCATTGACCGAGCGCATGATCGGCTGCCTGCATCAGCGCTTCGAGCAAGTGCGCATCGTGCGTACCGCGGTCGAATGCGCCGGTATCCGGATTGCGTATGCAGACCCGAGCGGTTTTGGTGTGGATCGCTTTCTGGCGCTGCTCGGCGCGCGCGGTGACGCACCAGTGCTGGTGGCCGGGGTGGGCACCGCGCTGACCATCGATGTGCTCGGCGCCGACGGCCAACATCACGGCGGCCGTATCGCCGCCTCGCCGACCACGATGCGCGAGGCGCTGCATGCGCGTGCGATGCAATTGCCGGCCAGCGGCGGTGATTATGTCGAACTGGCCAACGACACCGTCGATGCGTTGACCTCCGGCTGCGACGGCGCGGCAGTCGCGCTGATCGAGCGCAGCCTGCAGCACGCGCAGCGCAGTCTGGGCATGCCGGTGCGCTTGCTGGTGCATGGCGGCGGCGCGCCACCGTTGCTGCCATTGTTGCCCGATGCCATGTTCCGCGCCGCACTGGTGTTGGATGGACTGGCGACCTGGGCGAGGTCTTCGTCCTCCTCGTAGAATCGGCGCATGTACGTACGCCCGCTTATCGTTGTCCTGGTCATCCTCAATGCCGGAGTGGCGTTGTGGTGGGCGTTACAGCCATCACCGGCAGCGCAGGTGGCCCCGGCACAGCCGGCCGGTGTGGCGCGGCTGGAGTTGCTGCCGAATGCGGCGCCGGAACTGGCGGGGGCAATGCCAGGGGCGGATGTAACCACGGCTTCGACCACCGCTTCGATTCCGGGTGCGATGCCTGCGGCAACATCAGCCGTGCAGGCAGCAGCGCCAGTTGCTAGCGCCGCCGCCGCAACTACGCCGGCTGCTACATCGACAACTGCGGTGGCCGAGGCGTCGCGTGTTGTGGCAGAGATTCCAGCGACAGCCAAGGTTGCCGAGACACCCGCCGACGTCGCTGCAGCGGCGTCGGCCCCAAAATCGCCATCCATCACGCCGGTACCCGTCCCCGCTACCGAGCGCTGCGCCAGCCTGGGGCCGTACGCGGCACGCAGCGATGCCGACGCTGCGCTTGCACGCATTCGTGGTCAGGCCAGCCGTGTCAGCGTGCGCGAGGACAAGGACGTCGGGGTCAGTACGTTCCGGGTGATGCTGCCGAACGTGGGCGATCGTGCGGCAGCACAGGCCTGGGTCAAGCGCATTGCCGCGGCCGGTATGGGCGATTACTACGTGATCGCGCAAGGCGAGGACAACACCGTCGCGCTGGGCCAGTACCAGAGTCGCGGGCGCGCCGAGCGACGCCAAGCCAGTCTGGTCAGCGCAGGTTTTCCGGCGCAATTGGTGCCCAGCGGCACCGGCCAGTCGCGCTGGTGGATCGATGTGCGCAGCACAGCGGCGGTGGCGACCTTGCAAGGCGTGGCAGGTGCAACGCGTCAACGATCGCTAGATTGCTCCGCGCTGCGCTAGAATGCGCACCGGCGCCCAACGCGCCTGCCTTTGCCGGCATAGCTCAGTTGGTAGAGCAACCGCCTTGTAACTCGGATGCGGTTGTTGTGGTGATAGGGCGAAAGGCTAAGCGCGGCAGGGCTTTAGGTTTGCCAGCGAGTAGACTGCGGGACAAGCCGGACACGGTTTGAGCAAGAGAAGTACGACATCGCCGCTTTAGCTCAGTCGGTAGAGCAACTGATTTGTAATCAGTAGGTCGTCCGTTCGATTCGGACAAGCGGCACCATCTCTCGTAGTCAGCGCCGCTTTGCGCACGTGTAAAGGGGGATCTGGGCGAGGTAGAGCGCCAGCGACACCAGCTAAGGAAATGGACGGTGATTTCATCGCTGCTGGGCTTACTTGTTATTCGGTCGCACGATCATCCAGAACGTCGCGGCTGTGATGGCACCAAAGAACGCACAAATGGCTGCGATAGCGATTGACGAGGCTGTCGCTGGCCCACTGGCGGCACCTTGTAGCGTCGGAAATACGAAGTAGGCGATGGCCGCGCCCGTAATCGTGCCGGCTATGAGGTATGGCCATACGCTTGTCCAGCCTTTGCTCTGAAATAGCAGGTGCATGGGTAGGCCGATAACGAGCATTGCGGGATACGCAATCATCGCAATCAGTTTCAGTGCCCATATCCCTTCGCTGGGATTTCCGAGCATAGACAAGGCCAGCATGAGCAACCCTGGTACCGAGGGCGCCAGTGCTAGCCCAAGCACTAGCCGCTTGGGGTTAGTTGTTGCAGACACGGTGGTCTCAAGATTCAAGTGCAACACGTGATTTGAAAGTTGCCAGTTCATGCTCCATCGCCTCGCTCGGCGTTTTCCATCCCAACGTCTCGCGTGGACGGGTGTTCATCAGTAATGCGATGTGATTGAGGTACTCCTGACTGACGGTGGACAGATCCGCACCCTTGGGCAAGAACTGGCGAAGTAGGCCATTGGTGTTTTCGTTGCTTCCGCGCTGCCAAGGCGCGTGTGGATCGGCAAACCACACATTGATGTTCAGTCCCTGCATCAGCTCGGCATAACACGTCAGTTCGGTCCCGCGATCATAGGTCAAGCTCGTTCGCATCGAAGCGGGAAGCCTTTTCATCTGGCGGGTAAACCCTTCCAGCGCATCGGCAGCCGTGCAGCCGTCCATTCGGCACAGCACCACAAAGCGCGTCTTGCGCTCCACCAACGTGCCAACGCAGGAACGATTGAACGCGCCCTTGATCAGATCGCCTTCCCAATGACCTGGAATCAGGCGCTGTCGCACGTCTTCGGGCCGGTGCACGATGCGTAGTTCCTCCGGCACCCAGGTGCGTTTGGCAGCGGTCGTACGCCGCAATCCCCGAGTAGGCTTGCCCTGGCGTAAAGCCTCCACCAGCTCCTTTTTCAGGCCACCGCGCGGGTGCGCATAGATCGTTGCGTAGATGGTTTCGTGGCTGACGCGCTGGGCAGAATCATCCGGATGCATGATCAAGAGCTTGGCAGCAATCTGCTGGGGCGACCAGCGCCACAGCACAAGATGATCACGCACCAGCTGGAACAAATCCGTCCCCGGGGTCAGCCTACGCCGCCGAACACTGCGCTGACGCCGCGCTTTGTAACGCCTGGCCGCATCTGCCGCACAGTAGCTCGTGGCGCCCTGCCTGACCAGCTCCCTGCTCAATGTCGATGGGCTTCTGCACAGAAGTCTGGAGATCGAGCGCAAGCTTTGACCACGCCGTGTTTCGATTTGCAGCACCGCGCGCTCTTCTGCACTCAGATGGAGATAGCTTTTTGACATGTGAACACCTTACTTGCTATGAGGGTGTTGCACTTGGAAGTTGAGTCTAAGCACTATCCTTCCCCGAAGCGCAGCCAGTGGGATTGGGTGTTCCTTGCTTCTGTTCGGTCCAGACACCGTTGATGGGTTTGGCAGTCCAGCTTCCAGGTGCCTGCAGCTTGGACGTGCCTTCGCCCCAGTTCTGGATGGTGGAGTTGCCGCTAGCATCCACGGTTGGCTGACGTACCACGATGCCGGATTCAAGCGGGTGCCCGGGGAGCGTGACATTCACCACAACCGGCTGGCCGTTGAGTTGGTTCGTCAAGCTGAAAGACGTTACGGGACTGATGGCTGCCGGACTGATACCGCCAATTACTGGGGTAGCGTCATTGAACGCGCCCTGCGGTGTCGCAGGTGAAGAAAAACCGGGGGTCGGGTTGTTTTTCACATAAGCCTGGTTTTGTTCGAGGGTCTTTCCAGGTGTGTTCGCTGGAACACTATACGCATGGTAGTTCGGAGACTTCGTGGTGAAGTCCTGGAAGCCCTTTTGCGCAGTGAAGGCCACTACATAGTTCGCCGTGGAGCAAGTAGTCGTGCCGTCTGTTGTGACGCAATCCCTACCATCCGGATCGGTGAATTTGTAGGGGTTGTTATTGGCGTAGGAATAGCGATTGAAGCTGGCACCCGTATTCGGGTTGGCTTTCACCGGATCGGTAGAAGCGTGTGCGGTGGTGGCTGCTAATGCCGATGCCAGTGCGCCACTTGTCAGGATCTTATGCATCACCAACCCCCTTGGCTCTGTACTTTCATGTTATTGAAGTGTTGCAAGTAACGCTGCCTTTCAGCCGGTCCCCATTGGCGCCACCCCAAGGCCTCGGCCTTTTCGTACCAGCCCAAATTTTGCTTACTGCAATCCAGATACTCGGCACGTAGCTCCAACGGTATCTGTTCGGCCTTCGGATACTTGGCCCTGAAACGCTGTTCGATGAGCAGGTAGTAGGCATCCCCACGGAAGGTCATCGCGTTGACATCCTTGGGGTTGGCCGCAAGGATCAAGTCGCTTGCTGCCAGCATGCGTTCGGCCTGCTTCCTCTCCCGGTAGTTGGGCAATAGGGAAGCGGTTGCGAACACGGCCACCGTTTCCCGTTGCGAGAAAGGGCGTAGAAACGTGTCGTTGCGCGTCGCCTCGGGCGGAATGCTCATGGCCTGCTCGTAGCCACTATCGGGATGGAACAAGGCGCTGGTGGCCTCGAAGTTCGTCCACTGGCCCCGTTCTTCGTCGCCGTATTTGACGATCAAGTGATACGGCGCCGTGGTCATGGTCAACGGCAAGCCCAGCCGCTGGCCGATGACCAACAAGGCGATCGGCATGATGACGCACTGGCCCTTGCGCGTGGCGAAGTAGTGCGACAGCAGACCTTTCTTGATGTCCTGGCCGAACGGGTCGGTGTAGTCGTATCCGAACGGCCGATGGTCATTCCACGGGCCTGGCTCGTAGAGCGTCGAAATGAGCAGGTCCATTTTTACCTTGCTTCGACGCACCGACTGGAAACCTGGCCCGCGCCTTCGCTGCCCACTGATCGACCTCGCGCAAAGTGGCGTCAGAGTCGATGGAGGGATCAATCATTCGGTCGATCGCGACCTTGGCGTTTGCCAAATCTATGGAACCTTCTGGCTGCAGCAGCAGGAGGCGCAGTGTTGTTTCCCAAGGAGCGGAGCTGCTCGCCCAGGCAAAATCAGCCATGAGCGCTAGGCACAAGCCCAGTATCCGTACAAACCGTCGGCACACATTTCTCCCCATCCTCCCTCCTTGACAAGCCTGCCGTATCCCGAATCACCGGCCCGTGCTAGTTGTCGACTGTTGCCTGCAGCGGGCTGCCGCTGCAGAGATTTCACCAAATTAGCCCGGGCGACCAGCCGACAGCAGTTCTAGTGCAGCCTTATCGGCGTCGGAGTGCGCATTGACCCTCAGCCGTTCAGCCACTGCTGCCACGACGATGGTGTGGGCCTGGCGCAGCACGCTGGCTGCATCGACGCTGGGGTCCACCACGTGTTTGCCTGGCAATTGCAGCGCGTTGAAGATGGTGCGCAGCGTTCCAGGTTGTCCTGGGTTTCGAAGTGATTGGGTGCGTCGCCGCGGGCGCGGATGCGGGCCAGGCCGGTGGGCGGGGCGGCAGATCGAGCAGTAGCAGCACGTCCGGGCGCGGCGCGAACGCGTTGCGTTCCAGCAGGTCGTCCAGCGGCAGGCCGGCGGCGCCCTGGTAGGCCACCATCGGGGGGAAATAGCGGTCCAGGATCACGATGTCGCCGCGTGCTAGCGCGGGCGCGATCAAGGTGTGCACATGTTCGTGGCGGTCGCGGATCAGCAGCTCGGCTTCTGCGTCCGCGCTCAGGCGGCCGGCGGCGGACTAGCGCAGTTGGGTGCCCCAGGGGCCGTTGGTCGGCTCCTTGCTCAGTACGACGCGGGCGCCGGCAGCTTCCAGGTTGGTGGCCAGGCTGCGGGCGAGGGTTGTTTTGCCGGCGCCGTCGATCCCTTCGATCGCGATCAATAAGTCGCCGGGCTTCAGTTCGATTGTCATCGCGCTACTGTAATCGATGGATCAGCATTCCGGCGTCGCCCTGGCAGGTGCCCTGCAGTTGACGATCCCCGCGCGGGTTGGGGTCTCCGCCGCTACTCGCCACCGAAGCGGCGCTGCTATCGCGCGCGACGGCTTGTGCCGAGATTGCTGGGTGCTTCTGTTCGCAATATGCGGCCGCTATGCGGCGAAGCTCAACGTTTAGGACTGCAGGTGAGTTGAAAAGGAGCCGACGCAGACATTAAGCCTGCGTCGTTGCGGACCAGAAGGCACCCCGATCTTGCCGAGCTCTAGTCCTACTATGTCATTAAATCCGCAGATGCGGAGGCATCCCGTCAAGTAGTGCCGCTGCGATGTCCATGGCGATTGTCCAGCGCAGCGTCGTGATCGAGTCGCTCGCGTGGCGCTGGGCGCGCGATTGCCTTGCCGCGCGGTCGGTAATTCTCGGGTAAGGGAGATTCCGCGCATTCCGAGGGTTTTTTTGATGCGCCCCGCGCAAGCGTTCAGCAACCAGGTACCCATAGGCAGCGATGCATAACCTCGCGTGATGATGGAAGCCCCGCCAGCCACGGCCTTGGTAGTGATCCAGGCCAAATTCCTGTTTCAGATCCTGATAATCGCGTTCAATCCGCCAGCGCGCCTTGACCGTCCTTACCAGATCCTTGCGCGGCGTGTTTGCCGGCAGGTTGGACAGAAAGTATCGGGTCGGCCTGTCTTGGCCTTTGGGCCATTCGATCAACAGCCATTCCTCCTGACGCAAGCGATCACCTTGTGCTGCACGTACGCGTACGGCGGCGAAACGTCCCGACAACGGTGCGTTGCCGCCTTCCCGCCACGCGACTGTCCTGAAGGCGCGGGAGGGTAACGACAGCGCCAGCGCTTGCACCGACTGTGGCTGATGGTCGGCTGTACGACGATGGCGAACCGGAGGTCGGCCTTGGCCTTTCCACGCCGCCGGCGATTCGGGCCTTTGTCCGGGCGGCCAGACTTTCACGCTCGACACGATTCCCACCGCATAGTTCAGTTCCAGGCAAGCCAGCGCGTCACGCCAGGCCGTATTGCTGCCATAGGCTGCATCGGCCAACACCGTGCCGCGCGCCACTCCCGTGGCATGGGCTGCTTTCATCTGCGCCAGTGCGATCTGCGGTTTGGTCGCGAACTCAATCTCGTGGGGAATTCCCGCTTTTCCCCGGCGTGCTGCATCGCTGGCCCAGTCTTCAGGCAGATACAGCCTGAAAGCGATCGGAATGCTCGCTGCCGGCGTCGCCAACGATACGCTCACGGCCACCTGGCAATTGTCCTGCTTGCCGATCTCGCCGCAGTCCTGTCGGGCCACACCGACCGAATGCCTGCCCTTCTTGCGAAAACCCGTGTCGTCCACGATCCAGTACACCTCGTCTTTCAAATCCAGCAGCGACGAAACGTACTGACGAACCCGCTCCAACATGGCCGCATCGGACCACTCTGATTTGGCCACGAAGTGGTGCAAGGCTTGATGGCGAGCCCTGGTTCGAAGCGGATCCAGATGAGCAGCCAGGGGCTCAACACTCTTGCGCTCCAAAGGCAGCATCAACGCACTGCAATCGCCTCGCAGGCCCGCAGTGCGGTCAGCATGACCGAGCGCGGCGGAGAGTTCATCGAGATAAGCGGAGAAACGCGCTTTGTTGCTGACTGCGGCCATCACGATCCCGCCGTGGGAGAGACTGCTTGCAGGATAACCTATTTATGACACAGTAGGACTAGCAAAACGACTGTGCTCACCGCCAGGCTGGCGCGGTCGGTGCTCGGGATCGGTATGTCCCGCGCGTACACGGCGGTCGCTCCGCGCCCATCTGGCGACTGCGCGCTACGTTTTGTTAGCGCCTCTTAGGGTGCATCTGTACGATCTTCGATCTGCGTGGGTACGAGAGCTGTGCATCGATGCGTCAGGTCGTGATGTGGATGCGCATTCGATCCCGCTGGTAGAACTGAGTCATGGCGGTTATCTGGCGTATTGCTGACGCGCGAGTGGCCGATGGAATGTCTGGCGTTGCGTTCCGCCCGCGCTCTACAAGGACGAGCACTGGGAGGTGCCCAAAGCTCAGCCTCAATGCCGATCCGGATCTGATGGCTTATCGTCAGCGCAGCTTGAGCCCCACCGGCAACATCGCCTTGGCGGCATGCGCCGCGTATCAGGGCGATGTGCTGCTGGTGGAGGCGGAGAACGATGTGATCGTGCCGCATTCGGTGCTGCGCAATTCAGCAAAACGATCTCGGTAATGTGGGACGGGCCCAATTGGGCCCGTTCTGTTTCGACTCAGAACACTTGCACAGCTTCAGAACAGTGATGTGCTGCCCCAGCAGTTACACGCGGAGATCGGTCCGATTGGGGCGTACAGCCTCGTCGTGATGTTCAGAGTCGAATGCCTCGCGCACCGCATGCTTGGCCTTTGCCCAGCTCAGATGCGAATTTGCCTTGAAGCGGTCCCAGCCGTCGCCCAGGTCGCGTTCCAGATGGTCGTCCCACTGCCGGCCGGCGTACTGCTGACGTGCCTGCATGCCATAGCGATACGCCGGACGATAGTCGTCATAGGAGTAATCGGCGTCGCGATAGCTGGCGCTATCGAAGCGGCCTTCGTAGTGGGTGTCGCTATCGCGATACACCGTGTGGGTGCGATCAGCGCGTTCCCAGGCATCGCGCGCAGCCAAGCGTGCCTCTTCCCACTCCAGGCGCGATTCGCCACGGTTACGCGGCCATTCGCCAGCCAGCGTGGCCTCGGTTTCTTCCCAGGTGCTGGTGGGGCGGGTTTCGCGGGCCTGCAGGCCGAAGCCATACACGGTTGCGTAATCGCGATCGTAGTTGGTGCCCTCCTTATAATAAGAACGGTTCCGATGCTCCTGGCGCCAGTATTCGGTCTCCACCGTCGGGTCGAGGCGCTCGGCCACGCCCTTGCCGGCTGCGGCACCGGCGACCACACCGGCCACTGCGCCGATCAAGGTGCCGAGCGGGCCGAACACGGTGCCGGCCACCGCGCCTGCCGCTGTACCGCCAGCAATGCCACCGATGCTTACGCCAACCGGATGGGATTCGGGTGCACCTGAGATCGGGTCACGGTTCAAGTCCTGTGCTTCTGCTTTGCGTTCCTGCTTGTCGAGATTGCTCATGCCGCCTCCGGTTGCCTGATGGATGGGTCCTGTGGAAACAGGCCACTAACGTGGCGCAACCATGGCGTTGCCAGAGTGAAACGCGTGTGCTTGGATGTGAGTGTCGTCACGACAAGACTGAACTGTGCATCCGCCATAGAGGGTGAGGTCGCCAGCGCGTTGTCGTCACGAGGAAAGGGCGCAGGCGTGACTGTTGTTGACCCCTTGACCCACCGCACCTGACGCAGCGTATGCAGTACATCGACCAGATCGCGTTGCGCGGCCATGACAGCATCGATCGACTTGGACGCCGCTGGCGATTCGGCGATCACGGTCGCGTCCTTACGGCATTTCACATGCGCGGTGGCCTCGCGGTGCTGTGCCAGCGTGATCCGCTGACGTGCAGCGGTTCTGCTCATCGCCCGGCCCGCGCCGTGGCTGCCGCTGTAGAAGCTCTCTGCGTTACCGGCCCCACGCACGATGTAGCTTCGGTGTCACAGACACACACCCAAAAAATCAACCGCTGTGCGTGCCCAATGTGCGCGCGCCGGTCAAAATCATGCGCAGCATCTGCGAGATCTGCTCGACCAGTTCGGGATCTTTCTCCGGAGGCGAGTCCATTGCGACCGCGCCCATCGCAAACACCAGCCGGGTGATCGCCTTGGACACCAGCGCCGGTGCATGCAACTTGGCGTTGTCGGCGGCGGCCAGGCGGATCAGGTCCACGCGCAACTCGTCTTCGAAATAGCTGAGCTCGTGCTCTACCGCCTGCTTGAATGCATCCGATCCCACCGCGCCCTCGCGCAGCAGTACATGCAGCAACTTGTCGTCGGCGCGCAGTTGCTCCATGAACGCCTCGACCGAGACGCGGATGACGCTGCGGTCGGTGGAGGTGGCGCGTTGGCGGGCCTGGCCGATGATGGTGCGCAGCGAACGCCCGGCCAGATCGATCAGAGCCACGGCAAGCTCGTCCATATCGCGGAACTGGCGATAAAAGCTGTTTGGCGCGATGCCGGCTTCACGCGCCACTTCGCGCAGGCTCAGCGTGGACAGGCTGCGGTGCGGCCCGATCAACGACAGCGCCGCGGCGATCAGATCCTCGCGGGAAATTGCCGGCTTGCGTGACGGCGGCGCGTCGTGGGTAGGCAGGGCGATGGGGGTCATGAGGGCACAGCCGGGCGTGGCTGTGAATCATAGCCTCTTAAGCCGATATACAACTGTATACACGTCTGTGCATGCATGCGTATAGTGTGTCCTATGAGCCTGCCATCCACTCCCAAGTTTAAGTCTCCGTTGCCCGCACGCCTGGCGCGTCGGTTGGTATCGCCGCAATTGTTCGATTTCTGGGCAAGCCGGATCAACCCGTTGTGGACGCTGGAGCGGTCGATGGCCCGCCTGGTCGACCGTAGCGCGGCCAGCCGCGACGCGGTCACCTTGGTATTTCAGCCCAACGCGCATTGGCAGGGCCTGCGCGCCGGGCAGCACGTGAGCCTGGGCGTGGAGGTCGACGGTCGCCGCCTGCTGCGCAGCTACAGCCCGACCGTGCTGGCCGATGGTCGCCTGGCGATCACGGTCAAGGCGATCGAGGGTGGGCTGGTGAGCCGCTACCTGGCGCACGATGCAGCGCTGGGCACGGTGGTGTCGCTTGACTCGGCATTCGGCGACCTGCTGCTGCCGACCATTCCGACATCGCTATTGCTGCTGGCGGCCGGCTCGGGCATCACGCCGATGCGCGCCTTGCTGCAAGCCGCGGCGCAGGCCGGCATGCCGATGGATGTGGACCTGCTGTATTGGGTGCGCCAGCGCGACGAAGCCTGTTTTGTCGAAGAATTCGACGCGATGGCCACTGCGCATTCGCGCTTGCGTGTGCGTCTGCTCACCACCCGCGAAGGCGATACGCCGGCCGCGCGCGTGAACACCTATCCGTTGGATCAGATCGCCGATCTATCCAACCGCCACGTCATGGTTTGCGGCCCCGGCGGTTTCGTGCAGGCAGCGCGCGAGCGCTTGCAATGTCGCGTGGCCGCATTTCAGGCCGAAGCGTTCAGCGTGCCGGCGCTTGACAACAGCGAGGCGGGCGACGTGCAGGTCCAGCTGTCACGCAGCGGCCGCACGTTCACGCTGCCGTGCGGCAAGTCGCTGCTGGAAGGGCTGGAAGCGCAGGGCCTGCGCCCCAAACATGGCTGCCGCATGGGCATTTGTAATAGCTGCGCCTGTGCGCGCCAGTCCGGCACCACGCGCCACCTGTTGACCGGTGAGCGCAGCAACGAACCCACCGCACAGGTCCGCCTGTGCATCAGTGCCCCGAGCACTGACCTGATCCTGGATCTGTAAGGAATCTTCATGAGCCGAGTCCACAACCGTGCCCTGTCCGCTGCTGAACTGCAGTCTTTCGGCGACGAACTCGATGCCATACGTGCCCGCGTGCAAAGCCAGGTGGGCGCCGACGATGCGCGTTACATCCGCCGCATTGTGGCAGCCGTGCGCTGGACCGGCGTGGCCGGCCGCGCGCTGTTGTTTCTCGGTGCGTTCGTGCACAGCGTGTTGATCCCCGCGTGGATCGCCGGCGTGGTGCTGCTGACGCTGTCCAAGATTCTGGAGAACATGGAGCTGGGCCATAACGTGATGCACGGCCAGTACGACTGGATGGGCGACCCGCAACTCAACGGCAATACCTACGAATGGGACATCGTTGCCACCGGCGACAATTGGCGCAAGACGCACAACTTCAAGCACCACACCTACACCAATGTGCGCGGTATGGACGACGACATCGGCTACGGTCTGCTGCGTATCTTCCCCGAGCAGCGCTGGCGCCCGTTTTACCTGATGCAGCCGTTCGTGGCGGTGATGTTCGCGCTGCTGTTCGAATGGGGCGTGGCCATCCAGGACCTGCGTCTGGGCCGCTGGTTTGCCGGCAAGATGAAATCGGGCGAACTGCGCGCTTTATTCCTTCCGGTCGGCCGCAAGATGGGCCGCCAGATGCTCAAGGACTACATCGTGTTCCCGCTGCTGGCAGGCCCGTTCTTCCTGACCGTGCTGTTGGGTAACCTGGCTGCTAACGTGCTGCGCAGCATATGGACCTTCGTGATCATCTTCTGCGGCCATTTCACCGCCGATGCGGAAGTGTTCCCGAAGGAATCGATCCGCAACGAGTCGCGCGGTCATTGGTATCTGCGTCAGCTGCGCGGTTCGTCGAATCTGACCGGCGGCAAGCTGATGAATGTGCTGTCGGGCAATCTGAGCCACCAGATCGAGCACCACTTCTTCCCAGACCTGCCGGCCAATCGCTATGCGCAGATCGCGGTCGAAGTGAAGCAGATCTGTGCGCGCTACGGTCAGCACTACAACACCGGCTCGCTGCCGCGTCAGTTCGGTCAGGTGATGTGGCGGATCGTGCGGCATGCCTTCCCAAGCCGGCCCAAGCCGGTGCACCACCAACGCGAGAGCGCTTTGCAAAGCGCTTGATTGAAGAGGCCTCCGCGATTGGCGGCCTTTTTATCGGCTTTATCGGATTCGCCTAGAGCGACGAACAACACTATTGTCGCCGCCAAGTGTGCAAGGCCGGTGTTCGGGAATCGGTATGCCGCGTAGCCAGCGATGCCTGCGCTCAGTCCCCACATATCTGACACCGCTTGCTGGTGTTATCGGCCGCACGTGGCGCCGACGTTGATCAGTGTGTCGCGCCGCGCATCTGCGCGTGATAGGCGATAAAGCCGGTTGCCGGCAACGCGCGCGAGAACAGCCAGCCCTGCGCCAGGTCTACGCCGTGCGCGCGCAGATAGTCGAGTTGCTCCTGCCGCTCGACACCTTCGGCAATGGTGCGCAGCTTCAGTGTTTTAGCCATTTCGATGATGTGCGAGGTCACCGCACTGGTGGCCGAGTGGGTGCCGATGGTGTCCACGAACGACTTGTCGATCTTCAATGCATCCAGCGGCAAGCCTTGCAGGTACTGCAAGCTCGAATAGCCCGTGCCGAAGTCGTCGATCGATACCGTGTGGCCGGCGCTACGCAGGTGGGTGATGGTGGTGCGCGCGGCATCGATGTCCATCAGGCTGCGCTCGGTCGCTTCCACCCACAACTGCCCGCTGTTCACCCCGGTGCCCTGTAGTGCCTGCGCAAGCACGCTCTGCACGCGACCGCTCTTGATGTCTCCGGCCGACACGTTGATTGCCACGTGCAACGATGGATCCGTTGACAAGGTCGGGCCAAGTTCGCGGATGACTTCGGCGACCACCAAGTCGGTGATCGGCTGGATCAAACCGCTTTCTTCGGCCAGTGGAATGAAGGCATCCGGCGGCACCAGCACGCCATCGGGTTGCTGCCAACGTACCAGCGCTTCGGCACCGACGCAGGCGCCGGTATAGAGCGCGATGATCGGTTGGTAATGCACGATGAACTCGCCACGCTGCACGGCGATTTCCAGCCGCGCCAGCGGCGACAAGCGTCGCCGCGACACCCAGATCACCAGGCTGACCAGCAGCAGCGCCACTGCGATGCCGATCGGCACCACCTGCAGCCGCGCAGCCGCCAACGGCCCACGCAGATACGCCAATGGCTCGGTAACCACAGCGGCCCAGTCGCCACGCCGGTCGCGGCCGGACAACACCTGCCGCAGCGTGGAGCCATCGGTCGAGGTGTCGGACGAGGGCTCGATCAGCAATTGTTCGGCGGTGGTGCCGGTGCTGCTGAGGATGTGCCCGCCCGGTGTGCCGATCGCTAATTGCAGGCCGGGTGGGATGTTGATGTCGGTCAGCATGTTCGGGTTGACCAGTACGTTGTAGTTGCCCAACTGCAAGGCCATCAGCGGATGCTGCGGATTGGCCAGCGGGCGCAGCCGCGTGGTCACCGCGATGCCGCGCTTGACCACAAAGTCCGGCATGCCCTGTGGAATGCTGTCGAGCAGCTGCCCCCACGAAGTACAGCGCAACCGGCGTTGCTGAAAATGCCCCAGTTCCACGACGTAATGGCTGGTCATTACCAGCGCGCGCATCTGCGCCAGATGTGCTGGCGAGCAGGGCGGAAGCTGCGAGCCGGCCAGATTCAACAGCGCGCCATGCGCCTCGTCGAAGGCGCTTTCGGTACGTCGGATCGATAGTGTCGCCAGCTGGCTGAGCCTGCTCTCTTCGCGCGATAGCGCCAGCCGCCACGCCAAGTAGTAGGACAGGCCGATCGGGAGAGTTGCGCACAGCGCTACCAACAGCACAGTCACACTGATAATGCGTTTACGCTTCACGTTACCAACCGCATCTGTATGGTTGCCTGTTCACGCACGGCTCCCGGAGCAATGCGGACAGGACGCGCGTCCACAGATGGCCGACACAGGGTTCCCAAGCGCGCGCGGACGCCCCGCACGCAGCGGTTGGTGACCAGAGGCATGGACTGATGAGGCTGCACGTCACGAATGTACGCCAGATGCGTGGATTGCGCGCGTTTGTGGAGCGAAGCGGATGTGATCTTTTTGCCGCTCATCATTCGCTGCGCTGCGGCATTGGGTAGGTCGATGGATTCACACGCCTGCACACGATGGCGCGCTAGGGTCGGCTCGTCTGCGCTCCCGCACGGGGGCGGGACAATCCGGTCCCATGCAAGGCGCTTTCACTGGAGGAATCACTTATGACAACGCAGAAAGAACGCGTCGGCGGCACCGACGCGTTGCCGATCTTCAAGATGCAGGAAACCACACGCGACGGCGAGCTGACCAAGTACGTGGTCGGCAACACCGGTGTGGCCTTCGACAGCCTCGAAGGTGCCCAGGCCGCAGCCAAGGATCTGGGCACGTTGAACGGTTGAGAGCGCGTCGGCAGGCTGTCGTGTGATCGACACACCAGGGCGGCCGGTGCGCGCAATCGCAATGCCACATGCACTTCGGTTTCGCGCGCCGGCCGCGTGTTGTTGGCAGCTGCCAACGACGATCTGCTCCGGCGTGGGCGGGCTGCTGGAACGACCTACAAAAACTCTTGCACAGCCATCCAGAATGCGCGTCAGATGGCTGGTGGCATGGATCATGCGGATGCTCCAGTTCTGAGAGTGCCCGCAGCACTGTCCCACGACTGCTGCTTGCTACCAACGCTGGCCAGGTTTTGTTGGCCGCTCTTACGAAAGCGGCTGCTCGGTCATCCGCCCTGTGTGTGGGGTATGGATCAGCGGCGCCAGGTCGAAACCCTGTTCGCGCGCATGCGCCAGATAGGACTGCGCGATGTTTTCGTCCAACTGCGGCAGGCGCGCAAGTAGCCACAGGTATGTGCGATCGGGGCTGCCGACCAGTGCAGCGGTGTAGTCCGCATCGATTCGCATCACCCAGTAGTCGCCCTTGGTGAAGGGGATCCAGCGCAGGCCCTCGGGCAGGAAGGTGACTTCCAGCCGAGCATGCGTGTCGTCGATGGCACGCGCCTGCCCGATTGCTTCTTCCAATTCGCCTTTCGCAGTCAGGCAGCGGTTTTGCACGCGCACGCTGCCGTCCCCGTCCAGCGAGTAGTGCGCCGACACATCGGTGCAGTCTGCGTTCTCGAAGCGAATTGGCAGCCGGGCGATTTCGTACCAAGTGCCGAGATAGCGGTTCAGATCCAGCGATGGGACGGTAGACAGCTCGGGAAGTCGGCTCATGACGGCCTCTGCGGAATGGATTGACCGATGTTGTACGTGGATCGCCATGAAGTGGATGTTGGGATGTCGCGACCGGCGAAGAGCGCCGCTTATCGCCAGATGTCGCACCGCCGGCGCTCGGATCCTTATGTACCGCTCGTGTAGCCCGGTTCCTGCGCATCACCCGATGACTGCTCTCTGCGTTTCTTCAGCCACTTCAAGCCAGGCAGGTACCTGACGGTGTTGCGCCGACTTTTAGGGTGCAGCGGACCAACACGCTCGGTCGAACGCCCTAGGGACGAGGTTAGTAATACGTTCGTGCAGCTGCGCCGCAGGAGGGCCGTCGTAAATCGCTTGGCGGCCTAACCAGGCAAAGCGGAGTCGTTGCCCTGCCGTCGACTGCCGTCGCGCCTATACCGCTGGATCAGCGCTGTTACGCCGCGCTCGCTGCGCTCAACGCGCGATCCAGTTTGCGGTAGCCGATCGCTTCGGTCAGATGGCGCGTGGCGATCCCCGCGCTGTCGTCGAGATCGGAGATGGTGCGTGCCACGCGCAGGATGCGGTGCATCGAGCGTGCGGACAGCTGCAGATGCTCGATCGCGCGCTCCAGCAGCAGCTGATCGTCGCCCTGCAGGCGGCAATGGCGATCGGTGTCTGCCTGGTCGAGTTGCGCATTGGGCACGGTGGCGCGCGCAAGCTGTCGTTCACGGGCTGCGACCACGCGTGCACGCACGCTGGCACTGTCCTCGCCGACGTTGCCGCTGCGCAATGCTTGCGGCGGCAGTCGCGGCACTTCGACATGCAGATCGATACGGTCCAGCAATGGGCCGGAGATACGGCTGCGATAGCGACGAATACTGTCGCTGCCGCAGCGGCAACGCCCGCTGCCATCACCGGCCCAGCCACATGGGCAGGGGTTCATCGCGGCAACTAGTTGGAAACGAGCCGGGAAATCCACACTGCGCGCAGCGCGCGAGATGGTGACCAGGCCCGACTCCAGCGGCTCGCGCAGCACTTCCAAGGTCTGCCGTTGCCATTCGGGCAGCTCATCCAGAAACAGCACGCCGTTGTGGGCCAGGGAGATCTCGCCTGGACGCGGATGGGTGCCACCACCGACCAAAGCGGCTGCACTGGCGGTGTGATGGGGCGCGCGATAGGGCCGCTGTCGCCAGCGGGCGAGATCCAGCCCGCGGCCGCTGATCGAGGTGATGGCGGCGGTCTCCAGCGCTTCGGCTTCGCTGGCTTCCGGCAGCAGGCCAGGCAGGCGTGAGGCGAGCAAGGTCTTGCCGCACCCGGGGCTGCCGACCAGCAGCAGGTGGTGACCTCCTGCTGCGGCAATCTCCAGCGCGCGACGCGCATGCGGTTGGCCGCGCACATCTGCCATATCCGGCAGGGCACGTGCGCCTGGCGCCAGGATCGCCACCTCTGCCGCTGGCGCTTGCCGAGTGCCGTTGAGCGCGGCGCAGACTTCCAGCAAGGTGCGCGCGGTGAAGGCTTCCACATGCCCGGCGATCGCTGCTTCGGCGCCATTGGCCAGCGGCACGATCAGCCGTCGCCCGGCCTGCGCGGCTGCTAAAGCGGCAGGCAGCACCCCATCGACGCCGCGTAACTCGCCGGTGAGTGCAAGCTCGCCGAGAAATTCGTAGTCGGCCAACGCTTGCCGGTCGATCTGCCCGCTGGCGGCCAGGATGCCGAGCGCGATCGGCAAGTCGAAGCGGCCGCCTTCCTTCGGCAAATCGGCTGGCGCCAGGTTGATGGTGATGCGCCGGGCCGGGAATTCGAACTGTGCGCACAGCAATGCCGCACGTACGCGTTCGCGCGACTCACGCACCGCGGCCTCGGGCAGACCCACGATCTGGGTGGAAGGGAGGCCGCCGGAGAGATGCACTTCCACCCGAACTTCAGGCGCATGCACCCCCACGCGGGCACGGCTGTGCACCAGCGCCAGACTCATGGTGGAAGGCTCGCGTCAGGGAGTTGTGGGTAATGCAGCGGGCGGGGTGCCGGGCGCGCGTGCTTCCAGCGCGGCAACGGCTTTTTCCAATGCGTCGAGCTTTTCGCGCGTGCGCAGCAGTACCGCGCGCTGCACGTCGAACTCTTCGCGGGTGACCAGGTCCAGCTTGCCCAGGCCGGCCTGCAGCGCGCCCTTGAAGGCGCTGTGCAGATCTTCGCGCGATTGACGCAGGCCCGGCGGCACCAGATCGCTGAGGCGGCGGGCAAGGTCGTCGAGCTGATTGAAATCGATCATGGTGTTCTCCGCAGGTCCGTAGGAAGCCTAGTGCAGGCCGCCACACGAGGGACATCGGCAAGGCAGTCGGCAGGCTGTAAGAATAGTCCCATTCGGCTGTCGGCCGCGGTGACGGCTGCCCGCGACGGGATGAGCGTTGCTGCTGTCCACGGTATGCTGCGCCCCCGTCATGCCCTGGAACCTGCACCGATGAAAATGATCATGGCCATCGTCAAACCGTTCAAGCTCGACGATGTGCGCCAAGCACTCTCTGGCTGCGGCGTGGCGGGCATCACGGTGACCGAGGTCAAGGGCTTCGGTCGTCAGAAGGGCCACACCGAGCTGTATCGCGGCGCCGAATACGTGGTCGACTTCCTGCCCAAGGTGAAGATCGAAGTGGCAGTGACCGCCGACCAGGCCGAGCGCGTGGTCGAGGCGATCGTTGCGGCGGCAGGTACCGGCAAGATCGGCGATGGCAAGGTGTTTATGTACGACCTGGGTACCGTGGTGCGTATCCGCACCGGCGAGCTGGATAGCGACGCGTTGTAGGTTTTAGCGATGCGTGTGTCGGCTTGTCAGGTTCGACATGCAACGCGGACCTCAGTGCTGTAGCGCGATGGCCTGTCTGCTGCGTCGTGGTGCTGCAGTCGCGGTTGGATTGCGAAGGAGCAGCTTTTCGCTAATTCGATAATCCCGGCCGGAAGTCTTTGTGGTCATACCACTTAAATACCGCAGATCGCTTCCAAACCGAGCTGTTCGCAGATCGGGTCTAGATCCCGCATGCCTACCGCTTGCCCGAAAACGACAGGATATGCCAAGGCGGTTGGCTAATGCGCTTGTCGCCGCCCCACGACTTGCCTACTCTAGGTCGTAATACCATTTCAATACCGGAGTTCGGACATGAAGCAACGCGATAGGAAGTCGGGCTTGCGCCTGCTCTCGGTTCTGGTGGCGTTGGGTTTGAGCGTACCGGGCTTGACGCAACCGGTCACGCAGCCGGCGATCTTTCCGACCCCGATGTCGATCGCGCTGGAGGGCGGCACGGTCACGCTCGGTCGGTCGGCGGTGCTGGTCGTGGCGCCGGGCACGGACCCGGAGTCGGTTGTACTGGTCCGCCGCATTCTCAGCTCGGCTGGCGTTGCCAAGATCGCAACCGCCGCGCGCTTGCCTGCCACACTCGACCGCTTGTACATCGTCATCGGCACCGGCTGTGCGGTGGCGGTGCGCGATGCGCTGACCCGCAGCAAGGCGGTGCAGGACACGCATAAAGAAGGCTACACGCTCGCTAGCGTGGCGCTGGGCAGCGGCAGCCTGATCACGCTGGCCGGCCACGACGACGACGGGCTGTTCCATGCGGCGCAGACGCTGCGTCAGCTGGTTGAACGTCCGGCCATCCCAGCGCTGGTGATCCAGGATTACCCGGCGATGCCGATCCGCGGCACGATCGAAGGCTTCTACGGCGCGCCCTGGTCGATGACCGATCGCGCAAACCATTTGGAGTTTCTCGCCCGGACCAAGGCCAACACGTTCATCTACAGCCCAAAGGACGACCCCTACGCGCGCGATCGCTGGCGCGAGCCATACCCGGCCGCGACCTTGAAGGCGTTGGGCAAGTTGGCGGCCACCGCCAAGCGCAACCACGTCGATTTCGTCTATGCGATCTCGCCAGGACCGACTGTGTGCTTCTCCAATCCGGCCGATGCCAAAGCGTTGCTGCGTAAGTTCGATGCATTCCGCGCGTTGGGCGTGCGCAGCTTCTATGTGGCGCTGGACGATATCGAATACACCAAGTGGAATTGCGAGCGCGACAAGACCGCCTTCGGCGACTCCGGTGCACAGGCGGCCGGCATCGCACAGTCGTATCTGCTCAATCTGGTGCAGGCGGATCTGGGTGCCCGCCACGATGCGGCATCCGAACTGATCATGGTGCCGACCGAATATTACGACGCCAAGGAAAGCCCGTACAAGGAAGCGCTGCGCAAGCATCTGGACCCGAAGGTCGTCGTGCAGTGGACCGGCACCGACGTGGTGCCACCGGCCATTTCCCTGCCCGATGCACGTGCAGCGACCAAGGCGTTCGGACGCAAGACGCTGCTGTGGGACAACTACCCGGTCAACGATTTCGAAACCTCCGCCGGTCGCTTGCTGATGGCGCCGTACGCGCGGCGCGAAGCGGGCTTGTCGGCCGAGTTGTCCGGCATCGTCTCCAACCCGATGAATCAGGAAGTGCCCAGCCGCGTCGCGGTGATGGGGCTGACCGCGTTCGCGTGGAACGACAAGGGCTACGACGCCGAGCGCACCTGGCATGCTGCCGCGCGCGATCTTGCCGGTGGCGATGTGCGGGTGACCGCCGCGCTGCTCACTTTCTTCGATACCCAGCATCTGGCGCCCACCTTTGGTAGCCAGCCGTGGCAGGAACAGGCGCCACGGTTGAAGGGGGTGCTGGACCGCGTTCGCGAGGCGTTTGCGTTGGGCGATGAGGCGGCGCGTAGCCAGGCGCTCGCCGAGCTGGCACGCACTGCGGACGAGGTTGCGGCCGCGCCGGAGATCATCCGCGCGGGCGTGGCCGATCCAGGGTTCGCCGAGCAGTCGCGCCCCTGGCTGGCTGCGATGCAGCGTTGGGGCCGTGCGTTGCAGCAGACCGCCGCGGGGTTGGATGCCGCCAATCGCGGCGACACCGAGGCGCCGCGATTGTTTGCCGATGCAGCCGAAATCGCCGCCGCCGCCGCAGCGATTCCGTCGATTCCCGGCGCCACGCGTTTCGGCGGGCCGGTCAAGATTGCCGATGGGGTACTCGACCGTTTCGTGGCGGACGCACCGACGCTGATCGCCTACCCGGTGCCAAGGGCGTCAGATCCTGCGGCTGCGGCTGCGCGTTGACGGATTAGCGAGTTGGCCGCGGTTGACGCGCCGCCCTTGAGACAGCGGTACAGCCGCTTCCAGCCACCGTGCAGGCCGCGTACCTAAGAGCGGCCAACAAAACTACTGCGCCGCCGTCAAGCGGGCGCGGTATGCATGACCTCTACGCCGACGCGTATTACGACAACGACGAAGACATCACGATTCATCGTGCCCAATTGCTGAGCTTCGGTGCCGGAGTGCGGTTCCGAGTCAGCGATCGACAGCATCTTTATGCAGCGAACAGAGCCGATGGCGGCATCCGCCCTGTCGTCGTTTGGGCGGTATGAAGCGCTCAGCGATCCGACACCTGCGCGCTCTTCCGTCTTGCCTGGTATCGGCAACACGCGGCACAGATGTGGTGTCATAACCGGCAACGCTTCGGCTCAACCAATCACGATGAGGGATATTATGGATGTCTTTGCACGATTCCTGACCGACGAGCAGGATTCAGTGGCGGTGGGCAAAATCCTGCCAAAGGTGAGCGAATTACTGACGCGCGACGAGCAGGTCGAATACATCGCTGTGCAAAAGAAGATGATGATGAATCTGTCGCCGGATGCAGTGGTGCTGACCAACCGCAGGTTCATCGTGGTGCACCCCAAACTGTTCGGCATGACGTTTCGGGATTTCCCCTGGCGCGAAGTGCTCGATGTGCACATGAGCGAACAGATGCTGGGGGCGACGATCATGTGCCGCACCACGCAGGGCAGCTACGCGTCCATCGACAGCCTTCCGAAGAAGCAGGCGCGGCGGGTATATGCGTATGCGCAGCAAGTGGAAGAATCTGCATACGAAAAGCGCCAGCAGCTGGAAATCGACAAGTTGCGCGCGTCAGCCGGCGGCGTGGTGGTGCACGCACCCACTGCGCAGGGCGCCGCGCTTTCGGCTCCGCCCGCTACCGACGATCCGATGCAGGTGCTGAGCAAACTCAAGCAACTGCTCGATGCGGGACTGGTCACTCAAGAAGAGTTCGACGCCAAAAAAGTCGAGGTGCTGGCGCGCCTGTAAGAGCGGCTGACAGACGTAGCAGGCAGCCGTCAGCTGGCGTGGACTGCGCGGGAACCAAGGTGTACGTGTGGTACACGCCGCACCAGGCACCGGCGGCGGTGCACGCAGTTATTCTGATAGGCGGTTTAGAGCGACTAACAAAACGACTGCGCTCACCGCCAGGCGGGCGCGGCCGGTGCTCGCAATCGGCATGTACACGCGTACGCTTCGGTTCCTCCGCGCCCACCTGACGACTGCTCGCTACGTTTTGTTAGCCGCTCTTAAGCGGCGGTCTGCGGTGCTCTGCTATTGCAGCAGCCGGCGCACAGATCGCAACGCCGGTCGCGGGTGACTGAGCACAGCGTCAACACCGTTGTGCAGCCAGCAGGCGAGCGCAGCGTGCCGGCCATGTCGATCTGAGGACTGCTCGCTATGTGTCGCTGCCAGCGCTTAACTCGCCCAGCGCCTTGGCCACGAATGGCGGCGCAACCAGCACGCCAGTGTGCAAGTGCGCGTTGTAGTATAGCGTTTCGAAGCCCTTGGCCTGCGCCGCGTCCTGGCGGAACGCAAAATCGGCGTTGGCCTGCTTGCTGGCCATGGTCACGCTCCACCATCCGGTGGGGTAGCACGGCTGCGGGAACGGCAGGGTCTTAAACGACTGGAAGCCGGCCTTGCCCATTTCGGTGCGCATTTCATTGATCAGGTCCAGCAGCGCCAGCGGCGATTCGGATTGCTGCACCAGAATGCCGTCGTCCTTCAACGCCTTGAAGCAGCTTTCATAGAACGCCTTGTTGAACAGGCCTTCGGCCGGGCCGACCGGGTCGGTGGAATCGACGATCACGATGTCCACGCTGCCGGTCGGGCAGTTGGCCATGTAGGCCACGCCGTCGTCGAACAGGAGTTCGGCACGCGCATCGTGGTTGGAATCGCACAGTTCGGGGAAATATGTTTCCGACATGCGGGTGACCTGCTCATCGATATCGCACTGGGTGGCGCTTTGCACGCCTGGGTGCTTGAGCACCTCGCGCAGCGTGCCGCAGTCGCCGCCGCCGATGATCACCACCCGCTTGGGTGCGGTGTGGGTGAACAGCGCCGGGTGACTGATCATCTCGTGATAGAAAAAGTTGTCGCGGCTGGTCAGCATCACCGCGCCGTCGATGAGCATCAACTTGCCCCAGTCGGTGGTCTGGTAGATCTCGATTTTCTGGAACGGGGATTGCACCTCGTCCAGTTTGCCGCTGACGCGAAATCCAATGGCCGAGCCGGTCGGCTGGAAGTGTTCGATGTACCAGTTGTCGTTGGCGCTCATGCGTTAATCCTGGAGAGAATGGAGGCTGTTCCTTCTCCCACCGGGAGAAGGTGGCGCAAAGCGCCGGAGGAGGGTCGGGCGCAGCAGTCGCATACAGCCAAATTGCGCGCCGGCTGAACCGCATTTTGTCCCGCTCCTGCCAGCAGAGAGGGGCGGAAAGTCGGCGCGGATTGTAACGGACCCTGCGCGTGCCAGGCGTTACACTTCACGCCCTTTTTATTCCAGCCGAGTCAGCCAGATGAGCGATTGGTCCCTCGACCAAGCCCGCAAGACCTACTCGATCCCGCATTGGGCCGATGGGTACTTCGATGTGAACGACGCCGGACATGTAGTGGTCACACCGACCAGCGATGGTCCGTCGGTATCGCTGCCCGAAGTGGTGGAGGCCGCGCGTGCGGCCGGCGCCAAATTGCCGCTGTTGGTGCGCTTCCCGGACATTCTTGGCCAGCGCCTGGGCAAGTTGCAGGCGGCGTTCGCGCAGGCCCAGTCCGAATGGGACTACGCCGGTGGCTACACGGCCGTTTACCCGATCAAGGTCAACCAGCATCGCGGCGTGGCTGGCACGCTGGCCAGCCACCACGGCGACGGTTTCGGGCTGGAAGCGGGCAGCAAGCCGGAGTTGATGGCAGTGCTGGCGCTCTCGCGCCCGGGCGGGCTGATCGTTTGCAACGGCTACAAGGACCGCGAATACATCCGCCTGGCGCTGATCGGCCGCAAGCTCGGCCTGCAGACCTTCATCGTCATCGAAAAGCCCTCCGAGTTGAAGCTGGTGCTGGAAGAAGCGCGCGCGCTGGACCTCAAGCCCGGCCTGGGCGTGCGTATGCGCTTGGCCTCGCTTGGCGCGGGCAAGTGGCAGAACAGCGGTGGCGACAAGGCCAAGTTCGGGTTGTCGCCGCGCCAGGTGCTGGACCTGTGGAAGACGTTGCGCGACACCGAGTACGCCGACAGCCTGCAGTTGCTGCATTTCCACATGGGCTCGCAGATCTCCAACGTACGCGACATCGCCAACGGCATGCGCGAGGCCACGCGTTACTTCGTGGAGCTCTCGCGCCTGGGCGCCAACATCAGCCACGTCGATGTCGGTGGCGGCCTGGGCATCGATTACGAAGGCACCCGTTCTCGTAGCTATTGCTCGATCAACTACGGTCTGCATTCGTATGCCAGCAACATCGTGCAGCCATTGGCGAGCGCTTGCGAAGAGCACGGCCTGGTTCCGCCGCGCATCGTCACCGAGTGCGGCCGCGCAATGACCGCGCACCACGCGGTGCTGATCGCCAACGTGTCCGAAGTGGAGCAGGCGCCGGAAGGCCGCGTGCCCGACGCGCACGACGACGAACCAACGGCGATCCGCCACCTGCGCGAGATCCATGATGAACTCGATGTGCGCCCCGCAGTGGAATTGTTCCAAGAGGCGCAGCACTTCCACGCCGAAGGCCTGAGTGCATATGCGCTTGGCCAGATCGATCTCATCCATCGCGCGCGTATCGACGACTTGTTCTATGCCATCGCGCACGGCGTGCGTGCACGCCTGAGCTTCGACGAAAAGAGCCATCGCCAGGTGCTGGACGAGCTCAACGAGCGGCTGGTGGACAAGTACTTCGTCAACTTCAGCATATTCGAATCGATCCCGGATGTATGGGCGATCGATCAGGTGTTTCCGATTCTGCCGATCGAGCGCCTGAACGAAGCGCCGCAGCGGCGCGGCATCATCGCCGACATGACCTGCGATTCGGACGGCATGGTCAAGACCTATGTCGAGAACGAAAGCCTGGACAGCTCGTTGCCCCTGCATACGTTGAACGCGGGCGAAAGCTATCGCATCGGGTTTTTCCTGGTCGGCGCCTATCAGGAAATTCTCGGCGATATCCACAACCTGTTCGGCGATACAGATGCGGTGGAAGTGACCGTGGATGGCGATGGCTACCGCATCGCCCAGCAGCGCCGTGGCGATACCACCGACGTGATGCTGGACTACGTGGGCTATCAGCTGGACACGCTGCGTGCGACCTATGCCGAGCGCATCGCCGCCACGCAGCTGTCGCCGGAGCGCGCACAGCAACTCAGCGATGCACTGGAAGCCGGGCTGACCGGTTACACCTATCTGTCCGACGAACCGTTGGGCTGATCGCGCAGAGCGTCCCGCTCGCGCTGCGGCATGCGCCGTCGCGCGAGCGGCCGTCGCGTGTTGCGGCGTGGGTGCCGTGTTTGGGAAGCTCCGAATAACTCTTCGATGCGCTTTCGATCAACAACTGAGGCAATCGCCGCTTTGATTTTCGGCAATGACGATCGTCGCAGTTGAGCAACATTCTAAGAGTGGCTGACGAAACGTCTGCGCTCACCGCCAGGCGGGCGCGGCCGGTGAGTCGAAACGCATGTACCAGGCGAACACTGCGGTGGCTCCGCGCTGTCCGCGCCCAGCTGGCGACTGCTCGCTAGGTTTTGTTAGTAGCTCTTAGATAAGAGCCGTAATGCTGTAGGCGTACAAAACACAAACGCGTGATCGTTCAATTGCGTGCGGTATTTCTGCTCGCAACGACGGGCTCATGTGGTGACTTTCGCGATAACGCGCGCATGTCAATAGTGCGTGATGCAGCGGTCTTGTTTGCTGCGCTCTTTTCTTAGTGTTCGCAGCATTTATGCGATCAATGACGGACTCATGCAAAGAGTGTCCATTAGATAAAAGCCGCAAATGCCACAGATGTACGACATAAAAACACAAACACGTGATCGTTCGATTGCGTTCGGTAATTCTTCCGATAATGGCGGGCTCATGTGGCGATTTTCGCGATAACGCGCGCATGTCAGTGATGCGTGATGCAGTGGTCTTGTCTGCTGCATGCTTTAGCTTGTTTTCGAAGCATTTACCCAATCATTTGCGTATTAATTCAGTTATTTCCCGCTCGCCTTTGCGGCGCTCTATCGGATGCCGCGCAGAATCTGCAATGGCGTATCCACAAATAACGCTAATTGAAATCACACTTCTGATGTAAATTTTGAACGTGACATGCAAATCGTGATTTCTGCACGGTTCATCGTGGTTGCTGATTGTTACTGTTCGATTTACTTGGCGGAACACAATTCGTTTCAAAAAGACCGCTGCACACCCTTGTATCTATTGTGCGTTTCGCCTCGTTTTGCGTCTCCATTGTGAGTTACCACCGTGTATTGCCGGCGTCCGCTGGCGATCGACGGTACCCATTGCCCCGCGTTTCAAAGCTAGGTGCTGATCCGGCGTCTCAACTAACCGCATCGCGGTCAAGGCGCGACGACGGACTGCGCGCCACATAAGAAGGATGCACGCAATGCACACTGACGCCTCTCCCGTGTTTCCCCTCACCAAAGCCCAACGAGGCCTGTGGCTTGGTAGCAAGCTTTATACCGATAACACCTTGATGTTGTCGGAAGCGCTGGAATTATTCGGCCCGCTCGATCCGCACGTGTTGCTGCGTTCCAGCCTGCAGATCACACGCGAGTTAGACACATTGCGCCTGTGTATCGTCGAGCAGGGCGGAATGCCGGTGCAGGTTGTCTTGCCTGAGTATCCTGGCACGATGCCCTACTTCAACGTGGCCGATGATCCGACACCGCTTAACGCGGCCAAGTACTGGATCGACGAACAGATCCGCAAGCCTGAGGATTTGCTCAATGGGCCGCTTTGGCATTGCGCATTGTTCCGTCTTGGGGAGGACCATCATCTGTGGGTGCAATACATGAGCCACTTGGTGATGGATGGTTACACCACCGCCATGGTGGCGCAGCGCTTGGCGGTGCTTTACAGTGCCGACCTTGCCGGGACTGAGCCAGATCCTGCCGATTATGCCAGTGCGACTGAATTGGTTGCCTTGGAGCAGCAGTATCGCGACTCGGATCGCTATCAGCGCGACGGTGCTTATTGGATGCAGCAACTTGCCGATCTGCCGCCGCCTGCAACCCTTGCGCGGCTGAGCAATTATGAAATTGCCGGCTCGTTGCGCGGTACCGGTGATTTCTCTGCACGCCAGATCTTGCAATTGCGTGGGTTAGGCAAGCGCTACGCCGTCAGCTTGCCGCAGATGCTGATTGCGCTAGTGGCTGCTTACTACTATCGCAACACCGGAGCCGACGACCTGGTATTTGCCATGCCGGTGAGCGCGCGTATCAATGCGCGTTATCGGAAAACACCGGGAATGGTGGCCAATGTGGTCTACATCCGCTTGAAGATGCAGCCAGAGCAGCCGATCCACGCACTGTTCACGCAGGTCTCTTCAGTGGTCAAGCATGCATTGCGCCATCAGCAATACCGTTTCGAGGATGTGCGTCGCGACATGGGAATTTTCGGGGGAGAGCAGAAGATCGCGCGTCTTGCGGTCAATATCGAGGCCTTCGACTACACCTTGCGCTTCGGCGATGCGTACGCGGTGCCGCATAACCTTTCCAACGGCCCTGCCGATGACCTGACCATTTTCTGCTACGAGCGTGGCGATGGCGCTGCGCTGCGCTTCGATCTGGATGCCAATCCGGCGTTGTACGACAGCGACGAGCTGGCCGAACACTGCCGCCGTCTGACCCATCTGGCCGAAGCGGTGCTGGCCGATCCGGAATGCGCACTGGGTGAGGTCGACGTGCTGGGCGATGCGGAACGCCAGCGTCTGCTGTACACCTGGAACAACACCGCTGGGCCGTTGCCGGAATCGGCCACACTGTTGCACGGCATGCTGGAGCGCGCCGAGCTGATGCCGGCTGAAGTGGTGGTGCAATACGACAATCGTACGCTGGATTACGCCACCCTGTGCGAACTGGCCTCGCGCATCGCCGCGCAATGGGTGGCCGATGGCGTACGTCCCGGCGATGTGGTCGCCATCGCGTTGCCGCGCAGCGAGCAATTGCTGGTGGCGTTGCTGGCGGTGATGTGGAGCGGGGCGGCGTATCTGCCGCTGGACCCGGAGAGCCCGGCCGAACGCAACCGGCATATGCTCAGCGATTCCGGTGCCATTGCGCTGGTGTGCGAGCCGGCATTGTGCGAGCGCTATCTGCTCGGCGGCATGGTCTGGCTGGATCCGCGTCCGGCAGTGTTGCCGGCGGCGATCGCACCGCTCGCCACCCCCGATGGCACCGCCTACGTGTTGTACACCTCCGGTTCGACCGGCGCGCCCAAGGGCGTGGAGATCAGCCATCGCAACCTGTTCAACTTTCTGCATGCGATGGACCAAGAGCTGGCGCTGCGGCCGCGCGACCGCGTGTTGGCGGTCACCACCATTACCTTCGATATCGCCGGGCTGGAGTTGTATCTGCCGTTGCTGGTGGGCGCGCGCGTAGTCATCGCGCCGGCGGGCATTACCCATGATCCACTTAGCCTGTCGCGTTTGATCGCACATGAGAAGATAAGCGTGGTGCAGGCCACACCGTCGCTGTGGCGCATCCTGCTGGCTAACCAGGATCTAGCGCTGGACAGCATCCACGCGTTGGTCGGCGGCGAAGTCCTGGTGCCGAAACTGGCGGCCCAGTTGCTGAGCCGGGCAGGGCGCCTGACCCAGTTGTACGGGCCGACCGAAACCACGATCTGGTCGACCATTATGCCGTTGCAGTTGACCGACGCGGCGGCACCGCCGATCGGCAGGCCGCTGCTCAACACGCGCGTGTACGTGCTCGATGCGCAGCTGCAACCGTTGCCGACAGGCGCGGTGGGCGAGTTGTACATCGGCGGCGCAGGCGTAGCCAAGGGCTATCGCGGCAAACGCCAGCTCACCAGCGAACGCTTCCTGCGCGACCCGTTCGCGGGCGACGGCAGCAGCATGTACCGCACCGGCGACCGCGTGCGTCAGCGCCGCGACGGCCTGTTGGAATTCATCGGCCGCGCAGATGCGCAATTGAAGATCCGCGGCCACCGCGTGGAGCCTGCCGAAATCGAGAACGCCCTGTTGCAGCATTCGCAGGTGGCGCAGGCGGTGGTGGTCGGCCATAGCGATGGCGGCAACAACGCGCTGCAGCTGCTGGCGTACGTGGTGGGCAAGCATGGCAACACGCCATCGACCGAGCTGCTGCGCGCGCATCTGCAGCAGCACCTGCCAGCGTCGATGATTCCCACCTTGTGGGTGCCGTTGTCGGCCTTGCCGTTGACATCCAATGGCAAACTGGATCGCCGCGCATTACCGTCACCTGGCGTCTTGCCGCGCCGTGCGCGCGTTGCCCCGCGCGATGCGCTCGAACACCAACTGGCCGCGATGTTGCAGGAGATGTTGGGCATCGAGGTGGTGGGCGTGGACGACAATTTCTTCGACCTCGGCGGCGACTCGCTGCGTGCAGCGCAAATGATCGCGCGTTTCCCACAGATGTTCGGTGTCGAACTGCCGCTGGGCACGCTGTTCAACGCCCCGACGATTGCAGGCCTGGCCGAGGCGATCAAGCACAGGACGCAGGTCACTAACGATCCATTGAGCGTGCTGCTGCCACTGCGTGAAGGCACTGCAGGCACCACGCCGCTGTTCTGCATCCATCCGGTGTTCGGCCTGGGCTGGTCGTATCTCACCTTGCTCGGCCAGCTGGATCCGCAGTGGCCGGTGTATGCGCTGCAGTCGCCCGCCTTGAGCGACTCGCAGCATCGTCTGGAAAGCATCGAGGCGATCGCCCGCGATTACCTGTCGCGCCTGCGCACGGTGCAGCCGCAGGGACCGTATCGGTTGATCGGCTGGTCGCTGGGCGGCCTGATCGCCCACGCCATCACTGCCGAACTGCATGCGCTTGGCGAAGAAGTCGAACTGCTGGCGATGCTCGACAGCTACCCGTATCTGGAACAGGCCGCGTCGCTGCCGGAGTCCGAAAGCGTGCGCGCCTCGGTGCATGCGCTGGGCCTGACCCTGGCCCACGACCAACCGATGCCGACCACGGTAGCCGAGCTGGCCAGCCTGCTGTGCGATCACTATAGGCTGACCGAGGTGCAGGCGGTGCGCCAGCTGCTCGAGCAACGCCCCACGCTGCTGGAAGATATGGGTGGGGCCACCCAATATCACCTGCAGCTGGCACGGCGTCACCGGCCCAAACCGCTGGATCAGGATGTGTTGTTCGTCGAAGCGAGCGTGCGCATGACCTCCGCCGGAGACGAGAAGGTGTGGGTGGACTACCGGCCGCAGGTGTGGTCCCCGTATGTGCGCAACCTGCATTTACACGCCCTGGACTGCGACCACCATTCGATGCTCTCGCCCGCGCACTCGGCCACGCTCAGTAAGTTGCTGCATGCAGCTACCGCGCAAGCCTGGCAACAACGCAACGGCAGCATCGCCACAGCCAGCGATGGAGTAGCCGAATATGCCTGAGTCCATCTCCAGCCCGGCACCCAACCGCCCGGTGGTGATTGCCGTCCTGGGCACGCAAGGCGATGTGCGGCCGATCGTCGCCTTGGGCCGCGGTCTGCAGGAGCGCGGGTATCCGGTGCGGGTACTGACCAGCAGTAATTTCGAAGCGCTGATCCGCGCCAACGGGCTGGAATTTTTCCCCCTCAGCGGCGATCACCGGAAACTGCTGCAGGGCAACCCGGATGTGGCCGAGATGCGTGGTTCCCGGCGGGCAGTCTGGAATATCTGGCGCACGCACTTGCTGATGTGGGCGCGCGACTGGGCCGCGCAGGGCCGCGCAGCTTGTGCGGATGCAGGGTTGATTGTCGGCGTAGGCAGTGTGAGTTTCCTGGCGCATAGCCTAGGTCAGGCCTATGGTGTGCCGATGGTGTTTGCGCATTTGCAGCCTCTGACTGTCTCGCGCCATCTGCCATTGATGGTGGCGCCCAACCTGCGCCTGCCCGGACTGGTAAGCGTGGCCTTGCAGCACATGGCCCGCTTTGCCGGCTGGTCTCTGATGCGTCCAGTGCTCAACGAGCTCGTGCGCCCGGCACTTGGATTAACGGCATATCCGTGGAATGGCCCCGATCGCAGCGCGATGCGGGTGCTGTACGGCTACAGCACGCACTTATGCCCGCGTCCGCCGGATTGGCCGGAGAGCGTGCAGATCTGTGGCTTTTGGCAACTGCCGCAGCCGCAGTGGCAACCGCCAGCTGAGTTGCAGGCGTTCCTGAAGGCCGGGCCGCCGCCGCTGTATATCGGCTTCGGCAGCATGACCAGCAGCGATTCCGCGCAGCTCACTGCAACAGTCAAAGCAGCGGTGCGTCTGACTGGGCAACGTGCATTGCTGGCCAGTGGATGGGGCGGCCTGTCGACCGATGAGGCCGCTGCCGAAGATGATGCCGATCGCTTCTTCTATCTGGAACAGGCACCGCACGATTGGTTGTTTCCGCGCGTGGCGGTGGCTGTGCATCACGGTGGCGCCGGCACCACCGGCGCGGCGCTGGTGGCGGGGATTTCATCGGTGGTGCTGCCGTTCGGCTACGACCAACCGTTCTGGGCGCATTGCCTGGCCCAGCGCGGCGCCGCACCACCGGCGCTCGAACGGGCGGGGCTGCAGCCGCAAACCTTGGCCGATGCCTTGCGTCAGGCGAGCGCACCGGCCATGCGTGATGCGGCACGCGTACTCGGCCAGCGTATCGGCGAGGAAGATGGGGTGAGCAGGGCAGTCGATCAGCTGGAAGCATGGCACTTGCTGGAGCCGCCGGCTGTAGCGCCGGTGGCACCGGCCGCATGCATCGAGCAGCACGCTGTGTCATGAGGGGATGACGCCCTGGAAGACGCCAGGGCGTCGAGGGCGAGGAGGGCTATCGTTAAGCGTTGCAGTGTTGCGCGCTGCATACGTGGAGCAACGGCGTGTGGCCGCGTCGCCGCGACAATCGGCAGAACTCATCCACCTGAGTATGCGATCGGCTGGAAAGCCACACGTGTCGTTGCCATGCGGCACGATCAGGCTTCCCTGGCACACCTCGCCCGCATGCATTACGCGCCGGAGCGTCCGTTTTCGCCATCTCTCGACGTGTGGCGATTGGCCCACGCACTCGAACGCCACAACATCACATCGCGACACATGCACTGCCTGCATCGGCCACCATTACTGCGCGTCGCGGGCTACCTGAAAGCCGGCAAACGATTGCGTCACCGGCATGATTTCCAGCCGATTGATATTCAGATGCGCCGGCAGGCTGGCAACGTAGAAGATCTGCTCGGCGATGTCTTCGGCAGTCATCGGGGTGGCACCGCGGTACAGCGTGTCGGAGGCGGTCTGGTTGCCGCCGGTGCGCACCAGGGTGAATTCGGTTTCGGCCATGCCCGGTTCGATCGAGGTCACGCGCACGCCGGTGCCGTGCAGATCCGCGCGCAAGCCCAGCGAAAACTGTTGCACGAATGCCTTGGTGCCTCCGTAGACATTGCCGCCGGTGTACGGATAGGTCGCTGCCACCGAGGCGATGTTGATGATCGCGCCACGGCGTTCGATCAGCGCGGGTAACAGGCGGTGGGTAAGGGTGACCAGCGCGGTGACGTTGGTGTCGATCATCTGCTGCCACTGCGCCAGGTCGGCTTGCTGCGCGGGCGCGGTGCCCAGCGCCAGGCCGGCATTGTTGACCAGCACGTCGACGTCGGCGAACGCGGCTGGCAGTGCGTCGATCGCTGCCGACAAGGCCTGCGCATCGCGCATGTCGAAGGCGGCGGTGTGCACCTGGCCTGCGGGCAGTTCAGCGGCCAGCGCATCCAGGCGCTCGGCGCGGCGACCGGTGGCGGTGACCTTCCAGCCGGCGGCAGCAAAACGGCGCACGGCGGCGCTGCCGAATCCAGAGGTGGCACCGGTGATCAGAACAGTCTTGGACATGGGAACAACTCCTGCGAACGATGGGGATCAGGCGAAGCGATCAGGGTGTGGTGATAGCGCCGGGCATGCGCTTGGGCGCGATCTGCGCGCAGCATGGCTTCACTGAGCGGCTCATGTGTCACCACGCCGCTGTGTTGCACGTGCAAGCGCCGATAGGGCGCTGCGGCGGGTGCGGTGTCGCCGGCGGCGCCGTGTTGCAGGCGCCGATGACGATGCGATCCAGCAGCAATTGCGCCTTTTGCACACGCCAACAAGCTTGATGGCCGCCTCAGTTGGCAGTGCAACTGCCTAGCGCCTGCGTAACCAAACGTTGCCAAGTTGCCTGGTCATCGCACCGACGATAACGGCTCGGCCGACAGCGCCGTGTCTTGCCAGTCGATCTGGATGCGGTCGGGGATCTGCTCGGTGGCGTTCGCCGCCCCGATCAGTCCCCACCACAGCAACAGGCCGGCGCCGCGATGCATCACTTTCAGTTATTGCGCCTTGATGGCGATGGCGGGCAGCCCGTTGCCGGTCAGTTTTTGCTTGGCCGCGGCAAGTTCGCCAGCACTGCCATACGGCCCCATGCGCACGCGGTAAACCGTCCTGCCGCTGATTTCGGCCGATTCCACGCGCGCCGCCAGGCCCATCATCGCCAGCTTGGCCTTGGTCGACTCGGCATCGCCGGAAGCGCCAAACGCGCCGGCTTGCAGGATGTAGCGGCTGTTGTCTGCCATCGCTGGTGCGGCATTCGCTGCAGTGGTCGCAGCCACAGCTGGCCTTGGTGTTGCGGCCGCTGGCGGTGTGAGTGCTGCAGTGCTGGACGGTGCCGGTGTTGCGGCCGGGCGGGCTGGTACGGTTTCCGTCAACGGCTTGGGCGCGTTGGCTAGGGTTTCGTTCAACGGCACCGGCACGCCGGCGGCAGGCGTGGCCGCAGCCCCGCTGGCACCGTGTGCGGGCGCGACCGGCTTGCCTTCCAATGCCGCACGCGCACGCGCTGCTTCCTCGGCACGCGCGCTGGCGGCCAGTTCGGCATCGGACATCTGCACTTCCTTACCGGGCAGCAAGGTGTAGAAGTCGTACTGGGTCTGCGCATTGCCGGGCTTGACTTGCTGCTTGGACGGCTGCGCTCTGGGCTTGGGCAGCTCGGCTGGCGTATCCACATCGGCATCGGCCACCGGCTCGGGCTGCGCATCGGGGTTTGCGCGCGGGCCCATGCGCAGGAAGCCGTCGCCGTCCTTTTTGAACAGGTTGGGTGCGGCCAGGAAAATCACTGCCGCAATCGCAGCGCCCGCCACCAACCAGACCCAACCAGGGGTGCCATTGCTGGTGTTGCGTCGTGCCTGACTCTTACCACGTCGTGCTGCCATCTACCACTTCTCCGAAATCATGTCGTTGCGGGCCATGTGGCCCGGACTTGGAGCGGCTGTCGAAAGGATTGCGCAGCCACCCGGCAGCCGCGGCCGGTCGTCGGGCGGCCTGCATTGCGCACCGCCCGACGAGTGCAGTCCGAGCGCGCCATCTACGCCTGGCGGACGACTGCCGACGCTGTGCTGTTAATGACGCTTACATCTTTTCCGGAGCGCTGACGCCGAGCAATTCCAGGCCGTTTAAGAGCACCTGTTGCGTGGCGACGGCGAGAGTGAGCTTGGCGTCGCGCTCTGCGGGATCGTCCACCAGCAGTTTGGTGTTGTGATACCACGTGTGGAAGGCATGCGCCAATTCACGCAGGTACTGCGCGATCTGGTACGGCTCCAGCGCTTGACCTGCGATTTCGACCACTTCCGGGTAGCGCGACAGCTCCAGCATCACGTTGAGCGAATGCTCCTCGTCCAGGCGTGCGAGCTCGGCCAAACCATTGGCCTGGTCGTACTTGTAGCCCTTTTCCTGCGCCTGACGCAGCACGCTGCACACGCGCGCATGCGCGTACTGCACGTAGAACACCGGGTTGTCGTTGCTCTGCGCACGGGCCAGATCGATATCGAAGGTGAGCTGCGAATCGGGCTTGCGCGCGATCAGGAACCAGCGCACCGCATCGGCACTGGTTTCTTCGATCAGATCGCGCAAGGTGACGTAGCTACCGGCACGCTTGGACAGTTTCACTTCCTCGCCGCCGCGCATCACTGTGACCATCTGGTGCAGTACGTACTCCGGCCAGCCCTGTGGGATGCCCAGCTCCATCGCCTGTAGGCCGGCGCGCACGCGCGTCAGCGAACCGTGGTGGTCGGCGCCCAGTTCGGTGATGGCGCGCTCATAGCCGCGCTGCCACTTGGTCAGGTGATAGGCCACGTCCGGCACGAAGTAGGTGTAGGTGCCGTCGGACTTGCGCATCACGCGGTCCTTGTCGTCGCCGAAGTCGGTGGACTTCAACCACAACGCGCCGCCTTCCTCGTAGGTATGGCCGGAGTCGATCAGCTTTTGCACGGCCTCCTCGACCTTGCCGTCCTTGTACAACGAACTTTCGAGGAAATAGAGATCGAAATCGACGCGGAACGCAGCCAGGTCCTGGTTTTGCTCGTTGCGCAGATAGGCCACGGCGAAGCGGCGGATCGATTCCAGGTCTGCCGGATCCCGGGTGCCAGCGACCAGATGGCCTTCCAGGTCGACGCTGTCGCCGGCCAGATAAGCGTTGGCCACATCGGCGATGTAGTCGCCGCGGTAGCCATTCTCCGGCCAGCCGGCGCTGTCGGGGGTGAGCCCCTGCGCGCGTGCCTGCACCGACAACGCCAGATTCTCGATCTGCACGCCGGCATCGTTGTAATAGAACTCGCGCTTGACGTTCCAACCGTTGGCATCTAGCACGCGCGCCAAGCTGTCGCCGATCGCCGCTGCACGGCCGTGGCCAACATGCAGCGGGCCGGTCGGATTGGCCGAGACGTATTCCACACCCACCGAGCGTCCGTTGCCGGCCAACCCGCGACCGTAGTTGCGACCCTGCTTGATCACATGCGCCACTTCGCGCTGATACGCGGTCGTGGCCAGATGGAAATTGATGAAGCCCGGGCCGGCGATTTCTACCTTGGCCACGTCGTCGCTGGCCGGCAATGCGGCTACCAGCGCCTGAGCGAATGCGCGCGGGTTGCTGCGCGCCGGCTTGGCCAGCAGCATTGCCGCGTTGGTAGCGAAGTCGCCGTGCTCGCGCGTCTTGGGTCGCTCGACCACGAAATCCGGCGGCAGGGTGCCGGCAGGTAAAGTGCCGTCGGCGCGCAAGGCTTCAATGCCTTGGCCGATCAGTGCGCGGAGTTGGGATTTCACGTGAGATCTGCTTGGAATCAAACCATCGATTTTACCCGACCGCGCGCGCCGGGGTCCGGCCGATGGTTCAGGTCAGCACGAGGCCGTCATTCTAGCCAGCCGCGCTCGGCCAGCGACACCGGGCGGCCATCGCCGATCACGAAGTGGTCGAGCAGGCGGATATCCACCAGGTCCAGCCCCTGCAGCAGGCGGTGGGTGACCGCGCGGTCTGCCTCGGACGGCTCCGGATTGCCGGACGGATGGTTGTGCCCGACGATCACTGCTGCCGCGTTGTGCAGGAGCGCCCGCCGCACCACTTCGCGTGGATGGATGTCGGCGCCATCAATGGTGCCGGTGAACAGTTCTTCGAAGGCGATTGCGCGATGGCGGTTGTCCAGGAATAGCACCGCGAACACTTCGTAGGCACGTGCGCGCAGCTGCTGCGAGAAATAGCGGCCCACGCTGGACGGGTCGCTGAGCACCTCGCCGCGTTCCAGATCGCTCATCAGATGGCGATTGGCCAGTTCCATCGCCGCGTTGAGCTTGCACGCCGAGGCCGGCCCCAGGCCCGGCAGACGCACCAAGGCCGAGGCCGGGCGATCCAGCAGCAAGCGCAGCGGGCCGTGGCGATGCAGCAGATCGCGCGCGGTCTGCACGGCGTCCTGGCCGCGCAGGCCCGAGCCGACAAAGATCGCCAACAGCTCGGCATCGGACAAAGCAGCGGCCCCGCGCGCCAGAAGTTTCTCGCGCGGGCGTTCGTGGGTGGGCCAGTCGTGAATATGCATATGGCGAGATTGCCGGTCCTCATCCTCGACGCCTATCAGGCCAAGCGGGGGCATCGGCTAATCTAGTTGTCCTTGCAATCGTAGGACGACTCCGACGTGATCGGCTCCACTCAGGCCCGCCCCCTGGACGGACAGCGCTTGCTGCTGTGCGTCGGCGGAGGCATCGCCGCTTACAAATCGCTCGAACTGGTCCGTCGCCTGCGCGACGCCGGTGCGCAGGTGCAGGTCGCCATGACCAGCGGCGCACAACAGTTCGTCACCCCGCTCAGCTTCCAGGCACTGTCCGGGCAACCCACCCGCACCACGCTGTGGGACAGCGCCGCCGAGCAGGCGATGGGGCATATCGAACTGGCCCGCTGGGCCGATCAGGTGATCCTCGCTCCGGCCACCGCCGACCTGCTGGCGCGTCTGGCGCATGGCCTGGCCGACGATCTGGTCACCACGCTATGCCTGGCCACCACCGCGCCGCTGACCGTGGCCCCGGCGATGAACCACCGCATGTGGCTGCATCCGGCCACGCAGGCGAATGTGGCGACCCTGTCCGCACGCGGCGTGCGCGTGGTCGGCCCGGACGATGGCCCGCTGGCCGAAGGCGAATCCGGTCCTGGCCGACTGGCCGAGCCGGCGGCGATCATTGCCGCCCTGGCCGTCGGTGCTGCTAGCGGCAGCGTTGCGCAGGTCGGCCCCAAGAGCGCAACTGCGCGGGCCTTCGTGCCCAGCAGCGCGCAGTTGGATGGCTTGCGCATCGTGATCAGCGCCGGCCCCACCTTCGAAGACCTGGACCCGGTGCGCTACATGGGCAACCGCAGCAGCGGCAAGATGGGCTACGCGCTGGCCGCCGCCGCTGCGCGCCAGGGCGCCGATGTGGTGCTGGTCAGCGGGCCGGTGCATCAAACCACCCCGGCAGGCGTGCAGCGGATCGATGTGCGCTCGGCCGCGCAGATGCACGATGCGGTGCTGGGCGCGTTCCCGGCCGACATCTACATCGGTGCTGCTGCAGTGGCCGACTACACTCCCAAGCGGGTGGTCGCGCAGAAGATCAAGAAGACCGGCCAGACGCTGACCCTGGAACTGGTGCGCACCCCGGACATTCTTTCGGAGGTCGCTTCGCAGACCGGCGCGCTGAAACTGGTGGTCGGTTTTGCCGCCGAAACGCACGATGTGGAGCACTATGCACGTAGCAAGCTGGTGGCCAAGCGGCTGGATCTGATCATCGCCAACCAAGTGGGGATCGAAGGCGGCGGCTTCGAAAGCGACAACAACGCTGCGACTGCGTATTGGCAGGGTGGCCAGTGCACGTTCCCCAGTAGCAGCAAGACCGCATTGGCCGATCAACTGCTGGCCCTGATCGCAGAGAGATTGCAGGCATGAGCACCTCAACCCGGTCCTTGCAGGTGAAGTTGCTCGACCCACGCTTCGGTGACCTGTGGCCGCTACCGGCCTACGCCACCGAATGCAGCGCCGGCATGGACCTGCGCGCCGCGCTGGAAGCGCCGATGACGCTGGAGCCTGGCGATGCCGCCCTGATTCCCAGCGGCATCGCGATTCATTTGTCCGATCCGCAGGTGTGCGCGGTGATCCTGCCGCGCTCCGGCCTGGGCCATCGCCACGGCATCGTGCTCGGCAACGGCACCGGCCTGATCGATGCCGATTACCAGGGCCCGCTGTTGATCAGCACCTGGAATCGCGGCCGCGCCGCCTTCACCATCGAGCCGGGCGATCGCATTGCACAGCTAGTGATCCTGCCGATCGTGCGCGTGGGCTTGCAAGTGGTGGATACTTTCCTCGACAGCGCGCGGGGAGCGGGTGGGTTCGGCCACACCGGCGTGCGCTGACGGGGGAGTCACATGAGCAAGGCGAACGGGCGCAGGCAGTCGATGTCCAGTGTGCATACGAGTGGTCCGGTGTTGGGGGGCCTGTTGTTGTTTGCCGCTTGGTTCGGCTGGAACAGCTATGCGCAATGGCGCGAAGAAGCGGTTGCGCAAAATCTGGAGAAGGCGCGCGACCGCGCCGTGCAGGAGGTCAGCCAGGCGATGGCCAGACAGGCCAGCCAGCTCGACGCTGTGCTCAAGCAGCCGCCGGTCATTGCCGCATTGGCCAATGGCGACGCACTGGCTGCCGCCTCGGCCATCCGCGAGCGCTTCAAGGGCGCCGAGGACGTGCAGGTGCTGCCGGGCCATCTCACCGCCGCTTATGACAATCCCAAGGACTTCGGCTATGCGCGGCTGAGCCTGCTCGAGTCGGCACTGGTCGCCGAACGCGCGCAGGTACACGTGGTGCGCGACGCCAAGCAGGTACGTCTCGGTGTGGCGGCAGCGGTACGCCTGGGCGCGCAACCGGCGGTGGCCTATGCGCGCCTTCCGTTGTTGCGCCTGACCGGCCCGCTGGATGCGATTGCGGTGCCCGGGAGCGCCTATCTGGCACTGCGCCAGGGCAGCTACAACGTGGCCCAGCAAGGCAATGCCGCATTGGCCGATGCCGCCGAAACGCTGGCCAAACCATTGGGCACCAGTGGCCTGCGCGTCGCTGCTGCCGTACCGCAAAGCCACAACGGCCCGCTGGGGCTTGGCGCGCTCGGCTGCGCCATCGTGGCCGCGTTGCTGCTGAGCATCGCCGTCTTGCTGGTGCTGGTCAGCCGTGGCCGTGTTGCCCTGCCGCGCCGCCGCGTTGCCGGCGACTCGACCGCCGACGAGCCCACATTCAGTCAAAGCCTGCAGTACGATGCCAGCCTCGCCAGCGAGGCGCCCGCGCTGGACGAGGAGCGCGCACTGCCAGCAGCACCGGCACTGGTGCCACCCGTGCAGATCGCCACCGAGATGTTTCGCGCCTACGACATCCGCGGCGTGGTCGGCAAAGACCTCAATCCCGGCATTGCTGCGTTGATCGGCCAATCCATCGGCAGCGTGATGCAAGCGCAGGGCTTGGGCGATGTGGTGGTCGGTCGCGACGGGCGTCTGTCGGGTGCGGAGCTTGCCAATGGGTTGATCGAAGGCCTGCGCCGCGCCGGCTGCAAGGTGATCGACATCGGTCTGGCGCCCACCCCGGTGGTGTATTTCGGCGCCTACGAACTGCACGCCGGCAGCTGCGTGGCGGTTACCGGCAGCCACAATCCGCCCGACTACAACGGCTTCAAGATTGTCATCGGCGGCGAGACCCTGTCGGGTGCGGAGATCACCGAACTGCACCAGCGCATCAACGAAGGTCGGTTGCACACCGCCGCCACGCCCGGCGAACTGGAACAGCGCGACATCAGCGATGCCTACATCCAGCGCATCGTCGGCGACGTATCGCTGGACCGCCCGATCAAGGTCGTGGTGGATGCCGGCAATGGCGCGGGCGGCGATATCGCGCCGCGTCTGCTGGAAGCGATCGGTGCCGAGGTCGTCCCGCTGTACTGCGAGATCGATGGCACGTTCCCCAACCACCACCCCGACCCAAGCGAGCCGCACAACCTCGACGATCTGGTGAAGATGGTGAAGCGGTTCGATGCCGATATCGGCGTGGCCTTCGATGGCGATGCCGACCGTCTGGGCGTGGTCACCAGGGAAGGTGCCATCGTGTTTCCGGACCGTCTGCTGATGTTGTTCGCTGCCGATGTGCTGCAACGCAATCCCGGCGCGTTGGTGATCTACGACGTGAAGTGCACCGGCAAGTTGTACGACTACGTGCTGCGCAACGGCGGCAGCCCGTTGATGTGGAAGACCGGGCATTCGTTGATCAAATCCAAGATGCGCCAGACCGATGCCGAACTGGCGGGCGAGATGAGCGGGCACTTCTTCTTCAAGGAACGCTGGTACGGCTTCGACGATGGTATCTACGCGGCCGCACGTTTGCTGGAAATCCTGGCGCAGCGCGAGCAAACCCCCTCCGAGGTGCTGGACGCACTGCCCGAAAGTGTATCTGCCCCGGAGATCAAGGTGCCGGTGGACGGCGATGCGCACGCGCTGGTGGCGCGCTTTGTCGAACGAGCCGAGGCCGGCGAAGAATCACCGTTCGAGTCGGCGCGCTTGTCGACGATTGACGGGTTGCGCGCGGATTTCGCCGACGGTTGGGGCCTGGTACGCGCGTCCAACACCACGCCGATTCTGGTGCTGCGTTTCGAAGCCGACACCGAGGCTGCATT
Source organism: Xanthomonas fragariae (assembly GCF_017603965.1). NCBI lineage: Bacteria > Pseudomonadati > Pseudomonadota > Gammaproteobacteria > Lysobacterales > Lysobacteraceae > Xanthomonas > Xanthomonas fragariae. The sequence continues at coordinate 3,677,459 of NZ_CP071955.1, read as the reverse complement.
GCAGCGGATTCGCGCATTGTTCCGTAGCCAATTGCAGGCGTTGTTGCCCGAGCATCCGCTGACGTTTTGATTGCCGGATGGCGAACGACTGCTCTGCCTGGAGCGAGGCAGAGCAGGCTGGGTGCATTTGCCGATTCCGCGCTATTCGAGCCTGCTGCGGTGACGGTGACCATCAGCTGCCGCTCAAACCTGCCATACATGGCCGATCACCTGGCGCAGGTATCGCGCCTGCGGCTCCACCGTCATCGTGCAGCAACCAGACCGCGTCCCAATACGGATAGGCGCCGATCCGATCGGCCAATCCTGCGCGCAATGGCAGTGCGACCAGCGAACGCGCGAACTGCCTGTGATCGGCATGCAGCGCAAGCGCTGTTGCCTCCATTTCCGGCTGCCACACCGTTCCGCCACGTCCGCGTGCGCGATTGACCGCCTCGTTAGCGGCCTGTCGTGCCGCCGTCGCCATCTGCAGCAGCGCAGCCCTGCCCGGCGCCTGCAGCAAGGCGCACCAACTGTCCGGCAACAACACCCAACACAGCAACTGCGCTCCGCGCCAATGACTGGCCGCCGCCAGGCTGGATGCTGCCGCCCGCGCGCAACGCCAGTCTGAAAACAGCGGCACCTGCTGATGCGTGTGCAGACGCAGATACCAGTGCGCTGCGATGGGCGCCGGCATGGACAAGGGACGATGGGGCAATGCGCTGGACATGGCCCTAGCGTGCCGATGGCCAGGCAATTGCGGCATCGGCCACACGCGTTACATCAGGTCGGTCAGCATCGCGTCGCGATGTACGAAGAAACGTTTCGAATGTCAGACATCGAGCGGTCCGCCTGGTGCACCGCAGAGCGGAGCTAATACATCGTGATGCATCAGCGTCGCTTACACAGCCAGTCTCACGTCAAAAGGCGGGAGAATTGGAACCCCGAACACGCCAATCCCCAATTCCCAATCCCCGCTCAATGCATCGCCCGATCCCGCATCCAACCGCGATGCTTCACATCCAGATACAGGCTGTAAAACGCAGTAAACGCCGGGAACAGGTTCTGCAGCACACCCACCGAATCCTGCTTTGCCGAGAACACGAAGTAGCTCAGCGTCATCAGACTGCCGACTACGCTCATGTACCAGAACATGCGCGGGATCACCGGTTTGCCGGCGCGCTTGGAGGCGACGAACTGCACCAGCCAGCGGCCGCCGAACATCAGCGCGCCCGCATAGCCGATCAGCTTCCATCCGGTGACGTGCAGCCCTGTCCAGAACAGCCAAGTCAGCGGTTGATCCAGCCAATGCAGTTCCATCAGCGTTCCTGCACGACGGTGCGCTTGCTGCGGGTGATCAACCACGCCACGCCGCGCAGGTCGCGAATGCCGACCAAGGCGCGATTGAGGTTGTTGTATTTGGACACGCCGGCGGTGCGGTGGCGGTGATTCACCGGCACGCTCACGGTGCGCCAACCGGCGCGCTGCATCAGCGCGGGGAGGTAGCGGTGCATATGGTCGAAGTAGGGAAGGTCCAAAAACGCCTCGCGCTCGAACAGCTTGATGCCGCAGCCGGTGTCGGGGGTGTTGTCGTGCAGCATGCGCGAGCGGATGGCGTTGGCCCACTTGCTGGCCCAGCGCTTGGAGCCGGAGTCCTGGCGGTTGACCCGCCAGCCGGCGAACAGCTTGACCTGCGCATCGGCGCTGGCACGCGCGGTCAGCAGCGTGGGGATATCTGCCGGATCGTTCTGGCCGTCGCCATCGAGCGTGGTGATCCAGCTTGCGCGTGCGGCCTTGACCCCGCTGCGCACCGCCGTACTCTGCCCACTCTGGGTCACGTGATGCAGTACGCGCAGTTCCGGCGTGATGGTTTTCAGGCCTTGCAGCACCGTTAGCGTGTCGTCGCGCGAATGGTCGTCGACATAGACGATTTCAAAGGCCATCAATCCGCGCAATGTGGTAACGATTTCGCCGACCAGCGCAGCGACGTTGTCGCGCTCATTGAACACCGGGACGACGACGGAAAGCTGAGGTTGGCTCATGGATTCGTAGTGGCCGGATGAAGGCTGAGCGAAAAAGATCGCGCATTGTGCCCTGACTGTCTGAGTCAGGCATGAAGCGAAAGTGCGTTATGTGCGTTATGTGCGTTGGAGCGAGTGGAAAGCGGCGTGTAGCGTGTAGGAGCGCGTCGAATTACGGACTGCGAGCAAGCCAGCCAAGACCTCGCGAGCCGCGGTCGGGCGGGTGCGGACAGTGCGCAGAAAACCGCAATGATCAAGCACCACCTGCCAATGCCAAACAGAGCCGCACGATCGCTTGACGGCTGCGCAGCCGTTTCGATGGTGGGTTAAGCGCGATTGCCGAAATAGTTCCGACACCACGCCACCACCTGCGGCAACCCGCGCTCGACTGGGGTGGCCGGGTCGAAACCGAATGCTGCCTGCGCGCGCTGGGTGTCGGCCATGGTGCGGATCATGTCGCCCGGCTGCATCGGCAGGTAGACCTTCTCGGCAGGGCGGCCTGCGGCCTGCGCGATCACGTCGATGAAATGTTCCAACTCCACCGGGGTGTGGTTGCCCAGGTTGAACATGCGGTGCGGCACCGGCTCGCTGCTGGGCGTGTCCAGCGCACCGAGCACACCGGCCACGATGTCGTCGACGAAGGTGAAATCGCGCTGCATCCTGCCGTGGTTGAACACCTCGATCGGGCGCCCCGCCAGCACCGCGCGGCTGAAGATCAGCGGCGCCATGTCCGGCCGGCCCCATGGGCCATACACGGTGAAGAAGCGCAGCCCGGTGGCGCACAGGCTGTATAACTGCGCGTAGGTATGGCCCATCAGCTCGTTGGCGGCCTTGGTCGCCGCATACAGCGAGCGCGGCTGATCCACGCGCTGGTCTTCGGAAAAAGGTGGGGTGGCCGAATCGCCATAGACCGAACTGCTCGACGCATACACCAGATGCTGCACGCCGCGATGCCGGCATAGCTCGAGCATGTTGACGAAGCCGACCAGGTTGCTGTCGACATAGGCGGACGGATTTTCCAGCGAATACCGTACTCCGGCCTGTGCGGCCAGATGCACCACGCGGGTGGGCTGGACCTCGCCGAACAACGCGGCCAGGCCGTCGCGATCGGTCAGGTCCAGTGTGCGGATATCGATGTTCGGACACAACGCCGCGACGCGGTCGCGTTTGAGCTGCGGGTCGTAGTAGCTGTTGTAGTTGTCCAGACCCACCACCGATTCGCCACGTGCAGCCAGCGCGCGGCAGGTGTAGGCACCAATGAAACCGGCGGCGCCGGTGACGAGAATGGTCATTGCAGTGGTCCTGGAGATTTCAAAAAGCAAGGGAGCAAGCAAGCGGCGCTTGGAACAGCCCGAAGCGCTTTTTTTGTCAACGTTGACGCGATCGAGCGCAATGATGTCTCCAATCCCTTGGCATCGAAGCGATCCAGCATGCGTCGCTGCCGTCCTTCAGCTTCAGCGCCATCTTCTCCGGGTAGAGCGGCACCAGGCTCATGCACAGGATCGCATCGAGATGCACGGCGTCGGAAATGATGTCATGCAACACGCTCGACATTGGCCTCAGATGCTGTTCGATATGCGCGCTGATCTGCTCAATGCAGGCTTTGCCGTATGCCGGCTCGAAGTCCTTGTTCCTGCGCGCGCGTCGTTATCGTGCTGCCGCCCAGGTCGATGTGGTCGTTTGCATTGCTCCTGGGTCGCTCCTGTTGATGGCAGCGCTTGATCAGGGTAAGCACTCACCCCAGGCTGAGCGGTGCTTCGCTGGCGAGCAGTGCCTTGCGCTCCTTGCTGAACGCCCACCATGGCTGCGGTGCCTCGCCTTCCATGAACCGCACGATCGACAGGAAAACGTCGATCACGCAGGGATCGTGCAGCACGCCGGTGCGCAGGCACAACTGTGCGTACATGTCGTAGGCATCGCGACCGCGCAATTGCGCGGCGACGCGGATGCCGATCCGCTGCAGATCCTTTTCGCAGGCCGGCCCGACGTTCGGCAAGTCGGTCAGATGCAGCAGGTGCTTGCGATCGACCTTGACTGGATTCATTGCCGGGGATGCTCCTGGTGCGTGGGGAGAGAACTCAACTGCGCTGCATGCGTAGACGTTCAAGCACGCCGTCCAGCGTGTCCAGGTCGGTATAGTGGATCACCAGTTTGCCCTTGCCGCCGCGGCCGTGATTGAACACCACCTTGGTGCCCAGCGACTCGGATAGCTCGGTTTCCAGCGACACGATATCGGCCTGCGGCGCGACGGCTGCCGGCTTGAGTTTGCGCAGCGAGCCGGGCACCTTGCCGGCGGCGAACTGCTGCGCGCGGTGTTCCACCTCGCGCACCGACCAGCCTTGATCGGCCGCTTCCTGCGCCAGCTTGCTGGCCAGTTCCGGCGCCAGGGTGAGCAGCGCACGCGCATGGCCCATTTCCAGACGGCGGGTTTCCAGCAGTACCCGGATCGCCACCGGCAATTCCAGCAGCCGCAGCAGGTTGGACACCGACGCACGTGAACGGCCCACCGCGCCAGCGGCTTCGGCGTGGGTCAGCGAAAATTCGTCGATCAAGCGTTGCAGCGCCTGCGCTTCTTCCAGCGGATTGAGGTCTTCGCGCTGGATGTTCTCGATCAGCGCCATCGCGATGACGGTGCGGTCGTCCAGCTCGCGCACCACTACCGGCACTTCGGTCAGACCGGCCAGCTGCGAGGCGCGCCAGCGGCGTTCGCCTGCCACGATCTCGAACTGCCCCGGCGCCAGCTCGCGCGCCACGATCGGCTGGATCACACCCTGCGCCTTGATCGATTCGGCAAGCTCGGCCAGCTTGACCTCGTCCATCTCTCGACGCGGCTGGTACCTGCCCGGCTGCAGCTGGGCCACCGGCAACTGGCGTAAGCTGTCGCCCGGCTGCAATGCATCTTCGCTGGCGGCGCTCGGTGCCGCTGCAGCGGCTGCGCCCTTCGGTCCCAACAGCGCTTCCAGGCCACGGCCCAGACCGCGCTTCTTTGCGGGGATCGGCTTGCTCATCAGACGGTCTCCACGGGCCGGACGGCCTTGTTGCGGTCGTTGTGGCGGCGCACGATCTCGCCGGCCAGCCCCAGGTACGCTACGCCACCACGCGAGGTGCGGTCGTAACCGACGATGCTCTGGCCATGGCTGGGCGCCTCGGCCAGACGCACATTGCGCGGCACGATGGTTCGGAAAACTTTGTCGCCGAAATGCTTGGTCAGCTCCGCCGATACCGCATTGGCCAGGTTGTTGCGGATGTCGAACATCGTGCGCAGCACGCCTTCGATTTCCAGCGCCGGATTGAGGTCGGCGCGCAACGCCTCGATCGTTTCCAGCAGTGCGGTCAGTCCTTCCAGTGCGTAGTACTCGCACTGCATCGGCACGATGATCGAATCGGCAGCGGTCAATGCATTGAGCGTCAGCAGCGACAACGCCGGCGGGCAGTCGATCAGGATGAAGTCGTATTCGTCGCGGATCGGCGCCAGTGCGCGCTTGAGCCGCTGTTCGCGCTCGGCCTGGTCCATCAGCTGGATCTCGGCGGCAGTCAGGTCGATGTTGCCCGGTAGCAGGTCGAAGCCTTCCGGCGCGGTCACCCGGATCTGTGCAGCGGTGTTTTCGCCTAACAGCAGATCGCAGGTGGAGGCGGCAACGTCGCGTTTGTCGATGCCGCTGCCCATGGTGGCGTTGCCCTGCGAGTCCAGATCCACCAGCAACACACGCTTGGACGCGCGCGCCAGGCCGGCCGCCAGATTGACTGCGGTCGTGGTCTTGCCGACGCCGCCTTTCTGGTTGGCAATGGCGATGATCCGGGCCATGCGGGAGAGCCTCGTGGGCAAGGAGTAAGACAGGCCATTATGCGTGCAGGGCGGCGGATCGGGAAATGCCGCCGGCAGCAGTGCAGCGGGCGAGCGGGAATGACGGCTGCGCCAGTCAGCCGGTGGGCGAAGCGCCGGCTTGCGGCTCCTTACATGGCCCGGTAGCGCAGCAGGATGTCGGCGATCTCGCCGTCCAGCGCCACCCGTTGTTGCTCGAAGCTGGTCTGCAGGCGCAATTGCGCCATCAGTTCGCGATGGCGCTGCTGGATGTCGGCGGCCAGCTTGTCGGCCACCGCTTGGCCGGCCAGTTCGCGGTCGCCGGCGGTGCGCAGCATGCTGGCCAGCCCTTCGCGCAGGCTGGTCACATTGAAGCGCGCGGTGTGGATGTTGTTGTCGACGATGGCGATGCGCTCGTTGAAGACCCGGCGCAGGTCGTCCTCGCTCCGATAGGACATCAACATCGCCTGGTCGGTGCGCTGGCGCATCTGCTCGGCGGCCAGATCGGCCTGGCGTTGCTGCTCGCTGGCCGCGGCGGCGGCGCGCTCGTCGCTGCTCATGGCGCGCTGCACCTCGGCGCTGCGCAGGCCGCTCTTGGCGTTGAATTCGTCGCGCGCCTGATTGACCGCCTCCGGCGGCAGCGTATCGCTGCATACCCGGGCTCCGTTCTGGTTCCAGCAGTACAGCTTTTTTGCGGCCGGCTTGTCCTGCGCGACGGCAGGCGCGGCGGCCAGGGCTGCCGCAACGGCGGCGAGTAACGCCAAACGGGTGTGTCTCGGCATCATCGCAGCCCCCTGTCGCCTGCCGTCAGTCTGTGGTGTCGGTACCGTAGCGGCCACGATAGGCCAGCAGCGGCTCCCGGAAGCCCACAAGATCAGCGTTTCCTGCAGCAAAAGCAAGCAAGTCGGCCAGGTTGGCCACTGCGATCACCGGGATGCCGGCCTCGGCCGCCACTGCCTGCGCCGCCGAGCGCAGATCCTGTTCGGAGGCGATCTCTTGCCGGTCCAGCGCCACGACGATCCCGGACGGAATCCCGCCCGCGCCGCGGATGGTGCCCAGCGCCTCGCGGATCGCGGTGCCGGCGGTAATCACGTCATCGACGATCAATACCTTGCGGCCGGCCAGCGGTGCGCCGATCAGGCTGCCGCCTTCGCCATGGTTCTTGGCCTCCTTGCGATTGAAGGCCAGCGGCAGGTCGCGAGCGCGCCCGGCATAGGCGCAGGCCAGTGCAGTGGCCAACGGAATGCCTTTGTAGGCCGGCCCGAACAGCAGATCGAACTCCACCCCGGCCGCATCGATCGCATCGGCATAGCACTGCGCCAGCTGCGCGGTCTTGGCGCCCGAATCGAAACGCCCAGCATTGAAAAAGTACGGACTGACGCGCCCGGACTTGAGCGTGAATTCGCCAAAGCGCAGGGCATCGGCGCCCAGGGCCAGCTGCAGGAAACGGGTGCGGTGGTCGGTCATCGAACGGGGTTGGGGAGTGGGGAACCGGCAATGGTAAACGCATCGGTTGCAAGCAGCCTTCCCGTCGGTGCTGGGGTAGGCTTTACGATTCTCCATTCCCAATTCCCTATTCCAGGCCCCTATGCGCATCATCAGTTTCAACGCCAACGGCCTGCGCTCGGCCGCCGGCAAGGGTTTCTTCGAGTGGTTCGCCGCTCAGGACGCCGATGTGCTGTGCGTCCAGGAGACCAAGGCCCAGGAGCATCAACTGGCCGGGCCGAAATTCCTGCCCACCGGCTACAAGGCCTGGTTCCGCGACGCCAGCACCAAGAAGGGCTACAGCGGCGTGGCGATCTATAGCAGGCACGAGCCCGATGAGGTGCGCACCGCGCTGGGCTGGCCCGAGTTCGACGAAGAGGGCCGCTACATCGAAGCGCGCTTCGGCAACCTCAGCGTGGTGTCTTTTTATATTCCGTCCGGCTCGTCGGGCGAGTTGCGCCAGGACTACAAGTTCCAGGTGATGAAATGGCTGCGGCCGATCCTGGACGAGTGGCTGGCCAGCGGCCGGCAGTACGTGCTGTGCGGCGACTGGAACATCGTGCGCACCGCGCTGGACATCAAAAACTGGAAATCCAATCAGAAGAACTCCGGCTGCCTGCCGCCCGAGCGCGACTGGCTCAACGGCCTGTGCGCCGACGCGCTGGACGACGCAAATGCCGCCAACGGCCGCGGCTGGGTCGACAGCTACCGCGTGCTGCACCCGCAGGGCGAGGACTACACCTGGTGGAGCAACCGCGGCGCCGCGCGCGCCAACAACGTCGGTTGGCGCATCGACTACCAACTGGTCACCCCCGGCCTGCGCGACACTTTGAAAGCCTGTTCGATCTACCGCGAACAGCGCTTCTCCGACCACGCGCCCTACATCGTGGATTACGCGCAGTGAGTCAAGCACTGGCATTGGCTTCTGAAAAACAACGCCAGCGTTTTGCCGCTACCGAACTGGGCCTGGCTGGCGACGTTGCCGCCACGCAGCGCGACTTGCGTGGTAGGGCGATGGGCAGTCAGGGTCGGTTGCCCTCGAGCGGCCTGAAGACACAGATCAAGACGTCGGTCGTGGAAGCTGCACTATCTCACTTCGATACGACGCACGTTGATGCCATAAATACTTTTCGGAGCGCGCTGTCTGCCTCCGAAAGCTCGACCCACGCCACTGCGCGACGCATTCAATCGGCCGCGCCGATCGCCTTCCGTTCCCACCGGCCACACGCATGACCAAACCCGCTGCTCTCTACAAAAGCTGGCGCGGCATCCAGCACGCCTTCGCCACGCCATCGGCGGCGACCATGGCGCTGCTCGGCTTCGGGAGCGGCTTGCCGTTCCTGCTGATCGCTTCGCAAACCTTGTCGACCCGGTTGCGCGATGTCGGCCTTGACCTGGGCAGCATTGGTCTGATCAGTCTGGCGAGCTTCTTCTACCTGCTCAAGTTCCTGTGGGCGCCGCTGATCGACCGCTATGCGTTTCCGCTCACCGCGTTTCTCGGGCGCCGTCGCTCCTGGCTGCTGGTCGCGCAGATCGGCGTCACCATCGGCCTGTTTGCGCTGGCGTTCTCGCGTCCGGACCTGAGCGTGACCGGCCTGATTGGCTGGGTCCTGTTTGCCTCGTTCTGGGGTGCCACCCAGGACTCGGTCGTGGATGCCTATCGCATCGAAATCGCTCCCGACGCAGCGCAGGCCGCGCTGGCGGCGACCTACACGCTGGGCTATCGCATCGGCTTGATCCTGGGCGGCGCAGGCGCGCTGTACATGGCCGAATACCTGGGCTGGACATGGGCCTATGTGGGCATGGCGGCACTGATGCTGCTGCCGATCGTCACCACCTTGCTGTGCCGCGAACCCGACCGGACCGAGGCGACGGTGATGCGCCGTGTCGATGTCGTCGGTGCGTTCTGGCAGCCGATTTCCAGCTTCTTTTCCAGCAATGGCCTGGCGCTGGGCATCGTGCTGCTGCTGTTCGTGGGCTTGTACAAGTTCCCCGACCAGGTGATCGGCGTCATGGCTGGCCCGTTCTATCTGGATTCGGGCTTCACCAAAGCCGACATCGCCACCGTCTCCAAACTGTTCGGCGTCTGGATGGGGATCGTCGGTGCCTTCGCCGGCGGTGCAGCGGTGGCGGCGTTCGGGCTCCGTCGCATGCTGCTGGTCGCCGCATTGGGCGTGGCGCTGTCCAACCTCGCCTTCCTGCTGATGGCATACAACCCCGGCAAATTGTGGGCGTTTTATGCCGCGCTCAGCGCAGACAACTTGTTTCAGGGCTTTGCCGCCACCGTGCTGGTGGCCTTCATGTCCTCGCTGACCGACCGCAACTTCACCGCGACCCAATACGCCTTGTTGGTCTCGCTGGCCAATCTGCCGGGCAAGTTCGCTGGCGGCGTTTCTGGTTTTTTGGTCGAAGCGACGTCCTACAGCACCTTCTTCATCCTCAGCGCCCTGACCGTGGTCCCGACGCTGCTGCTGCTGGCCTGGCTGTGGCCACGCCTGTTGGCGCACGACAGGCGGCCGGATTGAAACGCCGGCCAAGGTTGCCGATGATGCCAGCGGGGCAGCGCATTGCACGAGGCAGGGCATGACCGATCTGGTATTGCGTGACATCGATCCGGTGCTGGTGGACAGGGTCCGCCGCATTTCCGTGGCACGTGGCTGGACCCAGCACCAGACCGTCATGCATCTGCTCGAACACGGCCTGTTCGCCAGTGAGTACGCAGTCACCGGCGGCCTGCAGCATCCGGAAGTCGATGCCCTTGCCGAAGCCATTGCCGCGCTCAAAGCGCTGCCGGCGGGAAATAATCCCTAGCGCTGCACAACAATTGGCCAGCGCTGCCTCGCGTGCGAATCCACTTGGCGCGACGCTGTTCTGGAAAGCCTAATGGCTCGGTCAGCAAGCGATGCACGCTGCCGAGAAGGCTCGGCTTCTTTGCACTCCTCGATCTGGACCGCATACCTCATCGCCGACCCATAATCGTTTGCACGCCGGTCGAAAATCGCACAATTCCCGGGTTGTATCCCAAAAAGCGAAGGCGAGTGGCATGCAGGTCGAGCCGATCCATACCACTCACGCCGGATAGATCGCCCCCAGCAACCGCGACCCCATCGCTCCGGTCACCGACGGCAGATTGGCCGCGCGTCCCGCCAGCAACTCCGCCGCCAGCCATGCAAAGCCCATCGCTTCCAGGTAGTCCGGATCCAGCCCATGTCGCGCGCTGGATTCAACCACCACGCCTGGCAGCCGTGCCGCTAATCGTGCCATCAACACAGGATTGCGCACTCCGCCGCCGCACACCATTATTCGGCGGGTGTCGGGTTGCAGCCGCAGCAACGCATCGGCCACGGTGGTCGCGGTGAGTTCCAGCAAGGTCGCCTGCACATCGGCCGCATGTGGGGTCGCGCTGCCTGTCGTCTGCATTGCCTGCAGCGCCCAGGCCAGATGAAACTGTTCGCGCCCGGTGCTCTTGGGCGGCGGCAATGCAAACCATGGGTCGGCCAACAGCGCCTGCAGCAATGCCGCATCGACTCGCCCACTGGCGGCAAATGCACCCTCGGCATCGAACGAGGTGCCATGGTGTTGCTGGCACCAGCTATCCAGCAACGCATTGGCCGGCCCGGTATCGAAGCCCCGCACCGCGCCATCGCGCGGGATCAACGTCAGATTGCCGATGCCCCCCAGATTGAGCACGGCACGGTCTTCGTCGCCCGCGCCCAGCATCGCCAGATGGAAGGCCGGCATCAGCGGCGCGCCTTGCCCACCGGCCGCGACATCGCGGCGGCGGAAATCGGCCGCCGTGGTGATCCCGGTGTGCTCGGCAATCCGGCTGGCATCGCCAATCTGCCAGGTGAAAGACGGATTCGCTTTCGGTCGGTGGCGGATGGTCTGCCCATGCGAGCCGATTGCGCGAATGCGCTGCCGGTCCACGCCGCTTTCGCCGATCAGCTGATTGGCAGCAGCGGCAAACGCCAGTCCCACCTGCGCGTCCAGCTGGCCGAGCGCATCGATGGCGATCGCCTCAGCTCCTTGGCCCAGCGCCACCAACCTTTCCCGCAGTTGCGGCTCCCAGGCCACCGTGATGCCTGCGACGAGTTCGCAGCGGCGGTGTGTGCCGTCGGCAAAGCGCACCAGCGCGGCATCGATGCCGTCGGCGCTGGTGCCCGACATCAGGCCCAGATAGAGCGGGAATTCCACGTGTTTCAGAGCACACATGCCCGAGCCAGATATGCACAATCGCCCAGCTTGTGCAGCTGGGGCAGAGCCGTCAACCGGCTTTTCATTCATAGTGGCGGCTTAGCAAGGCTGCGCTTTCGGCATGAACAGGTGCAGTGTTCGACCAGGGAACTGCTCGCAAAGGCTTGTCATACGCTCCACTCAACCGCGCGGCTTGCTCTTGCCAGGCTTGGCGGCATCGGCATAGATCAGCTTCTCGATGCTTTCGATACGTGCCAATGCAGGCGCAGTCTGCGCGCGGAACGCCGCCAGCTCGGCGCCTTGCAGCGGCTCCGGCGGCGGCATGGTCACCGACATCGGGTTGCGCTGTTGGCCGGCGAGGCGGAATTCGTAATGCAGATGCGGGCCGGTCGCCAGACCGGTCATGCCTACATAACCGATTACCGTGCCCTGATTGATCCGCTGGCCGGCCTTGATCTTGCCGAAGCGCGACATGTGCCCGTACAGCGTGCTGAAGTTCCTGCCGTGGTCCAGGATCACCACGTTGCCGTAGCCATGCTGGGTGCCCACAAACACCACGCGCGCATCGCCAGCAGCCATGATCGGCGTGCCCGAGGCGGCCGCGTAATCCACACCCTTGTGCATGCGCATGGTGCCCAGCACCGGATGCTTACGCGCACCGAAGGTGGAGCTGATACGGCTGTAGGCCACCGGCATACGGATGAAGCTTTTCTTCAGCGGCCGGCCATTGATGTCGAAATACTCGGCCGGCTTGCCCTCGCGCTTAAAGCGGAAGCCGGTATAGGTCTTGCCACCAGTGGTGAAGGTCGCCGCCAGGATCTCGTCGGTGCCGATCCGCTCGCCCTCGCGCCAGCTCTCATCCATCACCACGCTGAAACGGTCGCCCGGCTGCAGGTCCTTATCGAAGTCGATGTCGTACTTGAAAATCTCGTCGGTCATGATCGCCACCGCCGCCGGTGACAGGCCGGACTTGCCGGCCGATGCATACAACGAACTGCTGATTTCCCCGCTTGCCACCACCGTACGCATGGTCGTCGCGCGCTCGGTGACGTTCTCGCGCACGCTGTCGCCCAACAGGCGCAGCTCCACACGATGGCTGTCGTCGCGATCGAAGCGCAGTGCGCGCAGCTGCCCTGGCGTTGGCATATCGAAGGCGATCTCGGTGCCTGGACGCAACTTGGTCAGCGCCTCCTTGGTGCCCGGATGCGCAAGCACCTGATACATCACCGCGGTCGGAATCCCCAACTCGCTAAACAAGGTGCTCAGCGTCTGACCGGGCTTGACCTGCACCCTTTCCCAATCGGTGCCAGGCGCGAGCTGCTTGCGGCTAGGTAACAAGGGCGGCAGCGGCAATGCCAGCGTGGAATGGCTGGAGAGCGGCGTATCGATTGCGTTGGAAAAGCCCGGCACGATCGTCGCGACCAGCGCGCCGATGGTCGCGAACAGACTGGCATGGATCCAATGGCGGCGTGTCCAGCTGTCGTTGAATGCTGCCGACAGGTGTGCCCTGAGCTTGCGATGCAGTGCAGTGTCGTGGAGGACGTGGAGACGTTCTTGAAAGCGCCGCTTACGCGCACGGCCCTGCTCTGAGTTCTGCATCGTTCAAATTCCTAAGCGGCTCGGAATGCGAGCGCAAACATCGGTAACATAGGCACCATGTAACAGCGCGTCAAAGTATTGAGCCTGTTCATTATTTCACTCGGCGCGGAATTAACTCGCGTTTAACATCATTCATGTTTTTGACGGCACACGCCGCTGGAGTCTGTGGTTGGCCACTATCGAAGAATCCCTTGTGCTCATTGGCCGCGGTGTCGACGAGATCCTCAAGCTCGATCAGCTCCAAGCGCGGCTCAAATCAGGTGTCCCGCTACGGGTAAAGGCCGGCTTCGATCCCACCGCACCGGATCTGCATTTGGGCCACACCGTGCTGCTCAACAAGATGCGGCATTTTCAGCAGCTCGGCCATCAGGTGATCTTCCTGATCGGCGACTTCACCGGCATGATCGGTGACCCTAGCGGCAAGAACGTCACCCGCAAGCCGCTCAGTCGCGAAGAGTTGCTGGCCAACGCGCGTACCTATGAGGAGCAGGTCTTTAAAATCCTCGACCGCGAGCGTACCGAGGTGCGCTTCAACTCCGAATGGTTCGGCCAGATGAGTGCCGCAGACATGATCAAGTTGTCGGCGCAGCACACGGTCGCGCGCATGCTCGAGCGCGACGACTTCGCCAAGCGCTTCAGCGGCCACCAGCCGATCGCCATCCACGAGTTCCTGTATCCGCTGGTGCAGGGCTACGACTCGGTCGCCTTGAAGGCAGACGTCGAACTGGGCGGCACCGATCAGAAGTTCAACCTTCTGGTGGGTCGCAGCTTGCAGGAACATTATGGACAGGCGCCGCAGATCGTGCTGACCATGCCGTTATTGGAAGGTCTGGATGGCGTTGCCAAGATGTCCAAGTCGCTGGGCAACTACATCGGTATCAATGAGCCCGCCATCGACATTGTCACCAAGACGATGAAGATCGGTGACGAGTTGACCTGGCGCTGGATCGATCTGCTGTCCTTCGACATTGACGTTGCCGAGGCCGCGCGCCTGAAAGAACAGGTCGTTTCGGGTGAGCTGCACCCGCGCGAGGTCAAATTGCGTCTGGCTCGCGAACTGACCGCACGTTTTCACGATGCCGCAGCGGCCGAGCAGGCTATTGCCGGCTGGCACGCCGTGGTGACGGGGCAGGGCGACACCAGCCTGTTGCCACTGCAGGAAGTGGCCGTGCCGGCTGAAGGGCTGCGGATCGCAAGCCTGCTCACTGCCGCCGGCCTGACGCCCAGCAATTCCGAAGCCACGCGCAAACTCAAGGAGCGGGCAGTCAAGATCGACGGCGAAGTGGTCGAGGATCCTTCGCGCCAGTTTGGCCAAGGCTTTGAGGGTGTCATCCAGGTTGGCAAGCGCAATTTCGCGCGGGTCGTGCTTGTCACCGGTTGAGCTGCCAGAACTGGAGCGGACGCGCGGGTTGCTGCAGGATCTGGGTATCCAACCAACCGTGGCGATCGTGGATCTGGGCGATCGCGGGCGCGAGGTGGATGGCGTGCAGGTGTTGCATCGTGGCAAGGCCAAGACCCTGACGCGACGGCCATTATCCTCGTCTCAGTCGCCCATTGTCAGTAGTGAGGCGTTGCCACCTGCGGCTGTGGTGTTGACAGTGACGACCTTTTCGGTTGCAAAACGCAACAGGTAGTGCGGGCCGCCGGCTTTGGGCCCAGTGCCGGATAGGCCCTGGCCGCCGAAGGGCTGTACGCCGACGACGGCGCCGATCTGGTTGCGGTTGACGTAAACATTGCCGACCGTGACGCGTGAAGTAATGCGCTCGATGGTCTCGTCGATGCGCGAGTGCACTCCTAGGGTCAAGCCATATCCAGTGGCGTTGATTTGATCGATAACAGTGTCTAGCTGATCGGCTTTCCAGCGGATCACGTGCAGGACGGGACCGAAAACCTCGCGATGTAACTGCGCAAGCGACGTCAGTTCGTACGCGCGCGGAGCGAAAAAGCTGCCGTTTGCGGTTACTGCATCCAATGTGGTGCAGCCGATCAGGCGAGCTTGGCGATCCATGCGCGCTGCGTGATCGCCGAGAATCTTGAGCGCATCGGCATCGATAACGGGACCAATGTCGGTGGACAACTGGCCGGGGTCGCCAATTTTCAACTCACCCATGGCGCCGGCGAGCATGGTCATGACCTTGTCGGCGATGTCGTCCTGGACGAACAGCACGCGTGCGGCCGAGCAACGTTGGCCGGCAGACATGAAGGCACTGGAGATCGCGTCCTTGACGACGGCCTCCGGTAGCGACGACGAGTCGGCGATGAAGGCGTTCTGGCCGCCAGTCTCGGCAATCAAGACGCCGATCGCGGCATCACGCGAGGCCAGCGTGCGATTGATGATGCGTGCGGTGTCGGTGGAGCCGGTAAAAGCGACGCCGGCGACCCGCCGATCGTTGGTCAGTGCGGCGCCGACGGTGGCGCCATCGCCTGGCAAGAACTGCACGACTGCTTCGGGGATGCCAGCTTCATGAAGTAGTTTTACTGCGGCATATCCGATGAGGTTGGTCTGCTCGGCCGGTTTGGCGATGACGCTATTTCCTGCAGCGAGGGCGGCTGCGACTTGGCCGAGGAAAATGGCGAGCGGGAAGTTCCAGGGGCTGATGCAGACGAATACGCCGCGGCCATGCAGCTGCAGCTCGTTGGATTCGCCGGTTGGTCCGGGCAGGCGTTCGGGCGCGCCGAACTGCGCGCGTGCCTGGCTGGCGTAATAGCGCAGGAAATCCACCGCCTCGCGGACCTCGGCCACTGCGTCGGGCAAGGTCTTGCCGGCTTCCTTGACGCAAATCGCCATGAATCCGGGCATGCGCGCTTCGAGCAGTTCGGCGGCATGTTCCAGGATGGTGGCGCGACTTGCTGCAGGTGTGCGGTTCCAGGCGGGCTGCGCGGCGGCAGCGGTCGCCAGGGACGTCTGTACGGTGGCCGGGTCGGCTGGCTGCCACTGCCCGACCGTTTCGCGACGATCTGCCGGGTTGAGCACCGCCTCGCTGGGCGTGCTGATCACCGCGTCGGGCACCAGCGGGGCTGCCTTCCACGGTTTGATCGCGGCATTGAGTTGCTCGGCCAACTGCCGCAGATCGTTGTCGTTGGCGAGATTGGCGCCCATGGAGTTTTTCCTGTGCTGGTTCTGGCTGCGCAACAGTTCGGTTGGCAGCGGAATCTTGGGATGCGCAATGGAGGTAAATGACAAAACCGCTTCGACCGGATCGCGAATCAAATCTTCGATAGCGACGGTTTCATCGGTAATACGATTGACGAAGCTGGAATTGGCGCCGTTTTCGAGCAGGCGGCGTACCAGATACGGCAGCAGATCCTCGTGCGAGCCGACCGGTGCATACACGCGGCAGGGCACACCCAGACGATCGGCCGGAATCACTTCGGCATACAGATCATCGCCCATGCCGTGCAGCTTCTGATGCTCGTAAGTCTTGCCTGCAGCAATCGCACGCACCGCCGCGATGGTCTGCGCGTTATGGGTGGCGAACATCGGATACAGCGCATCGCTGTGCGCGAACATGCGACGTGCGCAGGCAAGGTAGGACACGTCGGTATTCTGCTTGCGGGTAAATACCGGATAGCCGGGGTGGCCTTCGATCTGTGCGCGCTTGATTTCTGCATCCCAATACGCGCCTTTGACCAGACGCACAGGAATGCGCCGACCGAGGCGACGTGCAAGATCGGCCAGGAAATCGATCGTATAGGGCGTGCGTTTTTGATACGCCTGCACGGCAAGACCATAGCCTTCCCATCCGTCCAGCGACGGGTCGGAGAACGTGGCCTCGATGATGTCCAGCGACAGTTCCAGGCGGTCTGCTTCTTCGGCGTCGACGGTGTAGCCGATGCCGTAGGCCTTGGCCAACTGCGCCAGCTCCAATACGCCGGGAACCAGTTCGGCCAACACGCGTGCACGTTTTGCATGCTCGTAGCGCGGATACAGCGCCGACAGCTTGATCGAAATACTGGGCGCGGCGAACACGTCGGTGCCGACGAAGCTGCCGCTGCGGCCGATCGCATGAATCGCATCGCGATACGCCTGCAGATAGCGCTGCGCATCCTCCATGGTGAGTGCGCCTTCGCCGAGCATGTCGAACGAATAGCGGTAATCGGCGTTGTCGCCTTTGCGCGAGCGCGACAATGCCTCACCGATGGTGCGTCCCATGACGAATTGATGGCCCATGATCTTCATTGCCTGACGCACAGCCAGACCAATCACCTGTTCGCCGACGCGGCCGATCAGTCGCTTGAATGCACCGGGCACATCGGCGCGTGTGAGGTCGTTGAGCTGCACCAGCTTGCCGGTGAGCATCAGCCCCCAGGTCGATGCGTTGACCAGCACCGAGTCGCTGCCGCCCATGTGCTTGTTCCAGTCGGCATCGCCGAGCTTGTCGCGGATCAGTTTGTCTGCAGTGTTCTGATCGGGAATACGCAGCAACGCTTCGGCCACGCACATCAGCAGGACGCCTTCTTCGCTGCCCAGGTCGTATTGGCGCATGAAGGCTTCGATCGCGCTCTGGTCGTGTGCGCGCACGCGCACGCGGGTGACCAAGTCGGCCGCGACCGCTTGCACCTTCGTTTGTTCGGCGGCCGGGAGGCGTGCATGGGCTAGCAATTCGCGCACGTGCTCGGCTTCGTCCTTGAGCCAGGCGGCGGTGACGGCGGCACGCAAAGCGCCTGGCGCGGCGGGCAGTTCGGGCGCCAACAGCGGGCGCGCAACCGGGTTGGAGGCAAACGGGTCGAGCTGAGCGTTCATGCGAAAGAGGGCTGGGAATCCTCGCTCATTCTAGTGAGCCACCCCGCCCGCGCACTTGTGTGGAAGCGGCAGCTTTCCTGCCGTTTTGTGCATGTCGGTCGCCAGCACTTGCTCCAGCACTTGCTTTGGCGGGCCTGCTTCGAAGCAGGTGTCGCCACGCAGCTCGGAAGTGGTTGATTTACGCGCATTTTTTAGCTGCACTGCAGCAAATCCTGGATCTTCGGAAACGCTTGCCGCATGCATTCGCGCGGGTCTACCATCAAGACATTCCCGCAGTGCGCTGCGTCTACCAATGATCCAATTGCTGCCGTTGATGGCTGAAAGGGTTGGGACGCAAGTGCGGTTGCGGCCTCCGCGGGCACTGTCGGGCAAGCAATTCGTGCTGCTGTTCGCAGTGTTGGCGGGAACGATGTGGTTGTTTGCAGGCTTGGGTTGGTGGACCGGCAATGCGTTCGCGCCGATGTTCGCCCTGTTGCACAGTGGTGTGGTGGCGCTGGCGCTACGGCAGTTGTGGCGAAGTGGCGAGCGCGAAGAAGCGATCCGGGTGGAGGAAACCGTTGTCGAGGTGTTTGCGTCCGGACACGCGCCACCAGCGTTTCAGGCACATCCGCATTGGGTTCGGTTATGCATGGAACGCGACGACAGAGTGTTGCTGGTGAGCAGCGGCAAGCAAATCGAGATCGGAAGTTTTCTCGGGCCGGCCGAACGTGTAGAACTGGCAACTACGCTAAAACGCTTGCTCGCGGCCGCCAATGGCCGTCACCGATGACGTAAGGGTCTAGGCAATGACGCAACGCAGCAGCTGGAAGTCGATGCACGTACGCTTGGGCTTGGCGATGACGGCGCTGCTGAGCGCGCCTGCCGCATGGGCGCAATCGGCCGACCCCAAGGAATGGCAGCTCAACATGGGCCGAGGGGTGACCCAGACCGCACGCATGGCCTACGAGGCGCACATGGTTGCGCTGTGGGTGTGCGTGGTGATCGGCGCGTTGGTGTTCGCGGCGATGGGCTATGCGATCTTCAAGTTCCGCAAGTCCAAAGGCGCGGTGGCTGCGCAATTCAGTCACAACACCACGGCCGAAATCTTGTGGACGGTGATTCCGGTGTTGGTGCTGATCGCGATGGCGTGGCCGGCGACAGCCAAGTTGATTGCGATGTACGACACCCGCGAATCGGAAATGACGGTCAAGGTGACCGGCTATCAGTGGATGTGGAAATACGAGTATCTGGGCCAGGGTGTGGAATTCACCAGTCGCTTGGCGCGTGAATCCGACCGCATCCGGCAGAGCGGTGAGCGCCCGACCGCTGCGTCGCAGCCGCATTATCTGCGGGACGTCGACAACCGTCTGGTGCTGCCGGTCAATACCAAAATCCGCTTCGTGATTACTGCCGACGACGTGATCCACGCTTGGTGGGTGCCTGCACTGGGCTGGAAGCAGGACGCGATTCCCGGCATCGTCAACGAGGCATGGACCAATATCGAGCAGCCGGGCGTGTATCGCGGGCAATGCGCCGAGTTGTGCGGCAAGGATCATGGATTCATGCCGATCGTGGTCGAAGCATTGCCCAAAGCCGAGTTCCAGCGCTGGCTGGCAGCGCGCCGCAGTGTTGCGGGTGCATCTGCGGCAGCCGCTGCACCTGTGACGCCGTCTGGCGAAACAGCGCCAGCCGCGGCGCCGACCGCCGTTCTTTAATCGCTCACAACCGCTCGTTTGGCAGAGGTCGTTCCGTCATGGCGCATACCGCAGTCGATCACCACGGACACCACCAGCCCGGTTTCGTCGAGCGCTGGTTTTTCTCGACCAATCACAAGGACATCGGCACGCTGTACCTGCTGTTTTCCTTCGTGATGTTCATCGTCGGCGCGGCGATGAGCGTGGTAATCCGCGCTGAACTGATGCAGCCCGGGCTGCAATTCGTCAAACCGGAATTCTTCAACCAGATGACCACCGTGCATGCACTGGTGATGATCTTCGGCGGCGTGATGCCGGCCTTCGTCGGCCTGGCCAACTGGATGATCCCGCTGCAGATCGGCGCGCCGGACATGGCGTTGCCGCGCATGAACAACTGGTCGTTCTGGTTGCTGCCGGTCGCGTTCACCTTGTTGCTGCTGACGCTATTTTTGCCGGGCGGCGCGCCGGCGGGTGGTTGGACGTTGTATCCGCCGCTGTCGTTGCAAGGCGGCTACAACGTGGCTTTCAGCGTGTTCGCGATCCATGTGGCCGGCGTGAGTTCGATCATGGGTGCGATCAATATCATCGCAACCGTGCTCAACATGCGCGCGCCTGGCATCGATCTGTTGAAGATGCCGATCTTCTGCTGGGCCTGGCTGATCACCGCATTCCTGCTGATCGCCGTGATGCCAGTGCTGGCCGGTGCGGTGACCATGTTGTTGACCGACAAGTTCTTCGGTACCAGCTTTTTCAACGCCGCCGGCGGCGGCGACCCGGTAATGTACCAGCATATCTTCTGGTTCTTCGGGCACCCTGAGGTCTACATCATGATCCTGCCGGCGTTCGGCGTGGTCAGCGAAATCATTCCCACCTTCAGCCGTAAGCCGCTGTTCGGTTACCAGGCGATGGTTTATGCGATTGCCGCAATCGCCTTCCTGAGTTTCATCGTGTGGGCACACCATATGTTCACCGTGGGGATGCCGCTCGGTGGCGAAATCTACTTCATGTTCGCCACGATGCTGATCTCCATCCCGACCGGGGTGAAAGTGTTCAATTGGGTGAGCACGATGTGGAAAGGCTCGCTGACGTTCGAGTCGCCGATGTTGTGGGCAGTGGCATTCGTCATTCTCTTCAGCATCGGTGGTTTCTCGGGCCTGATGCTGGCGATCGTGCCGGCGGATTTCCAGTATCACGACACTTATTTTGTTGTCGCGCATTTCCATTATGTGCTGGTTACCGGTGCGGTGTTCGCATTGATTGCAGCGGTGTATTACTGGTGGCCGAAGTGGACCGGACGCATGTACAACGAGACCTGGGCCCGGTTCCACTTCTGGTGGACGATGGTGTTCGTCAATCTATTGTTCTTCCCGCAACACTTCCTCGGTTTGGCCGGTATGCCGCGGCGTATTCCCGATTACAACGTGGTGTTCGCCGACTGGAATCTGATCAGTTCGATCGGTGCGTTCGGCATGTTCGCCACACCGTTCCTGATGGCCGGGATTCTGCTCGCGTCGTTGCGCAGTGGCGCAAAGGCCGATGCGCGCGCATGGGAAGGGGCGAAGGGTTTGGAGTGGACAGTGCCCTCACCTGCGCCGGCGCATACCTTCACCGTGCCGCCGATGATCAAGCCTGGAGATCTTGCGCATGAAGACATCGGTCACTGAGCCCGCGCCGGCATCGGCCGTGATACGTTTGCTCTGCGCTGCCGAACGGCAGGCGCAACAGCGTCGTGCCGTCCGCCGCACTGCGGTCACAGTCGGCATCGTCGCAGCGCTGATCTACGCAGGCTTCATCGCCTCTGGAGTCATCGCACGATGAATGCCCGCGCGCCCGCGCCTGCACCGACTGCCGGCCTGTTCAAGCTGCTGGGTGTGGTATTGGGCGTGTTCGTGCTGACTTTTTCGCTGGTGCCGCTCTACCGCATCGCCTGCGAGAAAGTGTTCGGAATCCGCATGGAGCGTGCACCCGGCAGCGGCAGCTCACGTGCGAGCGAGGGTGCGCTTGCTGCATCCGGCAAGCGTACCGTGCGGGTGGAATTCGATGCCGGGGTGAATTCCAAACTGCCGTGGACCTTCCATCCCGAGCAGATGACGATGGACGTGGTGCCTGGCGAACTCAACGAAGCGCTGTATTTCGCGCGCAACGATAGCGCGCGTGCGGTGGTGGGTAGCGCGGTGCCGTCGGTCGCGCCAGCGCGCGCATCGGGATATTTCAACAAGACCGAATGTTTCTGTTTTACCGCGCAGACCTTGCAGGCAGGCGAAACGCGCGACATGCCGCTGCGCTTTATCGTCGACCCTGCCTTGCCGCCGGAAGTCGCCACCATCACCTTGTCTTACACGTTCTATCGCAACGACGCACTGACCTCGGAATTACAGGGCGCTGGCGCATCCAGCGCGCCGCGCGCAGCACCGTAACTGTTCATCCACTCGCCCCACGACACGGAAGCAACGCCATGGCCGACCATAGTTCCAATGCCGATGCGTATTTCGTCCCGAGCCAGAGCAAGTGGCCGTTTGTGGGGTCGATTGCGATGTTCGTGATGATGATCGGCGTGGCCAGTTGGCTCAACGACGCAGCATGGGGGCGCTGGACGTTCTTTGCTGGCGTGGCGATGTTGCTGGCGACCTTGTTCATGTGGTTTGGCGATGTCATTCGCGAATCCAACGCCGGGCATTACAACCGCCAAGTAGACGGCTCGTTCCGCATGGGGATGGTGTGGTTCATTTTTTCCGAAGTGATGTTTTTCTGCGCCTTCTTCGGTGCGTTGTTCTACACCCGCGTGCTGACGCTGCCCTGGTTGGGTGGCGAAGGCGATGGCGTGATGACCAACGAGTTGCTGTGGAACGGCTATTCCGCTGCGTGGCCGACCAATGGCCCTGGCACGATCGGTGGACAATTTCAGACCATCCCGGCCTGGGGCTTGCCGCTGATCAATACGCTGATCCTGCTCAGCTCCGGCGTTACCTTGACCATCGCCCATCACGCGCTCAAAGGCGGACGTCGCGGTTCGTTGTTGCTGTGGCTGGGCCTGACCGTGCTGCTGGGTTGCGTGTTTTTGTTCCTGCAGGCCGAGGAATATATCCACGCCTATACCGAACTCAATCTCACGCTTGGATCTGGCATCTACGGTTCGACCTTCTTCATGCTCACCGGCTTCCACGGCATGCATGTGCTGCTGGGCACGATCATGCTGGCAGTGATGTGGATGCGTGCCGCGAAGGGGCACTTTACCCGCGATCACCATTTCGCTTTCGAAGCAGCAGCGTGGTATTGGCACTTCGTGGACGTGGTGTGGCTGGCGTTGTTCCTATTCGTGTATGTACTTTGAGGGCTGGGATTGGGGATTCGTAATAGCGCAGTGACAAGTCGCTGTTGCGCATCTAACGCCCAATCCCGGCGCGTCAGCGCCCAACTCCGTGCGGCTTGATCCAGCCGGTGTAGATACCGATGATCACGACCGCGATCAACGCGACCGACAGACCGATGCGCCAGGTGAGTGCGTTGACTGTGCGCTTTGTCTCGCCACGGTCGGTGAGCAGGTAGTAGAGACCGGCGCCCAGGTTCCATAGGATCACGATCAGGAAGGCGACAATCAGCAGCGTCTTGAGCGAATCGTTCACAACAGCCCCGGTAGTCATCGGCGTGGTAACGGCATTGCACGCCTTTTTGCCTCGCTTGTCATGATGCGCAAGCACACGATGGTGCTGGGTTGGTGTCTGGCATTATTGGTCAGCGCTGGTTTTGCGGCGCTTGGGCAATGGCAGCTGCAGCGCATGCATGGTAAGCAAGCCTTACTGGAACGCGCTGCGCATGTTCGTGAGACGCCGTTGACCTTGATGCAGGCATTCGCCATGCCGCACGAACTGGACTGGGTGAGCGGGCGCGTGCGCTTTCTGCCGCAGCAGGTCTTGCTGGACAACCAATTGCACGAAGGGCGCGCGGGTGTGCGCGTCTATCAACTTGCAGCACCGGAAGGCATGTCAGGCACGTTGCTGGTTGAGCTGGGCTGGCTGCCGCTGCCGGCGAATCGGCAGTTACCAACGATCACTCCGATGCAAGGTACCCAGGCAATACAGGGGTTGTTGAGCGCACCGCCTTCGGCTGGACTCGCCATTGGGCCGGCATTGGCAGCGGTCGATGCACCGCAGATCTGGTTAGCCACGCGCCTGGATACAACGGCCTTGCGCAGCACGCTTGGCAGGCGCGACATTTCGTCGCAGGTCTTGCGCCTGGATCCGGCCCTACCGGTTGGGTATGCGCGCGATCTGGAGATGCTGCCGAACACGCTGCCACCCGCGCGGCACCTGGGTTATGCGGTGCAATGGTTCGGGCTGGCTACGGCAGTGCTGCTCACCGCAACGCTGCTGACGTGGCGTGCGCACCGCCGCCCTCGACGCGAGCACTGACGCCTGCGGCATGAGAAAATCGCCGGCATGACCTCATCCACATCGGCCACGCCGCACTCGGTCAAACGCGGCCGCAGCATGCTGATTGCCCTGGCGGTGCTGTTCTTCGGCTCGATGTTGCTGGCCGGCGTGCTGCGCTTCTCCGGATGGCAGCCGGCATCGATGCGCAATCACGGCGAACTGCTGAAACCGCCTGCCGACCTGCGTGCATTGGTTCCGCTACGCGCGAACGGGCAGCCATATGCGTGGGCGCCGATCGAGCGGGTCTGGCGGATTGTTCTTGCACCGCCGCCAAATTGCACGCAGCAGTGCGTGACGCTGGCGGCCGAACTGGACAAGGTGTGGCAGTTGCTTGGGCATCGCGCCGACAAGGTGGAGGTGTTGTGGATCGGCACCCCGCCAACCGGTTTGCCGCCGATGCCGGCCCTGCGTGTGCTGCGCGAGGACGCGCGGCTGCGGCAGGCCTTGCTGCCGCGCGCCGCCGACGCTGCCGGCGTGCCGGTGTATGTGATCGATCCCAATGGCTTCGTGATCCTGCGTTACGCTCCGGGTTTCGACCCGGCCGGCTTGCGTGCCGATCTGGTCAAGCTGCTGAAACTGATGTGAGCCTGTTTCGATGAATCTGTTTGCGCCACCGGCATTGTTTCGCCACTTCCACCGCATGGCATGGCTGGCTGCGTTGTTCACTGCGAGCACGATCCTGTTCGGGTCGTTCGTGCGCCTGTCCGATGCCGGGATGAGTTGCCCAGACTGGCCGACCTGCTACGGCCGTGTCACCTGGCCGCAGACCACCGACGAAGCCAACACGCATGTGGCCAGTCAGATCCGTCCGCTGGAATCGCACAAGGCTTGGCGCGAACAGGTGCACCGTTTCCTGGCCGGCGCACTCGGTGTGGAAGTGATGGTGTTGTCGTTGCTGGCAGCACGTCGGCGCCGCATGGGCATTGCGCAAGTCGTATCGGCCGCAGTGTTGGTGGCGCTGTCGATTCCTCTCTACATGTCCGGCTGGCACAGCGTCGCGTTTGGCATGGCGGTCGCGGGCGAGGCCGTCCTGCTGTCGGCGGCGCTGCGCTGGAGCAATATTGATCTGGCTCGCGCTGCGGTGCTGACGCTGGCGGTGGTGATCTTCCAGGCGCTGCTGGGCATGTGGACGGTGACGCTGCTGCTCAAGCCCATCGTGGTAATGGGGCATCTGCTTGGCGGCATGCTGATGTTCTCGCTGCTGGTGTGGATGGCTTGGCGCGCGACCCATGTGCCGATCACCTTGGCAGACGCCTCGCTGCTGAAGTGGCTGCTGCGCCTGGGCGTGGCGGTGCTGGGCCTGCAGATCGCGCTCGGTGGCTGGGTCAGTGCCAATTACGCGGCCTTGGCGTGTGGCGGCGGCAGTTGGTCGGCCGACAACTTCCCGCGTTGCGTCAGCCAGTGGTGGCCGCCGCATGACTTTCGCGAAGGCTTCACGCTGTGGCGTGGGATCGGGGTGGATTACGAAGGCGGCGTGCTTGATGGCGCGGCGCGTATTGCCATCCAGATGGCACACCGGCTGTGGGCCATTGCGACGGCGCTGTACCTATGGTGGCTGGCGTGGCGCTTGTCGCGCTCGCCGGGCATGCGCGGCTGGGGGGGCGCTCTGGCAGTGCTGGTGGCGGTGCAGGTAATGTTGGGCATGCTCAACGTCAAGCTGGCGCTGCCGCTGGAAGTGTCGGTCATGCACAACGGTGGCGCGCTGGCGTTGCTGTTCGTGTTGGTCTCGCTGTTGGCGCGGCTGCGCGCGCCGGAGTGAGGATGGCTGTCAGCGTGCGCGATTACTGGGATCTGACCAAACCCAAGGTGGTGGCACTGATCGTGTTCACCGCGTTGGTAGGCATGTTCCTGGCCATCCCGGACATGCCGACCTGGCCACAGGTACGCACCGGTGCGCTTGGCTTTCTGGGTATCTGGCTGGCGGCCTCGGCGGCGGCGGCGATCAATCAGTTGCTCGATGCCAAGATCGATGCGCAGATGGCGCGGACGTCATGGCGGCCGCTGGTGGTGGGCAAGGTGCGTCCGTGGCAGGTGCTGGTATTTGCCAGCGTGCTGATCGTGATCTCCATGACCATCTTGGTGGTGTGGGTGAACGTCATTACCGCGGTGCTGACCTTCGCTTCGCTGATCGGCTATGCGGTGATCTACACGGTGTACCTGAAACGTGCGACCTCGCAGAATATCGTAATCGGCGGGCTGGCCGGTGCTATGCCGCCGATGCTGGGCTGGGCCGCAGTCACCGGCTTGCCGACCAGTGCCGACTGGATCAACGCCTCGCTGCTGGTGCTGATCATCTTTATCTGGACGCCGCCGCATTTCTGGGCGCTGGCGATCTTTCGTCGCGCCGATTACGCCAAGGCGGCGATCCCGATGTTGCCGGTGACCCACGGCGTGCCGCATACGCGCAGGCAGATCCTGGTCTACACGGTGCTGCTGGCAATCGTGACCGTGCTGCCGGTGGCGGTGGGCATGAGCGGAGTGTTTTACCTCGGCGGCGCAGTAGTGCTCAACGTGGTGTTCCTCTGGTACGCATGGCGCATGCTCGACCCGCCAGACGAGCTGTTCTCGATGAAGATGTTCGGCTACTCCATCGTCTACCTGATGGCGTTGTTCGCGTTTCTGATGGTCGACCATCTGCTACTGCCTTGGGTGCGTTAGCCGCAACGACAGGCAGTTGCCACCGCGAGCGATTGGCAAAACGGTCGCGCTCACCGTCAGGCAGGCGCGGCCGCTGCTCGGAATGGTATGTACCCAATTGCACAAGTCGGTTCTGAGCGCACCGTGCAGCACCATCGCATGCACGCGCGCTACGTTTTGTTAGCCACTCTTAGAGCGCTGCGAGCGCCTTGAGCAACTCGCGCATTTCGTATTTGTCGGTGTTGTCCAGCCCTTGCGAGCGCTGTTTGGCCTGCAGTTCTTCCACGCGCTGACGCAGCAATTGCTTATCAAGTTGGGTAACCACGTCGTGCAACTCCATTGCCCAGCTGTGTTCGTCGCCGGGAAGCGCTTGCGCGGCCAGTTTCTGCAAGGCGGCCTGTTCTGCGCGGTCGGCAAAATGTTCCAGCAGCGCACCGGTGCTGATTTCGGGACGTTGCTGCACAAGATCCAGCAACTCGATCAGCAGTTCCACACCAGGCAGGCGCAGGGCGGTTAGGTCGTGGTGGCGGTCCAGGCTAAGCGCCAGCGATGGCTGTTGCAGCAGGATCGCAATGGCGGCGCGCACCAAGCTGCGCTTGGGAACTGCCTCTCGGCCGTTGGTATTGGATGGAAGGCTGCTCTTCCTCTTAGACGCTCCAAAGATATCCTGGCCGGTAAGTTCTTTGATCCGGGTAACCATGATGTCTCTGAAACCACTATCGGGCATCGCCACGATATCGGGTTTGCATTTGTCGAAAAAAGCAGCCTGTCCGGTTCTGCTGGCGAGTTGTGCTCCTTGCAGACGCTGATTGAAATAAAACTCTGAAATAGGGGTTGCCTTTTCAAGGCGGGCATTGAATGCGTCAGGCCCCTGACTTCTGACGATGCTGTCCGGATCCTCGCCATCGGGAAGGAAGAGAAAGAAAGCCTGCTTTTCTTCTCTCATTTTCGGCAGTACCGATTCCAGCGCTTTCCACGCTGCAGACCTACCCGCTCTATCGCCGTCAAAGCAAAAATACACTTTGTGTGCGTTGCGGAACAGCAGTTCGGCATGTTCGGGCGTGGTCGCCGTGCCCAGCGTGGCCACCGCCTGGGTGAGGCCGAACTGGAACAGCGAGACCACATCCATGTAGCCCTCAACCACGATCAGCCGCTCGATCTTCTGGTTGGTCTGGCGCACCTGCCACAGGCCATACAACTCGCGGCCCTTGTGGAAAAGCGCGGTTTCCGGCGAATTGAGGTACTTAGGCCCCGGGTCGCGGCCGTCGACCGGCGCGCCCATGATGCGTCCGCCGAACGCGATCACGCGGCCACGCCGGTCGAAGATCGGGAACATCACCCGGTCGCGGAATTTGTCGTAGACGTGGCCTCGATCGTTCTTGGAAAACAGCCCGGCGCGCTCGAGCACACTCATGCGGCGCGCATCGGTGCCGAGCGCGTCCTTCAAGGCGCTGTAGCCATCGGGCGCGTAACCGATCTGGAAGCGCATGCGGTTGTCGGCATCCACGCCGCGCCCATCCAGGTAGTCGCGGGCGCGTTCGCTGCCCTCAAGCTGGCGCTGGAAGAACTTGGCGGCGGCCTCCAGTGCCGAATACAGCTCGCGGCTGTCGTCCTGCTGTTGGGGCGTGCGTTGCTGTGTGTGCTGCGGAATTTCCATGCCGGCACGCTTGGCCAGCTCGTCGACCGCGTCGAGAAATTCGAGGCGGTCGTAATTCATCAGGAAACTGATCGCGGTGCCATGCGCGCCGCAGCCGAAGCAGTGATAGAACTGCTTGGTCGGCGACACCGTGAACGAGGCCGAGCGCTCGTCGTGGAACGGGCAGCGCGCTGAATATTCCTTGCCCTGGCGCTTAAGCGGTACGCGACCGCCCACCACCTCGACGATGTCGGTGCGTGCGAGCAGTTCGTCGATAAACGCGTCGGGGATGCGGGGCATCACACTAGGATATCCCAGCAGCTGGCGCCCGCCTGATTCAGCGCGCTGCTGCGTGCGCGCGAGTCATGCGCCGCACATTTTGCCAGGCGTAAATCAACTACGCGTGCGCGTGTCCTGCGTGTCCGATGCGGTAACGACCGGTGCGACCGACCCTTCCAGCACATGCTCCGGATCCACCCCGGCCTCGCGCAGCTTGCGGTGCGAACGCACGCGTTCGTCGATTACCGCGGTCAGCAAGGCGCCGACGAAGAACACCACCGAGGCGTAGTACATCCACACCAGCAAGATGACCAGCGTGCCCATCGAACCATACGCGCTGCCGGGTGCGGCTTCGGCGATATACAGTCCGATGCCGTAACGCCCCAGCGCAAACAATAGCGCAGTGATGAGGCCGCCAATGAAGGCCTGCCGCCAGTTCACGATGCGATCGGGCAGATAGCGATACAGGAATGCGAACGCGAGCGTATATAGCGCCAGTGTGGTGACGTAGCCCAGCGCCGGCAGCACCGATGGCAGCCGCGCGAACACCACTTGCAGCGCGGTGGTGGCGATCATCGACACGATCAGCAAAAAGCCCAACGCCAGGATCACGCCGAAGGAGAACACGCGCTTCTTCAGCCACGCCATGACGCCTTCCAGGCGCTGCTTGTCGGTGCGGAAGATCAGATTCAGCGCGTTCTGCAACTGCGCGAACACCGCGGTGGCACCAATGAACAGCAGCAACGTGCTCCACAGTCCGGCCAGCGAGCCGACGCCAGGTTGATCGGTGGCATTGCGGATCACGGTATCGGCCACTTCCGCAGCGCTACCACCGGCCAGTTGCGCAATTTGCTGCACCAGCGCTTCCTGCGCAGGCGGATACAGCGAGGCGGTCAGCCACAGCAGCAGCACCAGCAATGGTGCCAATGACAGCAAGGCGTAGAACGACAGCGATGCGGCTTGCGTCATCACATCGATCTCGAGAAAACGATTCAGCAGTGCTACTGGCAGGCTGCGCTGCAGGCGGCCGAGATGCTTGTGCAGGTGTTCGGTTGAGAGCTTCGTCACCGGCGATGGAATCCTTGGGCATACCGTCGTGCGCGCAGGTGTCGTTAGGCAAAACCGGTATGCGGAGTGCTTCGCCCGCGCCTGCGCTGGCCGATCCGTTCTAACAGGGCGGGATCGAAGGTCTGGTGAAAGCGTAGCGGTTTGGTGCAATGGTGCATGGAACGCGTTGCTGCGAATGTAGGGGTGAGTGGGTACATCGCTTCGTCCAGCGCTAGTGAGTCGTGGTCGCCGGGTATCGCGATTCATGCGGCGTGGACGATGCCGGATGTCGTGCACGTGTGCCGATCGCATGGTGTTCAGGGCGGCGAAGCGACGTGCTTTGTCGAGATTGCTGACTCAACCATTAGCTGACATCGATCGTGAGATCGGCAGTTGCTGCAGAACTGCGACATCTTCATACATTCGCTATTGGCAATGTCGCCCCGCGTCCGCTGAACGCGACAACGAAGCAGGATCAAGCAGGCTGCTTCGTTGAGGAACTCACAGCTGGCAAACCACGCAACCGGCGGCACCCCGCCATCAAAGCGCAAGCCTCGCTCTGCCCCGGCCAACTGGCGCAGGGCAGTGCGGATGGAGATTTCAGCCTGCCAAGTGCTGCTTGACCAGCGTCGAGACCAAACCCATGTCGGCCTGACC
The DNA here is from genome assembly GCF_017603965.1 of Xanthomonas fragariae. Classification (NCBI taxonomy): domain Bacteria; kingdom Pseudomonadati; phylum Pseudomonadota; class Gammaproteobacteria; order Lysobacterales; family Lysobacteraceae; genus Xanthomonas; species Xanthomonas fragariae. The sequence goes on along the minus strand of NZ_CP071955.1, from coordinate 3,647,279 downwards.
GGCTAGCTTGGGCTTTAGCGCGCCCATCAACTTGCCGATGTCGGCGGGGTTGCTCGCTCCGGTTTCGCTGATTGCAGCCTGGATGACGGCAACGATCTCGGCTTCGCCCATCTTGGCCGGCAGATAGCGCTCGATCACCACGATTTCCTCGCGCTCGATCTGCGCCAGATCGTCGCGCGCGGCGGCCTCGAACTGGGTCACCGAGTCCTTGCGCTGCTTGACCATCTTGTTGAGCACGGCGATCACGGCGGCATCGTCCATCTCGATGCGCTCGTCCACTTCCTTCTGCTTGATTGCGGCATTGATCAGCCGGATCACGCTCAGGCTGTGCTTGTCGCCGGATTTCATGGCGGCCTTCATGTCGTCGGTGAGCTGCTGCTTGAGGGGCATGCGGTGACTCCTAAGATTTGCATGTTGAATGTATGCCGATACGCTATGGCTGGCAGAGCGCAGCGGCAGGAAGTAGAGGGGCGAGCGAAGCGGATGCGGTTGCGACCAAGCTCGGCAGCCACGCAGTTGCGATCGCAGAGACTGGCCTGACCCGGGACCAATACAAAAAGCCGGCAACGCTTGCGCGTGCCGGCTCTTGGGTTCGATCCCGGTGGGTCGCGCCTACAGCGCCTACCCACCGGTAAGGAACCGCGTTCGATCAGTACAAGCGCTGGCGCTTGGTGACGTCGCGCGAGGAACGACGCAACTGACGCTTCACAGCAGCGGCAGCCTTACGCTTACGTTCTTGGGTCGGCTTTTCGTAGAACTCGCGCTTGCGGGTCTCGGCCAGCACGCCGGCCTTTTCGCAGGTGCGCTTGAAACGGCGGAGCGCAAATTCGAAGGGCTCGTTCTCGCGGACTTTAACGCTGGGCATGGGTTCTCCAGGTGATGGGATTTCCGTCCGGGAGCCCCGGGCGGGTGCGAGCGGACTCGCGTGACGGAGTTTCCGGGTTGCCCCGGCGAGCCGCGCATTATAACGACTTGCCAACGACCTGCAAGCCCCCGGCAAGTTCTACCTCTGCAGGCTTGTCAAAGCGTTACGTTTGGGCTTGATCCGACAGCGATCACACGGCGCGCAGCATATCGCCGCCGTGTGATCGGCGCAGCACAAAAGCTGCGAAAATAGACGCATGTACCTGACTGCCGAGCTGCCATGAAAGTCCTTGGGATCGAATCATCGTGCGATGAGACCGGCGTGGCGGTCTACGACACTGCGCTGTCGGGCGTGCCGGCGCTGCGCGCCCACGCGGTCTACAGCCAGATCGCGTTGCATGCCGAATACGGCGGGGTGGTGCCGGAACTGGCCAGCCGCGACCACGTGCGCAAGCTACTGCCGCTGATCCGCCAGACCCTGGGCGAGGCCGGGCTGCGCATCGACGAACTCGATGGCGTGGCCTACACCGCCGGTCCGGGCCTGGTTGGCGCACTGCTTGTCGGTGCTGGCGTGGCGCGCTCGCTGGCCTGGGCGCTGGACGTGCCGGCGATCGGCGTGCACCACATGGAAGGCCATCTGCTGGCGCCGTTGATGGAAGACGACCCGCCGCAGCCGCCGTTCGTGGCGCTGCTGGTCTCCGGCGGGCATACTCAATTGGTGTCGGTGAAGGCGCTGGGCCGCTATAAAGTGTTGGGCGAGACCCTGGACGACGCGGCTGGCGAGGCCTTCGACAAGACTGCCAAGATGATGGGCTTGCCGTACCCGGGCGGGCCGCAGTTGGCAGCGCTGGCCGAAACCGGCACGCCGGAACGCTATAAATTCGCGCGACCGATGACCGACCGGCCAGGGCTGGATTTCAGCTTCAGCGGGCTCAAGACGCAGGTGCTGCTGGCCTGGCGCGCCAGCGACCAATCCGACACCGTCCGGGCGGATATCGCGCGAGGTTTCGAGGACGCCGTGGTAGAGACGCTGGCGATCAAATGCCTGCGCGCGCTGGATGCGGCCGACTGCAACACCCTGGTGGTGGCCGGCGGCGTGGGCGCCAACAAGCGCCTGCGCGCGCGCCTGCAGGAAGCCGCGCAGCGACGCGGCGGCCGGGTCTGCTTCCCGCGCCCGGCCTTGTGCACCGACAACGGCGCAATGATCGCCTTCGCCGGTGCGCTACGGCTGGAGGCCGGCGAGCGCGCCGATGCCGCGGTGCATGTGACGCCGCGCTGGGATATGGCTAGCTTGCCGCTGTTAGCGCAGGCGCAGGCGCAGGTATCGGGAGCGGGGAATCGCCAATCGTAAGAGCGTCACTCCGATCCCGTCCGCGCTGCTGTGCTGTTGCTTGTGTTTCTCACCATTTCCTATTCCCCATTTCCTATTCTCCCCCATGGACAAAGTCTTCATTGAAGGTCTCGAAATCGATGCGCTGATCGGCATCTACGACTGGGAGCGGGGTATCCGCCAGACCCTGCGGTTCGACCTGGAGATGGGCTTCGACAACCGCATTGCGGCAGCCAGTGACGACATCGCCGATACGCTGAACTACAAGACGGTGAGCAAGCGGCTGATCGAATTCGTGCAGGCCTCGGACTTCGGGCTGGTCGAGACCCTGGCCGAGCGCTGCGCGGCGATCGTGCTGAACGAGTTCCAGGTGCACTGGCTGCGGTTGAAGCTGAGCAAGCCGGGCGCGGTGCGCGGCGCGCAGTCGGTGGGCGTGATCATCGAGCGCGAGCGTCGTTCCATATAGACCTCAGGCGTACACCTGCAACCGGATATAGGGCGGGCACTGGTAATTCGTGAGGCCAAAGCATGGGCAGAGCCCGCTTTACGCCCCCCCGGTCCCACCTCCGGACTCCCTAGACTTGCGTCCTCGCGGGCGCCTCAGGCTAGAATTGCCGGTGTATGTAAACGTTTTCTCAAGGATCTCATGTCTGCTGATCGCATCGAAACCCTGATTGCCCGGATGACCGTCGAAGAGAAGGTCGGACAGTTGGGTGTATTCGCCGACATGGTGCGGCCGTTCGCGCCGGACGTGAATCCCGAAGCAAACGTGCTCAACGCCGACGAGGTATTGCAGCAGGTGCGGCAGGGCCGTGTCGGCTCGCTGTTCAATGGCGTCGGCGCCGCGCTGGGCATGCAGATCCAGAAAGTGGCGGTGGAAGAAAGCCGCTTGGGCATCCCGGTGATTCTGGCGGCCGACGTGATCCATGGCATGCGCACGGTGTTCCCGATTCCGCTGGGCGAGGCGGCCAGCTTCGAGCCTGAGCTGGCCGAGCGCACTGCACGCGCCACCGCGATCGAGGCCACCGCCGCCGGCTTGCATTGGACTTACGCTCCAGCGGTGGATATCGCCCGAGACCAGCGCTGGGGCCGTGGCGCCGAAGGCGCTGGCGAAGACGTATTGCTGGGTGCAGCGTTTGCTGCTGCCCGCGTGCGTGGCTTCCAGGGCGCCGACCTGAAGGCCGACGACTCGCTGCTGGCCACCCCGAAGCATTTCGCCGCGTATGGCGCAGTCGCGGCGGGGATGGAATACAACACCGTCGACATTGCGCCGCAGACCTTGCGCGATGTGCATCTGCCGCCGTTCAAGGCCGCCTTCGATGCCGGCGCGTTGACCGTGATGTCCTCGTTCAACGATATCAACGGCGTGCCGGCCAGCGCCAACCACGAGCTGCTCACCGAGATCCTGCGCGGCGAATGGCAGTTCCCCGGTGTGGTGATTTCCGACTACACCGCCGACATGGAATTGATCGCGCACGGCTACGCGGCCGACGAGCGCGACGCGACCAAAAAGGCGTTTCTGGCCGGGCTGGATCTGAGCATGCAGAGCGGTTTCTATGCCGCGCATCTGCCATCGCTGGTGGAAAGCGGCGAGGTGCCGATGGCCACGCTGGATGCCAGCGTGCGCCGCATGTTGCAGCTGAAAGAGGCGATTGGGTTGTTCGATAATCCGTATCGCTCGCTGGATCCGGCCCGCGAAGCCGATGCCACGCATCTGCCGGCGCACGATGCGTTGTCGCGCGACGCAGCGCGGCGTTCGATCGTGTTGTTGAAGAATGACGGCGCGATATTGCCGTTGAAGAAGCGCGGGCAACAGATCGCACTGATCGGCCCGTTCGTGCAGGACCGCGAGAACATCGAGGGCTGCTGGACGCTATTCGGCGATAAGGAGCGTTACGTGACCCTGGAGCAGGGTGTGCGTGCGGTGGTCGGTACCGAGAATCTGAGCGTGGTGCCGGGCTGTGGCCTGGAAGAAGCGCTGGAGGGTGGCATCTCCGCTGCCATCGATGCCGCGCAGGCTGCCGACGTGGTGGTATTGGCGCTTGGCGAGCCGCAGCGTTTCAGTGGCGAGGCGCAGTCCCGCACCGAGATCACCTTGCCGCTGGCGCAGCAGGCGCTGGCCGAAGCCGTTGCAGCGACCGGCACCCCGATCGTGGTGTTGTTGCGCAACGGGCGCGCGCTGGCATTGAACGGTGCGGTGCGCGATGCCGATGCGATTGCGGTGACCTGGTATCTGGGCACGCAGACCGGCACCGGCGTGGCCGATGTGTTATTCGGCGACTACAACCCGTCTGCGCGTTTGCCGATCAGCTTCCCGCAGGTGACCGGGCAGCAGCCGTATTTCTACAACCATCTGCGCACCGGTCGCCCGGAATTGCCGACACTGGCCGAATACAAGGCGCGCTGGCGCGAAATGCCCAACGAGCCGCTCTACCCATTCGGCTATGGTTTGAGCTACACCACGTTTGCCTACGCGCAGCCGCAACTGAGCACGGCCCAACTCGGCTGGGACGACACGCTGGCGATCACCACCCGCGTGACCAATACCGGCAGCGTTGCAGGCGAAGATGTGGTGCAGCTGTACGTGCACGATCGCGTGGCCAGCCGTGTGCGTCCAGTGCGCGAACTCAAGGGCTTCTGCAAGGTGTTGTTGCAGCCGGGCGAGAGTATGGATGTCGTGTTTACTTTGGCGCGCGATGCACTAGCCTTTACCAACCACAAGGGTGTGTTCGGCGCCGAGCCGGGACTGTTCGACGTGTGGGTCTGTGCTTCGGCCAAGAGTGGCGAAGCGGTGGCGTTCGAGTTGTTGGAAGGCTGAGCGTTGGTAGGCGTCTGCTCACCAGTTCGAAGCGCACGAGGCGATCGACCGATCAATAGGCGCTGCGTAGTGCGCAGCGGTTGATCGGTGGTTTTGAGGCCCCGGGGCTACAGCTGCGAACGCTTTGCAAACACATGGGCCCGGAGTACTGCAGCCGCCTTCAAGCGATAGATTTTTATCGCACCCATCGCACCCATCGCACCCATCGCCAGCGAGCGTATGGCGATGATGCCAATCAGTGACTCGGTGCTGCTACTCAATGCAGCACCGGTTGGTGCGATGATCCGAGACGGCAAACAACACGTAGTCAACACGTAGTTGTGTTGTCGTCGCATCCGGGTGATGCATCGACTCAAGCGTCGTTCTCGGCCGCCTTGTTCCTGGGCGTCAACTTGAGCAGGCGCCCGGTACTGCCGCTGGCCTCGTCTTCCAGCAGCCACAGCGCCCCGTCCGGGCCTTGCTCCACTTCACGGATGCGCGCACCCATGTCGTAGCGGGCCACTTCGCGTGGCTGATCGCCGAGCGAAACCTGCACTAGCGCCATCGACGACAGACCACCGATGAAGCCATTGCCGCGCCACGCCGGAAACTGCGTGCCGTTGTAGATCACAAAGCCGGCAGGCGAAATTACCGGCGTCCAGCTGATCTTGGGCGCAGCCAATTCCGGGCGGGTGGTGTGGTCGGGGATCGGCGTGCCGTCGTAATGATCGCCGTTGGACACGATCGGATAGCCGTAGTTGGCGCCACGCTGGATCAGATTGAGCTCATCGCCACCGGCGGGGCCCATCTCGTGTTCCCACAAGCGGCCCTTGTTGTCGAACGCAATGCCCAGGATATTGCGATGACCTAGCGACCACACCTGTGCGGCGACGCCGCCTTGCGCGGCAAACGGGTTGTCGGCCGGCACGCTGCCGTCGTCGTTGAGACGGATCAGCTTGCCGAGGTTTGCCTTTATGTCCTGGGCGGGATCGAACTTCTGCCGTTCGCTGGAGCTGATCCACAGCTTGCCTGCCTGATCGAAGGCGAGCCGATGCCCGAAGTGGCCGTTGCCGGTGACCTTGGGCTCCTGGCGCCAGATCACCTTGAGATCCGACAAGGTGCCGCCGCCGGTCGCATCCAGGGTGAGCTTGGCGCGTGCCACGGCCGCTCCGCTGGTATCGCCCTGGCCTGGCTCGGCGTAGCTCACATAAACCAAGCGGTTCTGGGCAAAGCGCGGGTGCGTGAGCACATCGCCAAAACCGCCCTGGCCGCCGTAGGCCACGGCCGGCAACCCGGTAATGGCACTCTGACGCTTGGTCTTGGGGTCCAGGCGCATCAATGCGCCCCGTTTTTCGCTGACCAGCAGCGTGCCATCGGGCAAAAAAGTCATTGCCCAGGGTTCTTGGAAATCGGCAATGGTGGTGGCCTGAAATGGCCATTGCGCCTTGGGAATGGAGGCTGCGGGGGCCGCAGCAGGCGCTGCGATTGCAGCGCTTGCTGTGAACAGTGCGAGCGAGCAGGCCAGTGCACGCAGACGTCGGATAGGCATGAAGTTCTCCAGAGGATGGGGCGCGGTGGCGCTGCAGCCTTTCGGCAACGTGTCCCGCGTCGGGTTCAAGTACCCTGCACGACGCCGTGCAGGTCGCCCTTGTCGTGGATCACTCTCTGCAAGACGCCCGCGTCTCACTGCAAAAGAGCGTGCGTGACCGCGTGGATGGTATTGCGGTGACCGTGTTGTATTAAGCCATTTTCTGGTTCTCGCTGATCACTGCGCTGGTGCTATTGGCCATCGGGTTGATCAAGGCGACATTGCTTGCTGCGCGAAAAAAGTTTCTACGCGATGGCATATGCACTGAGCCTGTTGTATGCCGTTTTGCGTTGCAGAAGAACATTGGCTTTGTGGTGGATGTGGATGCGTCCGCATGTTCGCGCTCGGCGCCGCCTGCATTGGATTGACGCGCCACGCATACGCCGATGCGACAACGGCACCTTGACGGTGGCGACGGTGGCGTTGTCGTTTTCGTTTTCAGGGTCTGGACATGTCGTCGCCAGTGACGAAATCGGCCGCATTTTCCCACGCACGACGCACGGCATGGCGTGCCTTGCTCCAACTCAATGACGACGAGCCACGGTTGGTTTCCCAGTCCTTATGCAACTCCGCTTCTATCTGGTCGTAGGCGAGTGCGACTTCGCGTATGCGTGCTTCGTGTCCGGCGAGATAAGCAGGCTCGTAATCTTCGTAGCGATCGCCGTCGGTGTAATACGGCTCTTCGGTAAAGCGTTCGCGCCAGTAGTTCGACACGTTCTGGTTTCTGCTTTCATCTGGGGCGCGGCCAGGAATCTGATACGGCACGCTCATGTTCGTCTCCGTGGTGTATGTGCGATCTAACGTAGGCGGGCCGATGTTAAATTCATTGCCAAGACGGGTGAGGAGAGCATCAACGCGGCTGGTCGAAATGGCGCGTGGTCTGCAGCAATTGCTGGGCCGATGATATCGATGCTGCGTTCCACAGAGCGCCTTGCATCAGTGCGTTCTTGGCGTATCAGGTAGCCGCAGATACTGCGTCGTAGGGCAGCTGTGTTGCACCTGCAGCAACCACTGTGGATTGCGCAGTCTGCAACGATGCTTGATCCGCATCGATGATCACCAAGACGCGCCCGGCCTGGATTTGGTCTTCGAATAGACGTCGCACCGGATCGGGCACGGTTGCGCCAATCAGCGCCGAGGACCAGGCGCCGACCAAAGCACCGGCCATTGCCATGACGCCGACGCCAGCCAACGTCAGCCCAATCGACGGCACTGCGGTCGCCACCAGGCCCGCGATCAGGCCGGCGGCACCGCCTGTGGCAGCGCCGCGTGCGGCAGCGGGGAGAAAGTCGGTTTTGGCGTTTTTGCGTTCGTCGGGCATATCTTGCAACTCGATATCCGAGCGAGCGATCAGCGACAGCGCATCGTTGTCGATGCCTGAACTGCGCGCGGCTTGCAGCACACGTTGCGCGCTCTCGAGATTGGATGTGCTGTAAACACGGCGAAATTTCATCGCAAGCTCCCATGAAGGTAGAGCCGCAGCGTTGGGCGTGCGCGGTTAGGCGTGCGTGAGCGCTGCGCGAGGGTGTTGCGAAACCACTACGCGACCTTGCGCGGGAACAGATAGAACGCCCAGCCGACCAGTAACGCCACGCCCGCAGCGGCCAGATTCTGCCAGCTGGCACTGGCCAGCAAGCCGAGCGAGAGCAGCAGCGCAGCGATGGGGATGGTGGGGCCTCCGGGCAGGCGCAAGGTCTCGGTACGTTGCCGATATCGGCGCGCTAGCACGATCACCGCAGCTGCCGTGCCGATGTAGGCAAACAGGCGGGTGACCATCGACAGCAGCGCCAGTTGCGTAAACGAGCCCGACAACGTCAATGCAAGCGACAGCACGCCTTGGGTGAGAACCGCCGCTGCAGGCGTGTGGAAGCGGGGATGCACGCGCGCCAGAAACGCCGGGCCATAGCCATCCTTAGCCAGCGCGAACAAAAAACGCGGGCCGAGCATCACTGTATTGCTGGTGGTGCCGAGAATGGAAATGGTGGCGCCAACAGTGAGGATCAGCGCTAACGCTTCGCCACCAAAGCGGCTAGCGGCATCGGCCAATGGCGTGGGCGAGGCGGCAAGATTCGGCAGCGTGCCTTGCGCAACGATCTGCACCGCGGCGTAGATCAAGGTCACGGTGATGATCATGGTGATCAGTGCGAACGGCACATCGCGACGCGGGTTGCGGTATTCGCCTGCGGCCGCGGGAATGTTCTCGAAACCAGCGTAGGCGAACAGCAACAACAAAGCGGCTTCGCCGAGATTGCCAAGGTTGCGCAGGTCGGGCGTGGTGCCGGCAAAGGCCCATGACCAATCGACGTAAAACGCACCGATCGCCACGAATAACAGTAACGGCACCAGCTTGCCGATCACCAGCGCAATGCCGGTACGTGCGGCCGACTTCACCCCGATCACGTTGATGGCGGTCAGCAACCCCAACGCGCCGACCACGACTAGCAGACGTGCCCATTGATCGGTGGCTGCGTTAGGCCAGAACCGCGCCACCGCATCGGCCAGCCCGTTGCTCAATGCAGCTGCCGAACTGATGCGCGTCAGCCAGATCATCCAGCCGATCTGAAAACCGACAAACGGGCCGAACGCTTCACGCGTGTAGAGGTAGCTGCCGCCTGGCGTGTCGAAATAGCTCGCCGCCTGCGCGTAGCACAGCACTAACGGAGCCACCGCCAGGCCAGCCAATATCACCGCCCACAAACTCATCGGCCCCAACAGTGCGGCAGTGGCGGCCGGCAGCAGATAGATGCCGCTGCCGATCACATCGTTGATCGATAACCCGACGATCTGCCAACGGTTGACGACGCGGACCAGCCCGGACGCATCGGGCCGAGCAGTTGGCGTACTCATGGTGCGGCCTCCGCCAACACCGGCAATTGCCACTCGGTTTGCAGGCGCGCATATTCGGCGCGTGGCAACAGCACCAACAGCGGGTTGTCATCGGGCTTCAACCACGCAAGCAGGCGCTGCATGTCGGCCAGCGCCATGGCGGTGCAACCAGAGGTCGACTGCCCTGGCATAAGCCACAGGTGCGCGAAGATGCAGCTGCCGCGGCCGGGAATGGCCTTGGGATTGTGCGCGATGACAAAACCTTCGCTGTAGCGCGCATCGTTGCGATGGTGCAGATCCAGGCGCATCGGTTCGGTCGAACCAGCCACTGCGGCCTCGCCGACCTGCGCGGCATCGACGATGCGGTTGTACAGCGGCGAGCTAGGCACATCCATGCAGTAGTTGGTGGCGCTCATCGCCTGATACGGCATCGCGCTCTCGATCCTCGGCGCATCACCGAAGGCCGTGCCGATGGCGAACACGCCGGCCGGGCTGCGACCGTCGCCTTCGCGCTTCTGCGGGCCTTGCGTTTGCGCCGGATGCAGGCCCTCGCCCCAGGCGCTGCCATGGCGACCAAGTGCGACTGCAAACCCCGGTACGGCGGCCGGTTGCCAATGGCCGTCCACACGCGCGAACGTCTGCAGGCGGGCCTGGGTGCTGTTCCAATCCGTCGTGGTCACCACGATCAGGGCGCGTGCTTGATGCAATGCATCGATTGGCGCGGCCGCGCGTGCGACGCTGATAAAGCTCGCCAGCGTCAGCAACGCGACGGATCGAAACGGGATGGCAAGGTGCATGCAGGCTCCGTAGGAAGGGGGCGAGCTGGGATAAGCCCGCGTCTGATCAGTAGATGATGCGCAACGATGAGGCTGTGCGCCTGCAACGTGTCATTCGCAAACACTCGGCCCCTACTGTACCCAGCAATGCGCGCGCATGCCGCAGGCGCTGTGTGGTGTTTGTACGCATGTCTGCAGCAGCGGTACTCAGCCCGGCAGCAACTCGAGCCCGCGGATGCGGCGGATACCCAGCCCCGGCGAATCGTCGATGTGGATCTGCGCCGCATCGAAGTGCACGCCGCCGGCGGTGGGATCGAACTGCCCGAGCGCCGGCGCATCCAGATCCGCCAAGGTGATGCTGTCGGCCTTGGCCACCGCCAGATGCACCGCCGCGGCCACACTGACGCTGGATTCGATCATGCAGCCGATCATGCACGGCACCCCGTACAACGCCGCGACATCTGCAACACGGATCGCGTTGGACAGCCCGCCGGTCTTCATCAATTTGATGTTGACGATATCGGCGGCGCGGCGCTGGATGAGGTCGATCACCTGTGTTGGCGAGAACACGCTTTCGTCGGCCATCACCGGGGTGTCGATGCGTGCGGTGACGAAGGCGAGCCCATCGATGTCGGCGGCCCTGACCGGTTGCTCCAGCAGTTCCAATACGATGCCGGCGTCTTCGAGCGTGCGCATAGTGCGCACCGCCTGCTTGGGCGTCCAGCCCTGGTTGGCATCCAGTCGCAGCGATGCGCTTGCGTCGACCGCTGCATGGATTGCCTTGACGCGTTCGACATCCGAGCCGGGGTCCTTGCCGACCTTGATCTTCAGCGATCGATAGCCGCGTGCAAGCGCCGACTGGGCCTGTGCGACCATGGCGTCGATGGCATCGACGCTGATAGTAATGTCGGTGGTGATACGTGGAGTGCCGCCACCGAGCAGCTGATACAGCGGCGCACCGAAGGCCTGGGCCCACAGGTCGTACAGCGCGATCTCCACTGCGGCCTTGGCGCTGGTATTGCGTTCCAGCGCGTGTTGCACGAGCCCGCATAGCCGATTGAGATCGGCCACGTCCTGGCCGATCAACCGTGGGCCGATGCAGTGTTGGATCGCGGCAACGATGCTGCCATGCGTATCGCCGGTGATCGGTGCAGTGGCCGGTGCCGCGCCATAACCGATGTGGCTGCCGTCGGTCTGCAACAGCACCACCACATCTTCGATCGCGTGCACGGTGCGCACTGCAGTGTTGAACGGGGTCTTCAATGGCACGCGCAGCATGCCGAGTCGGAAGCTGGTGATCTTCATGGGGATCCAACCGGTACGATGCGTTGGATGCGGGTGATGTTGTCGATGAACGGTGTGCCGTCGCTGGAGAGCAATGGCAGCAGCGGCGTGACCGATACGCCATTCAAACGCGCGCGCTGCACGCTACCGTCGGCGGCGCGGTAATTGGCGCCGGCCACATCATGGATCACCCACGGTGCGCCGCGCTCGTGACCGATGACCAGCATCACGTGACCGGGGAGATAGATCAGGTCGCCGATCTGCACCTGTGCGAGCTGTTGCAGGCGTTGTGGCATCGGTGCGCGTACGTCGAACGGCACCCTGCGCAGCACCGGGCTGCGCGCCTGATCGCCTGTATTTCGTGGCAGTGCGATGCCCAGGCTACGGTAGACATCCAGCACGAAGCCGCTGCAGTCGCGCGCGTCGTAATCGTTGCCCCAGCCATAGCGCTCGCCAAGGAATTTAAAGGCTTGTCGTAGCAGTGCAGCATCGCTGGCCGGCAACGCGCCAATGCGCACATCGGCGGCGCGCGGAATCAATGCCGGTACCAGCTGCAAGCGCCCATCGGCGATGCGCAGCGGCAGTTGCACCACATAGGCAGCAAGCGGCAGCTGTCCGTTGACCGGCTGCTGCGGTGGCCAGTCGCTGAGCAACGGCAGGCTGGTGCCCATGTCCAGCGTGAGAGCGGAACCGGCAGGCAGTTCAGGCGTGTAGGCAGTCTGCACGCGGGCACCGGTGACGATCATGCGTGAGCCGCGTTGCGCGTAGTCCAGCACCTCGGCGCGGCTGCCTTCGGCAATTTGATCGGTAGCGACCCATGCCGCGTAATTGGCGGCGAGTACGAACTGCCACGCCCCATCGGCACTGCCGTGCAACACCGCAACGGGTGTGCCGGGATAGAGCGCCGATTCCTGAAAGCGGTCAATATCGTGGTCATCGGTGCTGGTGAATACCCGCTGCGAGGTTGGGAAGGTGCGTAACGCGGCGCGCTTCACCACCAATGCAAAGTGCGGTGTTACTTGATCGGGAAGCGCATCCAGCGCCAACGCGCTGCGCAGTGCTGCCAAACGCGTCGCAGCGATGGCGCTTCCATTCGCGTCGTACAGCGCCCGCATCGGCGTGGCCGATAGCGCCTGGATGCGTGCGCGCACATCGGCAGCTGGCAGTGTCTCGGGCAATTGCCACAGATCGTGCATGGAGGCATCGTCGCGCATCAGATGCGTATTGAAGCCGGCAATCTGCATGGCGTTCATGCGCGGCGTTTGCGCTGTGCGACTGCGTTGGATCCAGTAATCGGGTGTTAGCTGCGCGTCACCAATCACAAACGGAGCCATTTGCCGCACTGGGGTGTAGCGGGTTGCCGCATCGGCAATGCAGGGCAGGGCGAGGACCAGCAGCAACATCAGCAAATGACGCGACAGTGGCATGAACAAGGCTCTTGAAGGATGCAACGACCGATAACCGATGAAGCACTGCGCGATAGTGCCAATGCCCAGCATCGACACCTGCCAACAGCGCGCACGGCTGGCAGTGTATCGTGGCACATGCCGATGCTGCGGCGCTCGCCGTGGGGCGATGACGCAGTGGCGCGATTCCACTCGTCGCGCTCGTGTCGCCATGCCTGCTCTTGGCCGGGAACCGCCTGCAAGGGTGCATTGCAGGCGTTGGCACTGCATTCGTACGCGCTTTGCCTGAGGCAATCCATGACATGTCACGAAACCATGCGGCGTGCAGGATGCTGGGTTGAAGATGGCATCGCCAGCAACTCAGCTGCATGCCCCTGGACCCCGATGCGCCTGATGGCGCCCCACTGTGGCCTACTTGGCAGATCAATGGGCGCTTGGCATCCGGTGTCCATTCGGGGCCGAAGCACGGTGCATGCTATTGTCATTTGGCCAGGAGAAACCGATGTCATCCATTTCGAACCTGATGCCATCGGTCTGGCTGCGGCCCGCCTTGTGCATGGTCTTGCTGTCACTGGGTGCCTGCGCACATGCGCCACAGCGCAATCCGCTCGCTCACTGGGTGCCGTCGCCCAATTACGATGCGCGACGGCCGATCCTGATCGTGCTGCACTTCACCGGCCAACACTCGGTGCAGCAGAGCCTGGGCACATTGCGCGGGCGCAATAGCGGTGGTCTGGTCAGTGCGCACTATTTGATTGGCCAAGATGGGCAGCGCTATCAATTGGTCAGCGATGAGCAACGCGCCTGGCATGGGGGTGCTGGCAGCTGGGGCACCATCACCGACGTCAACTCCGTCTCGATCGGCATCGAGCTGGACAACGACGGCAGCGAGGCATTTGTGCCTGCGCAGATCGACAGCCTGCTGCTATTGCTGGAAGACCTGTGCACGCGTCTGCGCATCCCGCGCACGCAGATCGTCGGCCATGAAGACTTCGCGCCGACACGCAAGAACGACCCTGGCCCGTTATTCCCATGGAAGCGCCTGGCCGACGCCGGATTCGGCCGCTGGCCTGCCGCCGACACCCCAGCCGCTCCGGCAGATTTCGACCCCTGGCAGGCGCTGGCTCTGGTCGGCTACAGCCTCGACGATCCCGCCGCCACGCTGCGGGCTTTTCATCATCACTATCGGGGCAGCGATACACGCACCTTCGATGCGGAAGATTTGCGCATCCTCTACGCGCTGACCGGACGGCTGCGGCCACCGAGTGTGCATGATGCCGTCGAGTCGCTTGAGGGCGACAGCCGATAAGTGCATCGTGGTCGGATAAAAGCCGCGTATTGCTGGCACCAGGGTGTGGAGCTCGTTGCGTAGCGTGCAGATCTCATGCTCCCGTAAAGGAACGGCGATGAAAAAAACCACGCTTTTACGGACTTCGCGCTGTTGGCGGCATCTCGTTGCCTGGGGCATCGTGCTGCTGATAACCACCGCGCCATTTGCCATGATTGCGGCCGATGTGCACGTGTCTTCAGCAAAAACAACCGCCGAGGCTGGTCTGGTCGACGTACACCGTCTTGCGCCCGAGATTGCGGTGGACATGCGCTATGCGGGCAGCAATAACTTCACCGGGCGTGTGGTGCCAGGCTATGTGGCGCCGACGTGCTATTTGCTGCGGCCGGCTGCCGAGGCATTGACGCGGGCGGCGCGCACGCTCAAGGCCGAAGGGTATCGGTTGCAGGTGTTCGATTGCTATCGACCGGTGCGGGCAGTACAGGCATTTGTGACCTGGGCTGCGGATTTGCAGGATCAATCGACCAAGGCGCAGTACTACCCGCGCGTGGACAAGCGTGCGCTGCTCGGTGATTACATTGCGCAGACCTCCGGACACAGCCGTGGCGCGACGCTGGACCTTGGGTTGCTGGCTTGCCGGTCGGGTCCGTGCCGCGCTGTGGACATGGGTACCCACTTCGATTTTTTCGATACGCGTGCGCATACCGATTCGCACGGCATCAGCGTGGCGCAGCGCGCGCACCGTCAGCGATTGCTGCGCGCACTGGCGGCCGAAGGGTTTGCCAACTACCCGATGGAATGGTGGCATTTCACCTTCCGTCCCGAACCGACCCCCGACACCGCCTACGATGTGCCGGTCGACTGACAGCGACGCGACGAGCCGCTGCGCACTCGCTAAGCGGGCGCGGTCCACGGAATCGGCATGGACCCTCGTACGCTCCAGGTCTGCGCGCGGACTGCTCGATCCGACAGTCGCTCGCGACGATTTATCTGATTCAAGGAACTGCAATGTCCGAACCGGAACGCTTTGTCGATATCGCCTGCCCGTACTGCGGGGAGTGGATCACACTGGCGCTGGATCTGACCGGCGGCGACCAGCACTACATCGAAGACTGCCAAGTGTGCTGCAAGCCGATTTCGGTCGGCGTGCAATGGGATGAACAGGGCGAGGCGCAAGTGCGCGCACGTGGGCAGAACGACGCCTGAGCCCAGAACCACAGGAACGCATTGCGCGAACCGCGCATCCAGCCTCGCCAGCGTACACGGCAAGAATCCATTGCCCGCAGCCGCTAGACTGATGCGCCTGCTGCCTGGACCGTCACGATGAATTTGCCGCTGCACTTGGGCTTGCTCGATTCGCTGGAGGCCGGCTCGATCGCACTCATCCTCGGTGTGCTGGTGTTTGCGGCGGTAGAGCATATCGGTCGGCGACTGCACTTCACCCACGGGCACACGCTATCCAAGATCCCAACGCGTTGGGTTCGCGGGTGGTGTTGGAAGTGGTCGGTGCGATTGCCTGAGTCGCGGTGGGTTGGAAACCGTTCAGTTCCGGACCTTGGGACGACGATGCCCCCAACGTCTGAAATCATGTCGTAGAACGCGCTGCGTTTCGCAAAGTTTTATATATTGAATGAGGCACTTCTATTTGGCTCACCGACGCCTAACAGACGGCTAGCCGCAAACGTTTGTTGTGTGGTTAAAAGGTCGTTTTGCACGAAATTGCGGTGGGTTGAATGTTCATTTGCGTTGGGTAGGGTAGTGGAATGCGCGGGGATACCGCGCATTCCCAAGCCAATGAGACCATTCAATATGAAGAACCGCACCTCGCTGCTCGCCGCCACCGCCGCTCTGTCCGCCGCTCTGGCGCTGCCGGCCATCGCCCAAAGTCCCGCTCAGGATGCCGCCGCGCAGTCGGGTAGTTCGGCCACTTCGGCCCAATCCAGTGGTGCAAGTTCGGGCGGCGGTCAGACGTGGGCCAGCGTGGATACCGATAGCGACGGCACCATCAGCAAGCAGGAGGCGCAGGTCAATGCAGGGCTCGTGCAGATTTTCGATCAAGCCGACGGCAACACCGACGGCAAGCTGACCACGGATGAGTACAAGGCTTTCGTTGCCAAGCAACAGAGTGGCGGTGCAGCAACCGGTTCGCAGGGCAACTGATCACATACTCGCGCACGTCTTCTGTCACTCTCCCGCACGCCATCGAGCGGATGGCAACGACAACGCAATTCGGTGGCGCCGTTGCGAGGCCACCGGCAAGTGAATTACACCAAGCAACGGGATGGACGCGCGGGAGCGATCTGCCAGGATCGCTCCCGCTTTCTTTACATCTGCCGCGCTACGGTGATGCATTGCGCGTCAGGTCGTCGTCCATGCCGCAGCTGCGCATCGCTTTGTTGGTCGGGTTGTCGGGTCCAATGCTGGCGCTTGCCGCGCCACCGAAATTGCCGCAGGCCAACCCGGCGTCGGTAGTGCCTGCCACTCGTGGTGCGTCGGCGATGTTGCCGATGCCGATGCCGATCGATCCGACAACCCCGGCCACAACTCCCTTGCTGCCTGTCGATGCTTCCGGGCCATCCAGCACCAAGAGCGGAGCCGATGCATCTGTCGCACCGGCCGGCACGCTGGCGCCGCACAGCTTTCGTAACCTGGACACCGACGCCGATGGATTGCTGATCGTGGCCGAAGCGGGCGCCGACCCGATCCTGCGCGAGAATTTCGCCGGTTTCGACAGCAATGGCGACGTGCATCTGTCGCGCGAGGAATTCGCAAGCTATCAGCCCGGCCCGGGCGATGCCGCAGGGGACTGAGCGTAGCACCGCCATACCGCGCTGCTAGACTTGCGCAATGACCTCTTTTGCACAGCGCGAAGGCCAGGCGATCCAGCTGGTCGGCTTCGATGGCGACGACACCCTCTGGAAGAGCGAGGATTATTACCGCAGCGCCGAAGCGGCGTTCGAAGCGATCCTGGCCGGTTATCTGGACCTGGGCGACAGCCGCATGCAGCAGCATCTGCTGGCGGTGGAGCGGCGTAACCTCAAGGTGTTCGGCTATGGTGCCAAGGGCATGACGTTGTCGATGATCGAAACCGCAATCGAGTTGACGCAGGCCCGCATCGACGCGCGCGACATCCAACGCATCGTCGAGATCGGTCGCGCCACGCTGCAACACCCGGTGGAGGTGATTGCTGGCGTGCGCGAGGCGCTCGCTGCGATCGCTGCCCACTACGCGGTGGTGCTGATCACCAAGGGCGACCTGTTTCATCAGGAGCAGAAGATCGAGCAGTCCGGTCTGGCCGATCTGTTTCCGCGGGTAGAAGTGGTTTCCGAAAAAGATCCCAGGACTTATGCGCGCGTGCTGCGCGAATTCGACCTGCCGGCGCATCGCTTTGTGATGATCGGCAATTCGCTGCGCTCGGACGTGGAGCCAGTGCTGGCGATCGGTGGCTGGGGCATCTACACGCCGTACGCGATGACTTGGGCACACGAGCAGGAGCATGGTGTGGCCGCCGACGAGCCGCGCATGCGCGAAGTGTCCGCCGCCGCCTGCTGGCCGGCCGCGGTGCATGCGCTGGATGCAGTGGCCCGGCAGCACGCGCCAGGCTGAGATGTCGCGGCTGCCACCGTGACGCCGTTTTACTATGTCAACGAGTCAACAGGCGGGCGCGTTGCAGTGCCCAACGACAGGCCGTTTCCGGAACGCGCCGATTGTCCATGCTGAAAATCATGCGCTTACCCATCGCGGCGATCGCCTCGGTTCTCGATCGAAGGCTCATGGAAGAGTTGTTCAGAGCTTGCTTGATGCTGCTCCGATTGCGGCCCCGGATGCTGCTTCTCGGTCTGTCCGTCCTCGCCTGCATCTCCCTGCAGCTGCGGTACTGCTTCCCTGTGCGTCTGGCCATGATTCGGCACTTCCGGGCGGTTTTCCATCATCAGCGACAGCGCGGCCTTGGCCATCAAATGCGCGCTGATCGGTGCAGTGATGAACAGGAATACGGTAATCAGCAATTCGCGCGGCTGCGGGTCCACGCCCAGGAACAGGTGATAGCCCACCGAGGCCAGCAGCACGCAGCCCACCCCTAATGTGCTGGCTTTGGTCGGTGCATGCAGGCGTTTGAAAAAGTCAGACAACTTCACCAGCCCGAACGCGCCGATCAGGATGAAGAACGTGCCTACCAGCAACAATGCGCTGAGCAAATACTCGGTCAAGGCGATCATTCGACAATGCTCCGGCGCAACACGTATTTGCTCAGCACCACGGTGCTGCCGAAGCCCAGCATCGCAATCACCAATGCGGCCTCGAAATAGATCGGTGAATCCAGATACATGCCCCACAGCATCAGCTCGGCGATGGCGGTGATGGACAGCGTGTCCAGCGCCAGGATGCGGTCGGGCACGGTCGGCCCGCGCAGCAGCCGCCACAGCGCCATCAGCATGGCCAGGCCCACCGTGTGCATGCAGATGACGATGGTCGATTCGATGAACATGTGGCCGGTCATGGAAAGATCTCCATCAGGGGCTTTTCGTAGCGGGTCTTGATCTGGGCGATCAACGCGTCCGGATCATCCAGGTGCAGCACGTGCACCAGCAGATAGCGACGATCGTCCGAGAGCGCCGCCGAGACTGTTCCCGGGGTCAGCGTGATCATGCTGGTGAGCGCGGCGATGCCGTGGATGTTGGCGATATCCAGCGGCACCCAGATAAAGCCCGGATGGATGCGCGACTCCGGGCCGAGCACCTGGCCGGCGACCTGGATGTTGGAGCGCACGATGTCGCCCGCGGCCACCAGCAGCATGCGCGGTACCGAGCGCAGCGAACCGATCTGTGCGAATTCGCGGTCCAGCCGCGCAGCGAACAGCGGCACCACCCAGCCAAGCAACGCGCCCAGCCCCCACTGCTGCGGGCCGAAGCTGTCGCTGAGCAGCAGCCAGAAGACAAACACCATGACGCTCAACGGCGCGGACGGAAACATGCGGCGCTTCAACGGCACCTGCGTGGTCATGGCTGCCTCCGCTGCGGCGTGGTGGCGCGGACCTGCTCCACATACGCGCCCGGATCGCGCAACTGTGCACCGGCGGCATTGGTGTAGCGCATCAACGGCTCTGCCGCCACGGTCATCGCCACCAGCCCGGTGAGCAACACCACGGCGGCGGCAGTTTCCACCGGTCGCATGCGACCGCGCCGTTGCGGCTGCAACTCGTGCACGCCTTCCAGGGCTGCTGGCACGCGCCAGAACAGACGCACACCCGCACGGGTCAGGCCGATCACCACCAACAGACTGCTGCCGAGGATCGCGGCCCACACCGGCCCGACCAGACTGGCGGGCACGTGCTGCAACAAGGCTGCCTTGGCAAGAAATCCGGACAGTGGCGGCAGGCCCGCCACAGCGATCGCGGCGATCATGAACATGGTGCCGGGCTTTCCACGTCGCGGCAGCGGCGCGACCACCTCCTTGCGATCGCTGGCACTGCCGCGGCGGCGCCGAATCAGGTCCGACACCATGAACAACGCGGCCGCTACGAAGCTGCTGTGCGGCAGGTAGTACAGGCCTGCACCCACTGCGCCGACATCATCCAACGAGAACGCGATGAACAACGTCGCTGCCGAAAACACCACCAGGTACGACACCATCACCCGCAGTCGCGATGCGGCCATCACGCCGAACGCGGCCATCAGCAGGGTTGCAATGCCCAGCCACAGCAGTGCACGCCGACCGAAGCCATGCAGTGCGCCGGCACTAACGCCGAACCATAGCGAGGACACCCGCAGCGTGGCGTATAGCCCAACCTTGGTCATGATCGCGAACAACGCGGCCACCGCTGCCGGTGCACGCGAATAGGTTTCCGGTAGCCACAAATACAGTGGCAACAATGCGGCCTTGCTGCAGAACACCAACAGCAACAAGCCAAGCGTGGCCTTGGCCAACGGCACATCCTGCGCCGGAAGATCGGCGATGCGGTGCGATAACTCGGCCATGTTGAGCGTGCCGAACACACCGAACAACAAGCCCAGCGCGATCAAAAACAACGTCGACGCACACACGTTGAATACCACGTAATGCAGGCCTACACGCATCTGCAGGCCGCGTCCGCCGCTCAGCAGCAGGCCGTAGGAAGCGATCAACATCACTTCGAAGAACACGAACAGGTTGAAAATGTCGCCGGTCAGAAACGCGCCGTTCAAGCCCATCAACTGGAACTGAAACAAAGCATGGAAATGCGGCGCGCGCCGGTCCCAACCAGCGCAGGCGTGCAGCAGGCAGGCCGCGCCCAGGATCAAGGTGGTCAACAACATCCACGCCGACAAGCGGTCGCCCATCAGCACGATGCCGATACGCGCCGGCCAATCGCCGAGCAGATACACCAGCACCTGGCCTTCGGCGGCGCGCGCGAACAAGGCGGTGACTGCCGCTGCCAGCAAGGCCATGCTCACCCATGCCACCGTGCGCTGTACGCGTGGCCCATAGCGGCGATGCTCGACAAACAGCGCCGCCGCCGCGCCCAGCACCGGGATCAGGATCGGCAGGATCGGCAGATGATTCATCGCCGCGCCTGGCGTGTATCCACACCGGTGGCGGCATCTTCGTGTGCATCCACATGATCGCTCCCGTTGTCGCTGCGGCTGCGGATCGCCAGCACCAGGCTCACCGCCGTCATCGCAAATGCAATCACGATCGCGGTCAACACCAGTGCTTGCGGTAGCGGATCGGTGGAATGCATCAGGTCGGCGGGCACACCATCGCGCAACACCGGCGCCTGGCCGCTACGCAGCCGTCCACCGGCGAAGATCAGCAGGTTGGTCGCGTACGACAGGAACGTCATTCCCAGAATCACATCGAAACTGCGCGCGCGTAGCAGCAAATAGATTGCCAATGCGGTAAGGACGCCGATCGCGCTTGCCACTGCCAATTCCATCAATGCTGCTCCGCGGTGCGTGTCGAACGTTGGGTAGGGTCGATCTCGCCGCGCTGCGAACTGCGCGTACGCGAAGGTTTGATCGTGCCCATCATCGACAGCATCAACATCGCTGCACCGAACACCACCAGATACACGCCGATATCCAAGCCCAACGCGCTGGCGACTTCCAGCTCGCCCAACAGCGGTAATGGAATCTCCAGATGCCCGCTGCTCATAAACGGCATGCCAAACACCAGCGAACCGGCGCCGCTGACCAGCGCGCACAGCAGGCCGATACCGATCAGGCGGATGTAGTCGAAGCCGAAGCGCGATTCCACCGATGCGTTGCCTTGGATCGCGTACTGCATCAGCAGCGACACCGCCAGCACCAGGCCGGCGATAAAGCCACCGCCAGGCGCGTTGTGGCCGCGCAGGAACAGGAACAACGACACCGTGAGCGTCAGCGGAAACATGATCTGCGCAAGATCGGCCGGCACCGGCAACTTGATCGGCGGCCCGGGCATGGTGCGCTCCGGTGCCATGCGCGCGCGCCGCAGCAAGGCGTGCACCACCAGCCCGGCAATCGCGAACACAGTGATCTCGCCGAAGGTATCGAAGCTGCGGAAATCCACCAGGATCACATTGACCACATTGCGCCCGTAAGCTTCCGGTAGCGCGCGTTGCAGCAGTTCGCCAGCAACGGTGCGGCTGGGCTGTGTCATCAACGTATAAGCCAACGCCGCCAGGCCCGCACCGCCGAAGATGGCGATCGACGCATCACGGATCTTGCCTAGCCGTGCACGCTCGGGCAACGACCGCTCGGGCAGATAATTCATCGCCAGCAACATCAGCACCAGCGTCACCATCTCCACCAGCAACTGCGTCAGCGCCAGATCCGGCGCCGACAAAAACACGAAGGTCAAACTGACCGCCAGGCCGGTGCCGCCTAGCACCAGTACCGCCAGCAGGCGCTGCTGGTACAAGAACAGGCTGCCCAGCGCACATGCCATCATCAGCAGCCACACCATCCAACCCAGCAACGGCATCGGCGTGGGCGCAGGCCAGTCCGCCAGCGTGCCGCCTTGCAGGAACGGCACCAGCGCAACCACCACTGCGCTCAGCACCAGCAACATCAACATGCGCTGCAGATTGCCGTTGGTGACCGCATCGGTCATGCGTGTGGTGCCGGCGAACAACGCGCGCTGGTTCCATTGGAACAAGGCCTTGCCCGGCGAGCGGTTCTGGATCGCGTACAGATCCAGCGTGCGGCGCAGCGCCATGTACAACAGCATGCCGCCGATCATGCCGGCGACGCTCATCGCCAGCGGCCAGTTGAAGCCATGCCACAACGCCAGGCTATAGTCGGGCAGCATGCCGCCAAGAATTGCACTTGCACCGGCGCGCAAGACCGGCGCCACTGTCCACGCCGGCACGATGCCGACGGCCACACACGTGAGTACCAGCACGTCTACCGGAATCCGTATCCAGCCCGGTGGCTCATGCGGCGCGGTGTCCAGATCGCGCGGGCCTTCGCCAAAGAAAGTGTCGTGCACAAAGCGCAAGCTGTAGGCCACGCCGAGCAGACCGGCCAGCAGCGCAGCAATGCTCGCCAGAATGCGCATCAGCTGCGGCGCTTCGGTCTCCAACGCAACGGCGAAGAACATTTCCTTCGACAAGAAGCCGTTGAGCAGCGGAACCCCCGCCATCGCCAGCGATGCGGTAATCGCCAGCGCGCTGGTGACAGGCATCAAACGGCGCAGATTGCCCAGCTTGCGCATGTCGCGCGTGCCGGTCTCGTGGTCGATGATGCCGGCAGCCATGAACAACGAGGCCTTGAATACGGCATGGTTGAGGATATGGAACACGCCGGCCACCATCGCCATCGGCGTGGACAAACCAAACAGCATCGTGATCAGGCCCAGATGCGAGATGGTCGAGTAAGCCAGCACACCTTTGAGATCATGCTGAAAAATCGCGTGCCAGGCGCCCAGCAACAGCGTGATCGCGCCGATACTGGTGACCGTGTAGAAAAACAGATCGGTGCCGGCCAGCGCAGGATGCAGGCGCGCCAGCAAGAACACGCCGGCCTTCACCATGGTGGCCGAATGCAGATATGCCGACACCGGCGTGGGCGCGGCCATCGCGTGAGGCAGCCAGAAATGGAACGGGAACTGCGCGCTCTTGGTGAAAATCCCCAGCAGCACCAGCCCCAACGCATATGGGTACAGCGGGCTGGCGCGAATCGCATCGCCGGCAGCTAGTACTGCATCCAGCTGAAAACTGCCGACGATGCGGCCGATCATCAACACGCCGCCCAACAATGCCAATCCACCGCCAGCGGTCAACACGAAGGCCATGCGCGCACCTTCGCGTGCATCCTTGCGATGCGACCAAAACCCGATCAACAAGAACGAACTGATGCTGGTAAGTTCCCAGAACACCATCAGCAGCAACAGATTGCCCGACAACACCATGCCGAGCATCGCACCCATGAACAGCATGAGATAAGCGAAAAAGCGTGATGCGCTATCGCGTGCGCTCAGGTAGTAATGCGCATACATCACCACCAATGCGCCGATGCCCAGCACCAGCAGCGCAAACATCCAGGCCAGGCCATCGAGCCGTAGCGAGAACATCAGGCCGATCTGCGGCAACCATGCATGTTCGCTGCCAATCACCTCACCGCGCAGCACCGCTGGCGTCAACAGGGCCAGCACCAGCAGCCCGGCCAACGGCGCAGCCGCAGCCAACCACGCAGTGATCGAACGGGATGTGCGCCAGAGCAGCGCGGCGGCGGCCGCCATGATGAAAGGCAGCGCGAGCAGGATTTCCAACGAAAAAGACATGCAGGGAACACAAGATTCGCGAGCAGGCCAGGGAGCTTAACAAAACGTTGACTGACGTCCGCGTCAACGTCGTCGCTGAGCGTGGGACCAAATTCGCGCTGAATTGGCTTCGCACCACTGTACTGCACTCGGTATGCTGCAGTCATTCATCGCCGCGTAGCTGCCACGTGACCGCCGCCAATCCCCCTGCGTCCACCGCTGCATCTGCGCCACGCGCCCTGGTTTTCGGCGGCAGCGGGCAGATCGGCGAGCGTCTGCTGATGCGTCTGCTGAGCCGCGGTTGGCAAGTGACGGCATGGTCGCGTCAACCGCGTGCCGCGCGCTCCGGGCTGATCTGGCGACAGGGCGATCTAGCCGTGCCGACGGCAGCCGGTGCAGCCTTCGAGGTGATCTTCAGCTGCGGCCCGCTGGATCATTTCGCACGTTGGTATGCGGAAAACCCGGTGCTGGCGCCGCGCATCGTGGCGTTCGGCTCGACCAGCGTGGAGGTCAAGCAACATTCGATCGACGCGGCCGAGCGCGATCTGGCTCAGCGCCTTGCCACCGCCGAACAAGCCCTGTTTTCCGTGGCCCAGGCGCGCGGCGCGACCGCAACCGTGCTGCGCCCGACGCTGGTTTACGGCGCCGGACGCGACCTTACGCTCACCCGCATCGCCGGGCTGGCGCAGCGCACCGGCGCCTTCGTGCTGCCGGCCAACGCCACCGGCCTGCGTCAGCCGGTGCATGTGGACGATCTGGCCAGTGCCGCATTGGCAGTGGTCACCCAGCCGGCCACCCAGCAGCGCAGTTATGCGGTGGGCGGTGGTGAGGTGTTGGCTTACACCCAAATGGTGCAGCGCGTGCTCGAAGCGCTGCCACGGCCTGCGCGGCTGTATCGGGTGCAGCCGCGCCTGTTTGGATTTGCGCTCACCGTTGTGCAACGCCTGGGGTGGCTGCCTGGCATGAATGCCGCCGCGCTGCAGCGCATGCGCGATGACTTGGTGTTCGATCTGGGACCGGCACGCCGCGATTTCGGCTATGCACCGCGTGCGTTTCGGCCATTGCCGGAAGAGCTCGGTATTGGTGAGTGACGCCTGCTTGGACGTCTACCTGCTTTGAAGACCTGCGTAGTGCGCCGCCCCAACTTCGACTGATCGCACCGGCCGAGCGCATGCGTTCATCCGCGGCCGGTAACCCTAGCAAGCAGTGATTGGTAGATGCAGGTGATGGGCAGGGATCGCACTGGTCGAGCAGTCCCTGCCGCCAGGCAGCACGATCGCGCAATTGGCGCTCGCACTTGGAGTGGCTATCAAAACGACTGGGCTCGCCGCCAGGCGGCGCGGCCGCCGCTCGGAATCGGCATGTACCACTTTACACTGCGGTTGCTCCGCGCCATCCGCACCCATCTGGCGACTGCTCGCTAGGTTTTGTTAGCCACTCTTCGGCCTGTCAGTGGATCCTAATATCGCCAGCGCAGCTGACGATACAACTTGGCCAATAACCAGATCGGCCCGATCAGCAGATACGTTAGATCGGTCAAAAAGCTCGGCTTGCGGCCTTCGATCGTGTGACCGACGAACTGCGCAATCCATGCCAGTACGAAGACCGTCAGCGCCGCAGCGAACAGTCCGGTCAGCCCGATCCTGCCTTCGATCAGTCGGCACAGGCAGCCGAAGAAAAAGAAGATCCCCAGCATTCCCAGCCCGAGCCGGCGCGACAGCCGGTTGTAATACGACCATGCCGCGAACATCGACAGCGCCGCCCAGATGCCACTGGTGAACAAAGTGCCGCCGACCGGAATGCACCACAGCAACGCTACGACCGACCACAAAACCGCCGGCACCGCCAGCACATGAATCTGCTGATTGGTCGTGTTTTGATGATCGTCGGAATAACTGGCGAAATAGCGGTCGATCGGTCGCGCGGTCGTGCTGCGTTCGGTCATGTTCTCTCCCAGGAATGACCCAAGCATACGCGCGCCGATGGTGCTGTGGCAGCCACGCCCCTCGCCACGCGTCGATCACGTGGCGAGGGGCGCGGGCACATCAGTTCACCGACACCGCGCTCCGTGCGGCCGCAACCGCGCGGTACTGCCTGGAGGCGCTGCCATACAGATTCGGTGGCCGCACACAACGTTGCCCGGCGTGCTGCCGCGTCATTGGTCCAGGAAGTCATATCGACCGTCAATGCGTGGTGCCAGATGCGGCTGGCCGCGGCGCGTCCGGTCGCCGTCAACGCGGTATTGCCGTTGTAGACCGAATCGGCCTGCGTCACGTTCCAACTCGTGCCCGAACCGAAGCCGCTCGGCACCACTGCGCCTTCGGCCAATAGATAATAGAAGTGATTGGCCACGCCCGAGCTGTAGTGCACGTTGAGCGAGTCCAGGGCGCTGCTGTAGCAGTCCGGCGAATCGCCATCCAGGCTGGGCTTGAACATGTAGCGCAATGCCAGTGTGCCGTTGCCGTTGCCGGGCGCGATTTTCTCGCCAATCAGCTAATCACCAGGCTGCGCGCTGTTGTTGGCGTAGTACGCCACCATCGTGCCCAGGATGTCGGAAATCGGTACCATCGGCATCGATAATGCTGTCGCGCGCGATGAAGGCATCGGCGGGCGCGCGATTTGCCAACACCGCAGCGGTGCCAGCAGCCAACCTCGCACAGCCCACTACAATCCATGAGTAAGAATTACAGTGGTGATGCGTTCAGTGCGCCCCGACACGTTGCGTTGTGGAGCGCATCGCAGTGATCGTTCCATGGCGCAGCATCATCTCGTTGCTATCGATGCCGTATGCATAATGCTGCGCAGCAGGCGGTCTGTGTATTAGGTGCGTGGCATCTGCACACGCACCATGGTCTTCAGCCTGCACAATCAGTGCGCAGGCTCCAACCATCAACCAACCGAAATATTTGCCAGCCGTTGCAGTGCCTCAGCATATTTCGCCCGCGTGCGTTCGATCACCTCGGCCGGCAAGCTCGGGCCAGGTGCGGTTTTTCCCCAGTCCAGGGTTTCCAGATAATCGCGGACGAACTGCTTGTCGTAGCTCGGCGGGCTGGTGCCCAGTTCGTACTGGTCGGCTGGCCAGTAACGTGAGGAGTCCGGGGTCAGCATCTCGTCCATGATGTAGAGGCGGCCATCGGCGTCGGTGCCGAATTCGAACTTGGTATCGGCCAGCAGAATGCCGCATTCGGCCGCGTAATCGGCGGCAAAACGGTAGATACGCAACGTGGCATCGCGCACGCGCTCGGCCAGTTCGGCTCCGACGGTCTTGACCATCGCATCGAAGTCGATGTTCTCATCATGGTCGCCGACGGCGGCCTTGGTCGAGGGGGTAAAGATCGGCTCGGGAAGTTTCTGGGCCTGACGCAGGCCGTCGGGCAATTCGATGCCGCTGATCTTGCCGGTGCGCTGATAATCCTTCCAGCCGCTGCCGATCAGATACCCACGTGCGATCGCCTCCACCGGCACCGGCTTGAGCTTGCGGGTGACCACCGCGCGTTTGGCGTACAACGCCGGGTCCACGCCCTCGGGCAGCACCTGATCCACCGTGATGTCGACCAAGTGGTTGGGCATCAGGTGTTCGGTCTTGTGGAACCAGAAGTTGGACACTTGGCAGAGCATCTCGCCCTTGCCGGGAATCGGGTCCGGCAGCACCACGTCGAACGCAGACAGACGGTCGGTCGCCACCATCAACAGATAGTCGCCGGCAGGCGCATTGGCGGGCAGGCGCTCGCGGGGAATGTCGAAGACATCGCGGACCTTGCCACGGTGACGCAACGGCAGGCCGGGCAGATCGGATTGCAACAGCGTGGTCGACACAGGCACTCCTAAGGACGTCGCAATGACGCTGTCCCCGGGACCCGGCGGGCCCGCGGGTGGGCAGCGGGCCGCGTAGTGTACGGCGCTTCGGCGCGTTCCGCTGGATTGACTGGAGTCAGCCGGGCAGTCGCTGTGCACGCCCTGGCGGTCAAGACGGGCGTGCGTTCGGGTAAGATCGCCAACCAGCCTCCCCGCCCCGATTGCCTATGTCCTGGTACGGAAAACTGCTCGGTGCACTCGCTGGTGCCTTACTGTTCCGCGGGGCACCGGTAGTGGGGCTGATGATCGGCCTGGCGATTGGGCACGCGGTGGACGCCGGCTGGTTCAAGCGTCGTGCGGAAAACCCGTATGAACCGCTGGGGCTGGAGCCGGACGCCACCACCGCCGAGATCGATTTGGCCTATCGCCGGTTGATGTCGCGCTACCACCCCGACAAGGTGATCAATGCCGACCCGGAAGCACGCCGGCAGGCCGAGAAAAAAGCCAGCCAGATCAACGCCGCCTACGACCGCATCCAGCGATTGCGCAAACGCTAATTGAAGGATGCGTATCTGGTATCTGCAGCAGGCAGTGCGGCAACCTGCTGCTGGATCGAAGCTGGCATCGATGCACTTAGAGCGGCTAACAAAACGTAGCGAGAGTCGTCAGGTGGGTGCGGACGGCGCGCAGTACATGCCGATTCCGAGCACCGGCCGCGCCCGCCTGACGGTGAGCGCAGTCGTTTTGTTAGCCGCTCTAAAACGCCTGACCGGTTTAGGGGTCGACACGCAGACACCAAAACTCAGAAACGGTACGTCGCCGTCAGCCGCACCGCATTCGACGAAAAGTCGGTATCGCTTCGACGCAGATCGGTGCCGGCCGGATTGACGCGCAGGAACGGGTTGGTCGCTGGCGCAGTGCCCGGTCCAACGCGCACGCGGGTGTCTTCATCCTGCAGACGGGTGAACAGGTATTCCACGCCTACCGAGACGTTGTCGCTCAAGCGGCGCTGCAGGCCCAGACCGGCCTGATAGCCGTCGGCGCTGTCGCCACCACTGCTGGTAAAGCTGTTGGCGGCGTTGCTGCTGGAGAAGCTGTGGTCGAACTCGCCACGTGCCACGCCGGCGGTGAAATAGGCGAGGTAATCGCCTTGTTCGCCGAACGCATGGCCGATGCGGCCGCGCAGTGCGGCGGTGCGGTTGAGCTGGCGGGTGAAGGTGTAGAACGCCGGGGTGGTGCTGAAGGCGCTGACGCTATCGCGTAGATCGTTGCGAGTGTATTCGGCCACCACGCCGTAGACCCAGTTGCCGGCTTGCCAGTCGTAACCCAGCCGTGCACCGTATTCGACACCGCCCTTGTCCTTGCTGCAGCCGCTGGCCGGTGTGCGTCCGGCGGCGGCGCCGCCGCAGAACCCGGGCGAGAACGCATCTGCACCGGTGGCGGTAATGACCTGGTCGCCTTCGCGACCGTCCAGATTGGTGTCGAAGCCTAAGCGGCCGCCGGAGACGCCGCTGAGATCGGCGCCGCCGACATTGGCGCCGATCGAGAAACCGGACCAGTCGGCCGGGCCGGATTGCGCCCAGGCCGCCGGAGTGAGGGCCAACAGGACGAACGCGGCAGAGGCGAGCGTGGTGGTCTTCATGCGGTGTCCTTTCAAAAGGCGCGGTGCGCCGGTCAAGTGCATACGCCGGTTCGACCGTTGCGGATGCACCGGCTTTGCCCGCCTGCGACAATGCGGCTTCCGTTCTTTGACGAGCTGCCCATATGCAACCGACGGCGATCGCCCCGTCCATCCTGTCCGCCGATTTTGCCCGTCTGGGCGAAGAGGTGAACAACGTTCTGCAGGCCGGCGCCGACTGGGTGCACTTCGACGTGATGGACAACCACTACGTGCCCAACCTCACCATCGGTCCGATGGTGTGCCAGGCGTTGCGCAAGCACGGCATCGCCGCGCCGATCGACGTGCACCTGATGGTTGAGCCGGTGGACCGCATCGTGCCGGATTTCGCCGACGCCGGCGCCACCACCATCAGCTTCCATCCCGAAGCCAGCCGCCACGTGCACCGCACCATCCAGCTGATCAAGTCGCATGGCTGTCAGGCCGGGTTGGTGCTCAACCCGGCCACGCCGGTGGATATCCTGGAGTGGGTGCTGCCAGAGCTGGATCTGGTGCTGGTGATGTCGGTCAACCCCGGCTTCGGCGGGCAAGCCTTCATTCCCTCGGCGCTGGACAAGCTGCGTGCCATCCGCACGAAGATCGACGCGCTGGGCAAGCCGATCCGGCTGGAGATCGATGGCGGAGTCAAGGCCGACAATATTGGCGCAATTGCTGCAGCCGGTGCCGATACCTTTGTCGCCGGCTCGGCGATTTTCAACGCGCCCGACTATGCCGACGTGATCGCGCAGATGCGCGCAGCGGTGGATGCAGTGCGATGAGCCCCACCGCGCTGCAGATCCGCGCTGCCACACCCGACGACGCGTCGCTGCCGCACGAGTTGATCACCGCGCTGGCGGTGTACGAGCGCCAGCCCGATGCGGTCAAGGCCAGCCCGGAGGATCTGCGCGCCAGTTTGTTCGGCGACGGCGCCACCGCGCACGCGCTGATCTGCGAGCACGACGGGCAGGCATTGGGATTTGCGGTGTATTTCTTCAACTACTCGACCTGGCTCGGCCGCAACGGGTTGTATCTGGAAGACCTGTTTGTGCGTCCGCAGGCGCGCGGGCGGGGCGCCGGCCTGGCGTTGTTGCACCATCTGGCGCAGTTGGCCGTGCAGCGTGGCTGCGGCCGCTTCGAATGGTCGGTGCTGGACTGGAATCAACCCGCCATCGACTTCTATCAGGCCGCCGGTGCGCGCCCGATGAATGGCTGGACCATGTACCGGATCGACGGCGAGCGGCTGGTGGCGTTTGCGGCTGGCGCTTGAGCGCAAGTGCACCACACAACAATGCGCCACGCAAAAAGAAGGCCGCCCCAACAGGAGCGGCCTTCGAGAAAATTGGAGGCTGATCCTGCCTCCGCCCGTCGTCCCTGCTATGGCCTTCCATCCTCCGTGTGATCGATGACATGCCAATGACAGCCTGGTGGCGCTGCCCATTCACGATCCACGCATCGGCGCGCTGCTAGCCTGCGCCCATCACCCTTACAGCATCGGCAGCGCGCATGGCCCCGCTCCACTGGCGTCTGATTCTTAACGGCAAGTCCACCGACAATCCGGACCTGCGTGAGGCGGTGAGAACGCTGCGCAAGCGCGGCATCCAGCTGGACGTGCGGGTCACCTGGGAAGACGGCGACGCCGAGCGCTATGTCGGCGAAGCGGTTGCCGATGGTGTGCACACGGTGGTCGCCGCCGGTGGCGACGGCACTCTGAGCGAAGTGGCTGCCGCGCTCGCGCATCACGATGCCGACGCTGCCACGCTGCCGTCGCTGGGTCTGGTGCCGCTGGGCACCGCCAACGACTTCGCCACTGCCGCCACTCTGCCGATCGAGCCGTTAAATGCGCTGAATCTGATCGCCGAGCGTGCCGCCCAACCGATCGATCTGCTGCGCATCGATGCCGAGCACGGCCCGCACTGGTGCGCCAACGTCGCCAGCGGCGGCTTCGGCACCCAGGTCACCGTCGAAACCGACGAAGGCTTGAAAAAGATGCTCGGCGGCCTGGCTTACCTGATCACCGGCATGTCGCGGCTGGGCCGAATCGACCCGATCAGCGCCCGCTTCAGCGGCCCGGATTTCAGCTGGGAAGGCGAGTTCATCGCATTGGGCCTGGGCAACGGGCGTCAGGCCGGCGGCGGTCAGGCACTGTGCCCGGAAGCGCTGATCGACGATGGCCTGCTCGACGTCACCATCGTGCCCGCGCTCAACGGCGAAGTCGCCGCCACGCTTGGCGCGCTGGTCACCGGCGGCAAACAGGCCGCACTGGAACGTGTGGCCGTGCGCGCGCGCTTGCCGTGGCTGGAAATCAGCTCTCATCAGCCGCTGACCTTGAACCTGGACGGCGAACCGGAGACCTCGCTGCATTTCCGCATCGAATGCGCACCGGCGCGGTTGCGGATGCATTTGCCTGTCGATTGCCCGT
The DNA here is from genome assembly GCF_017603965.1 of Xanthomonas fragariae. Classification (NCBI taxonomy): domain Bacteria; kingdom Pseudomonadati; phylum Pseudomonadota; class Gammaproteobacteria; order Lysobacterales; family Lysobacteraceae; genus Xanthomonas; species Xanthomonas fragariae. Next base: position 3,615,529 of record NZ_CP071955.1, on the reverse strand, counting down.
TGCTTGGAGTTTGAGAATCGGGAGTTGGAAGGGCGGCGCGCGCGCGATTTCGGTCGGTGCAACCGGCCATGCCGGGCAGCACCATTGCCGCTTACAGCTTCGCAATTCGAACGGCTCCGCCAGCTGCCTGCTGCCCTGCGCCAGCAGTTGCGCTACAGTAGCTCCGTGTCCCGCCTGACGACTCCACGCTCCTTCTCTTCCGCTCGCCGCTGGTGGCGATGGTGCCCCGTTGCCGTCGTCCGCCCCGCCACAGAGTCCCGGAAGGAAAGCCGTCTTGATCACTGCAGAGCAGTTCCAGCGCCAGGCCGCTGAAGGTCACACCCGTATCCCCGTTGTCCGCGAAGTGCTGTCCGATCTGGACACGCCGCTATCGGTCTATCTGAAGCTCGCCGACGGCGCCTACACCTATCTGTTCGAATCGGTCGAAGGCGGCGAACGCTTCGGGCGCTATTCCATCATCGGCCTGCCGGCGCGGCGCGTATACAGCTTCCGTGGCCACACGCTGGACATCAGCGAGCACGGCGAAGTGCTGGAAAGCCGCGAGGTCGCCGACCCGCTGGCCGAGGTCGACGCCCTGCGCGCCGAGCACTCGGTGCCGCAGCTCGACGGCTTGCCCGGCTTCACCGGCGGCCTGGTCGGCTGGTTCGGCTTCGAGTGCATCCAGTACATCGAACCGCGGCTGGGCAGCGGCGATAAACCCGACGAACTCGGCACCCCCGACATCCTGCTGATGCTCTCCGAAGAGCTGGCGGTGTTCGACAATCTCAAGGGGCGTTTGTACCTGATTGTGCATGCCGACCCACGCCAACCGCAGGCCTACTTGCGCGCCAATCGGCGTCTGGACGAGCTGGCGCATCGCCTGCGTCAGGGTGGCGCAGGTTATCCGCAGGCGCAGATTTCCGACGCGATCGACGAAGCGGATTTCCACTCCTCATTCACCCGCGAGGAATATCACGCGGTGGTGCGCAAGGCGCAGGAATACGTGCGCGCTGGCGACATCTTCCAGGTGGTGCCGTCGCAGCGGTTACGCGTACCTTTCCGTGCGCGCCCGGTGGACGTATATCGCGCCTTGCGGGCGCTCAATCCATCGCCGTACATGTATTTTCTCGATGTCGGTGGCACGCAGGTCGTCGGCTCATCGCCGGAAATTCTGGCGCGTTTGCGCGATGGCGTGGTGACCGTGCGGCCGATTGCCGGCACCCGTCCGCGTGGTGCCACGGCCGAGCAGGACAAGGCGCTGGAAGCCGAGCTGCTGGCCGATCCGAAGGAGCGCGCCGAGCACGTGATGCTGATCGATCTGGGTCGCAACGATGTCGGCCGCGTCGCCGAACCTGGCACAGTGACAGTCGGCGAGCAGTTCGTGATCGAACGCTATAGCCATGTCATGCATATCGTCAGCGAAGTCACCGGCACGCTCAAAGCGGGCATGAATTACAGCGATGTGCTGCGTGCCACCTTCCCGGCCGGCACCGTCAGCGGCGCGCCGAAGATCCGCGCGCTGGAGATCATCCGCGAGCTGGAGCCAGTCAAGCGCAACGTGTATTCGGGCGCGGTCGGCTACATCGGTTGGCACGGCGATGCCGATACGGCGATTGCCATCCGCACCGCGGTCATCCAGGACGGCTATCTCTACGTGCAAGCCGGCGGCGGCGTGGTCTACGACTCCGACCCCGACCTGGAATGGCAGGAGACGATGAACAAGGGTCGCGCGCTGTTCCGCGCGGTTGCCCAGGCGGCTAAAGGTCTGTGATGGACGGGCAGGGCAGCGTAGCGCGCTGTTGGCCAAAAGGGCGTTATGCTGGGCGCGCGCAGTTAGCAGGCATCTGCGCACCCCAGCTGGAAAACGTCGCTGGATCGTACGCATTTCCACATCTCCCAGCAAACCGCGACTCAACCTCTTTCGAATCCTCTAAGCAATTCCCAATCCGTAACGCGCCTATCGTATTCGGCTTGTTCCCATTGCGCGGCGTGTATGTAGTGGTCGACGACCTCATCGCCTAGCACCTCGTGCAGCCATTTCGATTGCGAACTGATGTCGATGGCAGCTCTCAGCGTTTTCGGAATCTCCGGTAATCCCTCACCGTGATAAGCGTCGCCCGCGAATGGTTCTTGCAACGACAGTTGCTCGTCGATGCCTGCCAGACCTGCCGCAATCAGCCCCGCGAAGGCTAGGTAAGGATTCATATCCGCACCGCCTATACGGCATTCCACGCGGACAGCGTCAGAGCCTTGACCACAAACGCGAAAGCCAGTCGTCCGATTTTCATGCCCCCAAGCGACCTTGGTCGGCGCGAATGTACCGATCTGGAATCTCTTGTAGGAGTTAGAGCAGCTAACAAAACCCCTTGAATGTTGTCTCGCTGTTGGCAAAAATTAGGGCATGACACGTCGCAAAGAGATCCCCATTGCGCTGTGGAAGCGTATCGAGCCACTGATTCCACAAGTGAAGTGTTCCCCCAAAGGTGGAAGGCCACGTATCAGTGATAAACAAGCCCTCAACGGCATCGTCTATGTCTTGCGGACGGGCATTCCATGGGAAGACCTGCCGATGGAACTCGGCTATGGCAGCGGCATGACCTGCTGGCGCCGGTTGCGTGATTGGCAGGCCGCAGGTGTGTGGCATCGTCTGCATCAGGTGTTGCTGACCGAGCGACGTCGCACCGATCGGCTGGATCTGAGCCGGGCAAGTCTGGACGCCGCCAGTGGGGCCTCCCCCCGGTGGGCGCCTACACCGGGCCAAACCCGACCGATCGCGGCAAACTCGGCAGCAAACGGCATCTGATCGTCGATCGCAACGGCGTCCCGTTGGCGGTATGCGTCACCGGCGCCAATCGGCACGACTCGGTGGTTTTTGAGGAGTCGATTGACGCCCTGGCTCCAATCTCCGGAAGACCAGGGCGCCCGCGACGCTGGCCAGACACACTGCATGCCGACAGGGCCTACGACATCCAACGGCGTCGCACCGTTCTCAAGCAGCGCGGCATCCTTGCACGGATCGCACGCAAGGGCACCGAACGTAACGACAGGTTGGGACGTCATCGCTGGGTCGTGGAGCGCACACATGCCTGGTTCGCTGGCATGGGCAAACTGCGCATTCGCTTCGAACGCCGCATCGATACCCACATGGCGTTGCTATCGCTTGCTTGCTCGATCATCTGCTTACGGCTTCTTCCTGAGTTTTGTTAGCCGCTCTTAGCTCCCGGAATGGAGGCTCGTCCTAATCAAGAAAGTTGTCTTGCCTCCTGTAGATATCTCAGCTTTGATGCCCGCTAGGTGTGCGAATGTCTTGACGCTTCCTTCACGTCTGAGCTGAGAGCACTAGCTCCCATGCGGGGTGCGATCTTATGCGCTTGAGCGCGCTGTGACACACTATTGGTCTCACTCTCAACCGTTAGTGCTGCCAGATCCCGACCGAGGGTGGTGGTGGCCACGATCGCTTACCTCCTTGGCCTCTTCTTCGACTTTACATGCGTAGATCGGTACGTATCTCCCGGTGGTGCAGTGAAAAAATTAGAGTGGCTAACAAAACTACTGCGTAGCCGTCAGGCGGGCGCGACCGGTGCTCGGAATCGGCGTGTACCACTTGTACACTAAGGGTCCTCCGCGCCGTCCGCACACACCTGGCGACTGCTCGCTACGTTTTGTTAGCCACTTTTATCAAATAAGATCAATTAGGTTAAGGCGATGAATGTCTTGATGCTCGACAACTACGACAGCTTCACCTATAACCTCGTGCAGTACCTGCAGGCGCTGGGCGCCGAGGTCACGGTGGTGCGCAACGATGCGATGAGCGTCGATCAGATCGCTGTGCTCAAGCCGCAGCGTATCGTGATCTCTCCCGGCCCGTGCACGCCAAACGAGGCCGGCATCTCGCTGCAGCTGATCGAACAACTGGGCCAGACCACGCCGATCCTGGGCGTTTGTCTCGGGCATCAAAGTATCGGTCAGGTCTATGGCGGTGATGTGATCCGCGCCGACAACATCATGCATGGCAAGACATCGCCGATCCGCCACCAAGGCAAGGGCGTGTTTGCCGGGCTGCCAGACAGCTACGAGGCCACCCGCTACCACTCGCTGGTGGTGGACAAAACCACCTTGCCGGACGTGCTGGAAGTCACCGCCTGGACCGAGAATCCGGATGGCTCGATCGAAGAGATCATGGGCCTGCGGCATCGCCAGTTTCCGGTCGAAGGAGTGCAGTTCCATCCCGAATCGATCCTGACCCAGCACGGGCATGCCTTGTTGAAGAACTTTCTGCAGCGCTGAGCGAAATGGGCAGCGCGCACGCCGTCGATGTCGATGCAGTCTTCATCAGTGTCGATGCATTTTTCAGCGGCGTCGGTGCATCGGCTGCGCAGCAGTGCGATGCCTGCGATCACTTGCGCTGCAAGGCGCAGAGCAGATGATTTCCCCTGCGCTTCTTCCTACGCCTGCAACCGGATCACGATGAGCACCGCCAGCGACAGCGTCCACTTCTACGAGCCCGCCCACGGCCACGGGCTGCCGCACGATCCGTTCAATGCCATCGTTGGTCCACGACCGATCGGCTGGATCGGCTCGCGCAGCGCCGATGGCATTGCCAATCTGGCGCCTTACAGCTTCTTCAATGCCTTCAATTACGTGCCGCCGATCGTGGGCTTTGCCAGCATCGGTCGCAAGGACAGCCTGCGCAATATCGAAGCCACCGGCGAGTTCACCTGGAATCTGTCCACGCGCCCCCTGGCCGAGGCGATGAATGCCAGTGCGGCGATGGTGCCGGCGGAGGTGGACGAGTTCGTATTGGCAGGCTTGCAGATGGCGCCGTCGCGCCTGATCGGCGCCCCGCGCGTTGCGGCAAGCCCGGTCAGTTTCGAGTGCCGGCTCAGCCAGCTGTTGCCGTTGCAGACTGCAAGCAGGCAGGCCATCGAAACCTGGCTGGTATTGGGCGAAGTGGTCGGCGTACATCTCTCGCGCGCGGCGCTGCACGACGGCATCTACGATCCGGCAGCGGTGCAGACGATCCTGCGCGCCGGTGGTCCGGCGGATTATTTCGAAGTGCAGCCGCAGGCGCGTTTTCGCATGAAGCGTCCAGATCGATGATCGCCGCAGGCACGGCCGTTTCGCCTCGGCGCTACGGCTGGTACCTGCAGTCGCCCACTCTGATCGAGCTGGTCGCAAGGCGGCTCGGCATATCTTTCCCACGTATCGCCACGGTTTGCCCCATGCCCATCACTCCGCAAGAAGCGCTGCAGCGCGTCATCGAACAACGCGAAATCTTCCATGACGAAATGGTCGAGTTGATGCGGCAGATCATGCGCGGCGAGGTGTCCGACATGATGGTCGCCGCCATCCTCACCGGGCTGCGGCTCAAGAAGGAAACCATCGGTGAAATTGCCGGTGCGGCCACGGTGATGCGCGAGTTCTCGCGCCGCGTGAACGTCACTGACCGTCAGCACATGGTCGACATCGTCGGCACCGGCGGCGATGGCTCGCACACCTTCAACATCTCGACCTGCGCGATGTTCGTGGCCGCGGCCGGCGGTGCCAAGGTCGCCAAGCACGGCAACCGCAGCGTTTCGTCCAAATCCGGCAGCGCCGACGCGCTGGAAGCGTTGGGCGCGGTGATCGAACTGCAGCCTGAGCAAGTCGCCGCCTCGCTGGCGCAGACCGGAATCGGCTTCATGTACGCGCCGGTGCATCACCCGGCCATGAAAGTCGTAGCGCCGGTGCGTCGCGAAATGGGCGTGCGCACCATCTTCAACATCCTCGGTCCACTGACCAACCCGGCTGGCTCGCCGAACATTTTGATGGGCGTGTTCCATCCGGATCTGGTCGGCATCCAGGCGCGCGTGCTGCGGCAACTGGGCGCCGAGCGCGCGCTGGTGGTGTGGGGCCGCGATGGCATGGACGAACTCTCACTCGGTGCCGGCACCCTGGTCGGCGAACTGCGCGATGGCAAGGTCCATGAATATGAAGTGCATCCAGAAGATTTCGGCATCGCCATGTCGGCCAGCCGCAACCTCAAGGTGGCCGATGCCGCGCAATCGCGCACGATGCTGCTACAGGTGCTGGACAACGTGCCCGGCCCGGCGCTGGACATCGTGGCACTCAACGCCGGTGCGGCTTTGTACGTGGCCGGTGTAGCCGACAGCATTGCCGACGGCATCGCGCGCGCGCGCGCAGTGCTTACCGATGGCTCGGCACGCGCCAAAGTGGACGCCTATGTCGCTTTGACCCGCCAGGTTGCCATGCAGTCCTGACCCATGTCGAGCGCCGCAGCGCAGTGGCAATCGCGGGTCGGCATCCGCGGCCTCGCTGGCATGCTATGCACTGGCGTGTAGCCGCGGTCCGTTGCGGCCGTCTTGACCGATAATGCCCGCCCGCCAGGACCCGATACGATGAGCGACATCCTCAACACCATTCTTGCCCGCAAGGCCGATGAAGTCGCCGAGCGCAACGCGCGCGCGCCGTTGGCCTCGCTGATCGCGCGTAGCGCTGATCTGCCGCCGACGCGCGGGTTTGCGGCCGCCATTCAGGCGAGCATTGCAGCCGGCGACCCGGCTGTGATCGCCGAAGTCAAGAAGGCCAGCCCGTCCAAAGGCGTGATCCGGCCCAACTTCCACCCGGCTGATATCGCAGTCAGCTACGAATTTGGCGGTGCGACCTGCCTGTCGGTGCTCACCGATGTGGATTTCTTCCAGGGGGCCGATGACTATCTGCGCCAGGCGCGCGAAGCCTGCACGCTGCCGGTGCTGCGCAAGGATTTCACCGTCGACCCTTACCAGGTCTACGAAGCGCGCGTGCTTGGGGCCGACTGCATCTTGCTGATCGTCTCTGCGCTGGAAGACGCGCAGCTGGCCGATCTTTCCGGCCTGGCCATGCAACTCGGTCTGGACGTGCTGGTGGAAGTGCACGACATCGACGAGCTCGAGCGTGCCGTGCAGGTACCGGCGCCGCTGATCGGCATCAACAACCGCAATCTGCGCACCTTCGAAGTCTCGCTGCAGACCACCTTGGATATGCGCGCCGCGGTGCCGCGCGACCGCATTCTGGTCACTGAAAGCGGCATCGTCACGCCGGACGATGTGCATTTGATGCGCGGCCACGGTGTGAACGCGTTTCTGGTTGGCGAGACCTTCATGCGCGCGCCCGAGCCAGGCGAGTCGCTGCGTCAGCTATTCTTTGCGCATGACTGAGTCGTATCCCACGCCGCGCGAAGACGCACCGCTGGTGGTCTTCGACTTCGACCACACCCTTTATGACGGCGATTCGGGCAGCCATCTGTTCGCCTGGCTGATCAAGCGCAACCCGTTGCGCTTGCTGGTCGCGTTGTTGGCCTCGCCGATCCTCGGCCCGATGGTGGCAATACTGCCGACCCGTCGCCGCGGCGTGTCCGGATATGTGTGGATCGCTACCTTCGGCCTGCACCGTGCGCGCGAGTTCAATCGCTTCATCGATGCATACGTGCTCAAGCATGAGGCGCAGATCCGTCAGCGCCTGTTACCGCATGCCCTGAAGGTGTTCACCGAACATCGTGCTGCTGGCGACCGCGTGGTGGTCGCTACCGGCGCACCGCCGGAGCTGGCCCGCGCGATTCTTGGATTTGTCGCGCATCAGGATGTACCGGTCATCGGCAGTTCGGTCGGCCCACGCTTGGGTGCGGTCACTGCGCGGCGTCACTGCCACAGCGAAGAAAAGATGCGGATGCTGCGCGAGCGCGGTTACGCCGATATCGCCATCGCCTATTCGGACAGCACTGCAGATTTGCCGCTGTTGAAAGCCGCGCGTGCGCCGGTAGTGGTCAATCCCAAAGCCAATCGCGAAGACCTGTTCCGCCAGGTGCTGCCCGCAGGCACGCCGATCCTCAACTGGGGTTGTCGCGACCGCGGCGGCAAGGCGCTTTAACGCGCTCAAGCTTGCGAGGGTTGGAAGCGAACACTGGCAGCGATCGCGCTCCGGCTTGCGAAGGGCGGGCGCGGCAAGCGTCAGCTAGAGAACGGACCACCGCGTGCGGTGAGGCCCGACCAACGGTCTCGATCACGCTTGGGTCTTTCGATAAGCGTGGCAACGCAAGCCAGCTCAAGCATACGCAGGCAGAGCTCGCAATCAAACATGCTTAAGCAACAACCACAACGCAGTGCCATCAGCAGGCGCTTATTCGCCTGAGATCGGTCAATGTCGATCCGTCTTCAACCCTGCAATCGCTACGGAACTGGATCAGGTCGCCCGCTCTTCAGGATTGCGGCCCGCTTCGTCGGGAGAAGCGGTGGTGAGATGATGGCGAAAAGGTCGTCACACCACCACCGCATGCCGTCGCCGCACGCGGACCACTCGGCGGTCAGTGCGAATCCACACCGACCGCCGAGTGCCACTCAGCGCGTGCCGTACAGCACGACGGTCTTCCCGCGTGCATGCAGCAAGCCATCGACTTGCAGCTTCTTGAGCACCCGCCCGGCCATTTCACGCGAGCAACCGACCAGGCGTGCCAGTTCCTGGCGCGATACGCGCAATTGAGTGCCCTGCGGATGGCTCATCGCCTCAGGCTCCTTGGACAGATCGTGCAACGTGCGCACGATGCGGTCGGTCACGTCCAGGAACGCCAAGCGGCTGGCCTTTCTTGTGGTGTCGAGCAGCCGTTTTGAAAGCTGAACGCCGATCGCGTACAGGATCCGCGGTGCATCCGGCGACAGGCTGGTCTGGAACAGCTGCTGCAGCCGCTCGTAGCTGATCTCGGCCAATTCGCACTGGGTGCGGGTGCGCAAGATCACCTCCCGAGTATCGGATTCGATGAACAACCCCATCTCTCCGACAAACTCGCCGCTGCCGAAGTAGCCCAGCACCAATTCACGATCGTCATCTTCCTCGGCAATGATGCTTACCGAGCCGCTGATCACGTAGTAGAGGGTGCCGGCAGGGTCTCCTGGCCGGAACACATCGGTCCGGGTCGGATAGCGCCTGCGGTGGCTGTGCGCCAGAAAACGCTCGATGGTGCCCGCGTCTAGCGCCAGTGAAGGGGTAGCGTTACGTACCGTCGTAGTGACAACCGTCGTGTTTCCTGGGCTCATGGTAGTTCCGCGTATAATTTCCGAAGCTTAACGGCATGAGTCGTGCAAGGTAAACCATTCTTAACATCGGCATTTCGTTGCTGGGATCTTTGGCTCATAATTGACTTCTTTATCCTCCGCTTTTCATAAGGACAGACTGACGTGGTCAAGCCGTTGCCTCGCCTGAGGCTACAGGGGTTCAACAACCTCACCAAGGCGTTGAGCTTCAACATCTACGATGTCTGTTATGCGCGTACCGAAGAGGAGCGTCAGCGCTACATCGAATATATCGATGAGCAGTACGATGCCGACCGTCTGACCCAGATCCTGACCGATGTGGCCGAGATCATTGGCGCCAATATCCTCAATATCGCACGTCAGGACTACGATCCGCAGGGAGCGTCGGTCACGATCCTGATCTCGGAAGAGCCAGTTATCGACAAGAAGCAGGCTGGCAAAGAGTTGATCTCCGATGCTGTGGTTGCTCATATGGACAAGAGTCATATCACTGTACACACATATCCCGAAACGCATCCACAGGAAGGTATCGCCACCTTCCGTGCCGACATCGACGTCGCTACCTGCGGGGTGATCTCGCCGTTGAAGGCGCTTAACTACCTGATCGAGAGTCTTGAGTCGGACATCGTGATCATGGATTACCGGGTTCGCGGCTTTACCCGCGATGTGAAGGGCAAGAAGCACTACATCGACCACAAGATCAACTCGATCCAGCACTTCCTCGCCAAGAACGTGAAGTCGCGCTACGAGATGTTCGACGTCAACGTCTATCAGGAAAATATCTTCCACACGAAGATGCACCTGAAGGATTTCGATCTGGATCAGTACCTGTTCGAAGAGCGCGCCAAGAATCTGTCTTTCAAGGAGCGCATGAAGATCGAAACGCTACTCAAGCGCGAAATCGAAGAGTTGTTCCACGGGCGCAATCTGAGCGAATGAGCGCAGGTAATTGGCTGTTGCGCACCTGCTTGCAGGTGCGGTAGAGACACAAGGCGAGACGGGGTGCCACGCGATGAGCTCGTGTTCCACAGCCGGGGGCAGCTCAGTGCGCGACCACTGGGTCGCTTTTTTTTATCCGTTTTTCTGTGATGAGTCCGGTATCGGCGCGTTGGGTGTGACCATCGCCGGCATCGCGCTGTTCGGCGATAGCGACTCGTGGTCGCGCTTGGCATGCGTTGGTTTGATCGTTGCAGACGTGATCGCGTTGAAGCTGGTGTCGTAGTCAGCTCCAGCTTCGCGGTGCTGGCCACCCAAGGCTTGCTGTGCAAACCGTTTGACTCCAACGCGTCAGCTACCCATCCTCGCCGCGCTTTCGGCGCCCGCCCTCAACTGATCTGCGTGGTGCCTTGCCTATTGTCTACAAGCGGTAGGCGATGGTCTTCATTAGTTTGGAGGCTAGGGCCATGGCGCTGGGGATCGGGGGCGGGAGGATGCGGGCGCCTGCTTGTTCGGCTTGGTCGGCATGGCGTGCTTCGTCGATTTTCATCACGCGCAAAATCGCGCGGCTGCGTTGGTCGATTTCCGGCAAGGTTTCCAGGTGTTCGTCCAGATGGGCCTCCACTTGGCGCTCGGTTTCGACCACAAAGCCCAGGCTCCAGTCGTCGCCACGTAATCCTGCCAATGCGCCAAGTGCGTAGCTGCCGGCGTACCAGAGTGGGTTGAACAGGCTGGGGCGGCTATCCAGTTCGTGCAGGCGGTCGGCGCACCAGGCCAAGTGGTCGGTTTCTTCCTGCGCAGCTTCCAGCAGATGGTGCTGGGTGTGGGCGTCGCGGGCCACCGCGGCCTGGCCGAAATACAGGCCTTGCGCGCACACCTCGCCAACATGATTGATGCGCATCAATCCGGCCGCATTCTGGCGTTGGTCCGGTTTCAGCACCACATCGGGTGTGTTCGCAGCCGGATTGGGGCGCTCGGCGGGCAGGTTGCCGAAGACGGTATCCAGCGCACGCTGGACTTCGATCAGCAGCCGGTCGAGCCGGCTATGCAGTCGGGAAGGAGTCGTTTGGGCCATGCGTCGATTCTGGCCCCCCGCCGACCCGTTGCCAACCGCCCATCTCGCGTCGGTCGCAACTTGCGCAGCGGCCGAGTGTCCCGTATGATTGTCGATCTTGTGTTTCGACATCACAACGCGTGGCAAAGTTCCAGTGGTCGTTAGCCGCTGCAATCCGCCCGACCACTCAAGAGTTTTATCATGACTACGTTCACCGCAAAGTCCGAGACCGTCCAGCGCGACTGGTATCTCGTTGACGCCGCCGGCAAGACGCTCGGCCGTCTATCCACCGAACTGGCTCGCCGTCTGCGCGGCAAGCACAAACCGGTCTATACCACCCACGTCGATACTGGCGATTACCTTGTGGTGATCAATGCCGAGAAAATCGTGGTCACGGGCAACAAGCTGAAAGACAAAAAGTATCACCGTTTCACCGGCTACATCGGTAACTTGAAGACCGAGAGCCTGGAGCAGGCGCTGCAGCGCCACCCGGAGCGCGTGATCGAAATCGCTGTCAAGGGCATGCTGCCGAAGGGTCCTCTGGGCCGCACCATGTACCGTAAGCTCAAGGTCTATTCGGGTGCCGAGCATCCGCACGCCGCCCAGCAGCCGCAAGTTCTGGATATCTAAATCATGGCTATCACGCAAAACTACGGCACTGGTCGCCGTAAGTCCTCCACCGCTCGCGTGTTCCTGCGCAAAGGCACTGGCAACATCACCGTCAACGACCGTCCGCTGGACGAGTTCTTTGGCCGTGAGACTGCGCGTATGATTGTGCGCCAGCCGCTGGAGCTCACCAAGAACACCGAGAGCTTCGACATCCTGGTCACCGCTTCGGGCGGCGGCACTACCGGTCAGGCCGGTGCGATCCGTCTTGGCATTGCCCGTGCGTTGGTCGAATACGACGAAACCCTGAAGTCCGAGTTGCGCAAGGCTGGCTTCATGACCCGTGACGCTCGCGAAGTCGAGCGTAAGAAGGTCGGTCTGCATAAGGCCCGTCGCGCTACCCAGTTCTCCAAGCGCTGATCTATCGCGCTCGCTGCGTCCCGGTTCGCCGGCGCGCTTGCTTCAAAAGCCCGGCCATGCTGGGCTTTTGTCGTTTTGGGGTTTGCAAATCCGCAGCCTGCGACGCGTTGCTTCGCGAGGGGCGATTTTCTTTCGCCGGGTCTAGCTTACAGGTGGCCGATAGCCGTCTTGTGCGGATCGCGTACGGGCGGCGACAGCTGCGTGCGCAAGTGATGTCATGGGCGATGGCGGGTTATTGGGTCACAGTACCTCGTGCATTCAGGACGCATCGTTGGCGCGTCGTTTATGCTGATAGGGCAGGCAGGTGCCTTTAGCGATTTTCGCGTGGTCTCGGGGCAGGGATATTTTGCGTCCCCCCGGATGGCCGAGTGGATTCAGGGCAAGAATGGTTGGGCAACAAAAAAGGTCCGATCTTTCGATCGAACCTTTTGTGTTTGGCTGCCCCGGATGGATTCGAACCACCGATGCCTGAGTCAGAGTCAGGTGCCTTACCGCTTGGCTACGGGGCAATAAAATGTGTCGATCCCAGATTATTGCATGCCTGCGAAGGCATGAATACCTTGGTGGCTATGGGTGGACTCGAACCACCGACCCCAGCATTATGAGTGCTGTGCTCTAACCGGCTGAGCTACATAGCCTAGGTAGCCGGTAATTCTTACAATGCGTAACGGCGTTGTCAAGTATGTCGTTTGCAGCTTGTGAGCCGGGCGTCGCCGTGGCAGAGTCGGTGACAGTAGATTTTCAGGAGTCCGCATCGTGATCGATCCGGACGGTTTCCGGCCAAACGTGGGCATCGTGCTGATGCGGCAGGACGGTCAGGTGTTCTGGGCACGACGTGTGCGTAGAGACGGCTGGCAGTTCCCGCAAGGTGGCATGAATACCGATGAGACGCCCGTCGAAGCCATGTACCGCGAGCTGCGCGAAGAAACCGGGTTGTTGCCCGAGCATGTCGAATTGCTCGGTGCCACGCCTGGCTGGCTACGCTATCGCCTACCCAGCCGGGCTGTCCGTCGGAACGAGCGACAGGTCTGCATTGGTCAGAAACAGGTCTGGTTCCTACTACGGTTCACTGGCGAGGAATCCCACCTCAAGCTCGACCATACCGACACGCCTGAGTTTGACCACTGGCGCTGGGTAGATTTCTGGTATCCGGTTGAACATGTGGTGATGTTCAAGCGCGGTGTGTATGCACGAGCGTTGCGCCATCTGGCGCCGCTTGCGCAGAATCTGGCCGGACCACCTGGGGCGGTCGGTGCGATGCCTGAGCGTGCGCTGGAAGCATGGTTGCCGGGCAGCAGCGCTGCGGGACACGACAGCCCGCGCAAGCGCCCATTCAAGCGCAGCGGGGTGCGGCCGGTCCGGATTAATAATGATTAACCTTTGGAATTGACACCTATTCTCGTTTGCGGTGCAATTAGTCCCGGTCCTCTCCGGATCGCCAACACCACACCGATACCGTGTACGTCTGCATCTGTAATGGGGTCACCGACCACCAGATCCGCGAAGCGGCTGAGAACGGTTGCGCCAGTTTGGCCGAGCTGACCATGCGCACCGGGTGCGGATCCAATTGTGGCTCGTGCCTTGAAATGGCTGGCGACTTGTTGAGCCAGGTACATGCAACGCGTGCGCTACCGCTGCCCCTGTTGGGTTTGGCCAGCGCTGCGTGAAGGTTGCTTTGTGCATTTTGCTGATTCGTTTTGTTGGTCGGTGCGCAGATTTGTTGGTCGGTGCGCAGATGCCGACTTCGTCGCGTCGATGAAGCACGCGTTGCGACGCACGAGGTTCTGAAACCTTTTGGTTGCAGCCTGTCGCGCTGCTGGTCGGCAACGGATTGTAGCGTTGGCTCCACTAGATCGATGATCGCTCTCTTGGTCTTGCTTGCGCCTGGCTGCCGGCCGGGTAGCTACTGCGGCTGGCTGTGGCGCTGTTTGTGGAGGAACGGATTGCAGCTGTAGCTTCATCTGACCTACAAGCGTTTTGTCCTTGCTGCCGACCGTATGGCGGCTTGTCTTGTGGTCGGCCATGCGTCCCGCAACTGATCACGATTCGCGTTCCTTCATGTGCCGCGTCATCGCGTTAGAGTGCGCTCGGCTCACTGTCTAGGAGACATCGCATGAAGGGCGATACCAAAGTCATCGAGCACCTCAACAAGGTGCTCTACAACGAACTTACCGCGATTAACCAGTACTTCCTGCACGCCAAAATGCTCAAGAACTGGGGCCTGAAGGAATTGGCCGAGCATGAGTACAAGGAATCCATCGACGAGATGAAGCATGCGGACAAGTTGTCCGACCGCATCCTGTTCCTCGAGGGACTTCCCAATTTTCAGGTGCTGGGCAAGCTGCGCATCGGCGAGAACCCGACCGAAATGTTCCGCTGCGATCTGACCCTGGAGCGCGAGGCGGTGGGGGTGCTGCGCGAGGCGGTGGTGTATGCGGAGTCGGTCAAGGACTACGTGAGCCGGCAGTTGCTGGTGGACATTCTGGAATCGGAAGAAGAGCACATCGACTGGCTGGAAACCCAGCTGGATCTGGTGGCGCGGATTGGCGAGCCGAATTATTTGCTGACGAAGTTGGATGATTGAGTGCGGCTGACGCACTGTTGCGTTGCTTTGCTGCGTCAGGTGTGGTCCTTGCTGGTATCGCTGCCCAGCACAGATAACGACTGCGCTCACCGCCAGGCGGGCGCGGCCGATGCTCGGAATCGGCATGTACCACGCTACACTCCGGTTCCTCCGCGGCGGCTGCGCCCGCCTGACGACTGCTCGCTACGTTTTGTTAGCCGCTCTTAGCTAGCAGCGCGGGTTGCGGACTGCAGGCGGGCAATCTGGTCTAGCAGTGCCAAGCGAGCGCGGGCGTATTCGGAGACGACCAGTGCGACCATGACCGAGGGGCGTTCGATGGTACCGGTGCGGGCGGCTAGTTCAATGCGTCGTGCCGCGTTGGACACCGCCTGGGCGCCGACGTTGGCGCTGGACGAGGTGAGGGTGTGGGCCAGATCGCGTAGCTGCATGCTGTCGCGATTGGCTGCGGCCGCTTCCAGCCGTTCGATGATGAGCGGCGCGTCTTCGAGGAACAGCTGGAGGATGGTGAAGGTGTCTGCGCCCGCTACTTCGTACAGCTCATCGATGACGCTGTTGTCCAGGATCGGCAGTGCGCGTGCCTGCGCCGCAGCGCTTGCGCTCTCTGGATTCATCGCGACTGGGCCGCGGCTGGCCAGTCCGGGCAGCGCTTGCTGACGCGGCAGCCAGCGCTGCAGGCAGGCATTGAGTTGTTCGCGTGCCACCGGCTTGGACAAATAGTCGTCCATGCCGGCGGCCAGACAGCGTTCGCGGTCGCCAGCCATGGCGTTGGCGGTCATCGCCACGATCGGTACCGGGCGGCGGCCGCTTTCGGTTTCCATGGCGCGCCAGCATCGGGTGGCGGCATAGCCATCCAGCACCGGCATCTGGCAATCCATGAACACCATGTCGTAGCGGGTGGATGCCATGCCGCTCAGCGCGGCTTCGCCGTCGGTGGCGGTGTCGGCTTCGAAGCCGAGGAAGGCCAGCAACTTTTGCGCGACCAACAGGTTTACCGGGTTGTCTTCCGCCAGCAGGATGCGCACGTCGCGTGGGTTGGCCATCGGTGGCGGCAACGGGTCTGGGATCGCTTCCGAATCCAGCGCGGCTGCATGGGCCGGCTTGGGATCGGGCGGCAGCACCAACGCGCGCAGCGTCTCGTCCGGGCTCTGGCGCGGCACCAAGGTGGCGTTGTCCTGCAGTTCGGCAGGGACCGGCTCTTCGCCGTACAGCCAGATCAGCCGCGAGCCGCTGAGGTCTTCCGGGCGGGCTAACGCGCGATGCACGGCGCGCGCGCTGTAGCGCAGCGTGTCGTGGTCGGCGATGACGCAGCGGAAGCCTTCGGTGTCGCTGTGGCGACGTACGCGTTCGAGCGCTTCCTGGGTGGTTTCCATCAGCACATGCGACACGCCCCAGCTATCGAGTAAGCGCTTGAGGCGTTGCGACAGGCGAGCATCCGAACTGATCACCATGACCCGTCCCGCGTCGGTGCCGGTGTTCTGCTTCAGGTCGCCGATGACTTTGAGCAGCGGGATTTCGAACCAGAAGGTGGCGCCGCGCCCAGGTTCGGATTCCACGCCGATGCGGCCGCCCATCAGGTCGATGATGCGCTTGCAGATCGCCAGCCCCAGCCCGGTGCCGCCGTACAGGCGCGTGGTCGATGCGTCGGCTTGCGCAAAGGAGCGGAACAGGCGGGCCTGCTGATCCGGGGCGATGCCGATGCCGGTGTCGCGCACCTGGAAGCGCAGCAGATGCTGGGCGCGTGTTTCGCCCAGGCGGCGCAGTAGGATATCCACGCTGCCACGCTCGGTGAACTTGATCGCGTTGCCGATCAGGTTGCCCAGTACCTGGCGCAGGCGGATCGGATCGCCGCGCACCAGCAGACGCACCGACTGCTCGATGTCCAGGCTCAGGCGCAGCTGGCGACCTTCGGCGGTGCGTTGCAGCAGCTGCACGACGCCGTCGAGCAGTTCGCGCAGGTTGAAGGTGGTGATCTCCAGTTCCAGCTTGTTGGCTTCGAGCTTGGAGTAGTCGAGGATGTCGTCGACGATGCGCAGCAACTGCAGCGAGCTGCCAGTGGCGGTCTGTAGCATGTCGCGCTGGTCCACACTGAGCTGGCCACTGGAGATCAGCTCCAGCATCGGAACGATGCCGTTGAGCGGTGTGCGGATCTCATGACTCATGGTGGCCAGGAACTCGCCTTTGGCCAGCGTGGCGGCTTCGGCGGCCTGCTTGGCGCGCAGTAATTCTTGCTCGAGTTCACTGTGGCGTTGCAATTCCTGCTGCAGTCGCTCGCGGGCGAGGTCGACTTCTTCCAGGCGCTGCGAGAGCGCCTGCTGTGCGCGCAGGGCACGATTGGCGGCGATGGCGGCGCACAGGCCGAACACTACTGCGAGCGTCGCCGAAACTGCGGTCACCGCCAGCCATGGGCCCTGCAGTGCGGACCATTGCAAGCCTGCGCCCAGCGCTGCCACCAGGGCGGCCAGGGTAGCTAAAATGCTCCAGGCGCGAAGGCCTCCTGCACGCGCTGTCACTCAGAGCACCGCATTCGTGAAGTCGAAGTCCAGTTCCTTGCCGACCGTCTGCACAAGGTTGCCCTGGATGAAATCCACACCGCTGATCCACATCGCGGCAGCTGCCTGCGGATCTTCGATGCGTTGGCCGATGATCAGCAGACCGCGCTGGTGGGCGATGTCGATCACGCTGCGCAATTGATCGCGCACCGCGGTATTGCCGTGGGAATCGGCGAAGCGGTTGGCCATGCGTACGAAGCTGAGCGGCAATTGGCTCAGCAGCGCGTTGGCTTCGTCGCCGGGTTCGAACTGGCTGAGGCAGAATTGCACGCCGGCCGGCATCAACTTGGCGCAGAACTGCTGCACGGTGACGGTGTGGATCAGTGCATCGTCCAAGCGCAGGTCGACGATCAGCGATTGCCCGGCCACGCCGCGTTCGACCAGTTCCTTGAGCAGCCAATCAGCGAAAGCCTCGCGTGCCAGCGTGCGCGGCGATTGCGAGACGAACAGGCGCAGCGGCGGGCTGGCGTGCTGGTACAGATGCAGCAAGCCGACTGCGTGGTCCATGACCTGTTGGTCCAGATCGGCGATGCGCCCGGCCGCTTCGGCAGCGGGAATGACTTGGCCGGCCGACAGTAGCGTGCCGTCGGCCTGGCGCAGCCGCAGTAGCACTTGGTACTGCGCGGTGTCGCTGCCGGTCACGGCCACGATCGGTTGGTAGGCCAATTCGAGCTGGCCTTCGACCAGGCGCAGTTGCTCCTGTTGTTCGGCCTGGCTGGGTGCCAGATAGGCCTGTACGCCATCGCTGCGTAAGCGTGCCTGCAAGGCGGTGCGTTCGACTGCTTCCAGCGCGCTGCCGGTGTCGTCGAAGCCAAAACCTAAAGGCGCCACACCGATCGCGCAGCGCACGTGCACAGATTCATCTTCGCGTACCGGGAAGGCGTTGGCCGAGAGCCGCTGCCTGATCTCCAGCGCGTGCTTTTCCAGGCTGGCTTCGGGCATGCCCACCGCCAGCAACAGGAAGCTGTTGTCGTTTAAACGCGCCAACGGATACGGATGCGCGGCACTGGCCAAGCGATGGCCGGCCTGGGTCATCAGGCGCTCGTAGGCGGCGTAGCCGTAGCGCTCACGCAGGCCGAGCGCGCTGGCGATCTCGATAAAAAATAGGCCGCCGGACTGCTTGCGCTCCAGCGCATCGGCGAGCAACTCCATCACGTGGCCTCGCGTGGGCAGCCCGGTTTCCGGATTGCTGCGCACGCTGATCTGTTGGCCGGCCTGCTGCAGTGCCTGCCGGCGCGCGCGACGGATGCGGTTGGACACCGCGGCGATTAAGTGGCGTGGGCGGATCGGTTTGGTCAGGAAATCGTCGGCGCCGCTGTCGAGCACTTCGAACTGGCGCTCCGGGTCCGGGTCGCCGGTCAGGAACACGATCGGCAGCAACTGCTGGCTTGGTTGCTGACGGATCAAGGTGGTCAGGCGGATGCCATCCAGCTCGGGCATATGCAGGTCCATCAGGATCAGATCCGGACGATAGTCCTGAATCGCCTGCGGCACGCTGGCAGCGGTCATTTCGACCTGCGCATGCATGCCGGCGCCATGCAGCACGCTCTGTGCGAACAACGCCTGCGAGCGGTCGTCCTCGACGATCAATACGCGATACGGCGCATCGGCCGGTACGTTGCCGTCGCGTGTGACTGCTAGCGCCACTGACGCCGGCGCGGTTTGTGCTGCCGGTCCGGACACAGCCGCAACCGCAGGAATGATTGCTGCGCTCACCGGCGCGACGCTGTCGGCCGCTGCAGCCTCGTCGGCCCAGCGGCGCCAGTGGTCGGCCGGCGGGGTCTCGGCGCGCAGTGGGCGATTACGCGTGGCGGTATCGTCACGGGTGGTGAAAGGAACCGGATCTCGGGCGGCCATCGATACTCCCTAAAGTCGCGGTGATTATGCGATGAACCATCACGATAGCGGGGAGCGGCGTGTAGCAGTTGTGGTGGCAACACGCATTGGCGCGACCAGCCGATGCATGCCCCGCCACAGCAACCGCCAGACCCACCACACCACCAGCGTGGCGAGCACACTGGATCCCACCGCCAAGCTTAGCGCCAGCCACGGGTGCGCCAGTGCCATTGCCAATGCGGTGGTTGCGATGGTGTCCTCGGCCAGCGAGGCGATCCAGTTGCTGGCCGGTTCCGGCGAGGTATTGAGCAGCGCGCGGGTGCTAGCTTTGAGCGTGTGGCTGGTCAGTGCCACGCCTGCGCCTGCGGCCAGCGCGCCGGTGCCCAGATTGCCATCGGGCGACAGCGTGGCTGCGGCCAGGAATGCGCCTGCCGGCACGCGGGCCAGCGTCTGCACCAAGTCCCAGCCCGAATCCACACCGGGGATCTTGTCGGCGAAGAATTCGGCCACCGCCAGCGCGCCCGAGGCGCCAAGTACCCACCACGATTGCGCCGGATGCAGGGCGGGCGGCAGCTCGATCCAGCCGAGCAGGCCGGCCAGGCCGACGCCGAACACGGTGAGGTAGACACGGATGCCGGCCAGCCAGGCCAGCAGGATGCCGATCACGAACAGATGGGCTTCGCTCATAGCATCGTTCTCTGCAAACAATTGTGGAACTATCGGATAACCGCCGGTCCAGCGCCAGCGCGGCCGCCGTCGAGGCTCTGGCACACTACGCCGCCCATGACTGCGCCGGCCCGTCCGGACCCGATGCCCATGCGACCAGCCGCACGCATTCAGATCGTTCACCGTGATTCGGGCGGTGGCCGCTCCAGCCGCCGCTGGGTGTGGGTGGTGGTGATCGTCATCGTGTGGCTGGCATCGCTGGGTGGGGCGTGGTGGCTGGCTACGCGTACCGCCGCGCCGCGTTTGGTCGAGGCCGAGTCGGTGCTGCAGCAGGCGCAGCGTCGCCAGGCCCGGCAGCGGCGGCAGATCGAGCAGTTGCAGCAGCGGCAGGTCAATCTGGCGATGTCCGACAAGATCAGCCGCGCCGCCAATACCGAGGTGCAGGCCTCGCTGGCCGAGCGCGACGAACAGATCGCCGCGCTGCGCGCCGATGTGGCCTTTTACGAGCGGCTGGTGGGCTCCACTGCGCAGCGCAAAGGGCTCAACGCGCACTCGGTCCAGTTCACCGCCGAAGCTGGCGGCACCTGGAATTACAGCGTGGTGCTGACCCAGAACCTCAATCGTGGCGCGATCAGCCAGGGCCAGCTGCGCTTTGCGGTGGAAGGCGTACGCGCCGGCAAGCTGGTCACGGTGAGCTGGAACGAGCTGCATCAGAAACCGGACGCCGCTGGGCAGCCGTATTCGTTTCGCTATTTCCAGCAATTGGAAGGCAGCGTGATCCTGCCGAAAGATTTCACCCCGCAACGTGTCAAAATTTCCCTCAGCGGCGATGGGGCGCCGGTCAATCAGACATTCGATTGGAACATCGCCGGCAATGGCGCGGGGGAGTAGCTCATGTTCGGAAATAAGTCCAACCGTGGTGCGCAGACCATGGTCGATACCTTGATCGGGCCGCAGGTGGTCATTTGCGGCGACCTGATGTTCAGTGGCGGTCTGTATGTGGAAGGCCGCATCCTGGGCAAGGTCATTGCCGAAGACGGCGCCAGCGCCACCTTGACGGTGGCCGAGCAGGGCAGCATCGAGGGTGAGGTGCGTGCGCCGGTGGTGATCATCAATGGCCAGCTGACTGGCGACGTACACGCTGCCGAGCGGGTCGAACTGGCCGCCAACGCGCGTGTGCAGGGCAATGTGCATTACCAAGTGGTGGAGATGAGCGCCGGTGCGCAGCTCACCGGACACCTGATCCACGCCGCCACCGCAGGCGCGACCGCTGCGTTGCCGGCGCCGGACGCCAGTGGCGCAGAGCCGTTCAAGGCCTTGCAGGCCAAAATTGCCGACGCCTGAGCGTGCGGGTGCGGCTGAAGCCTGGCTCCGGCATTGCTCGAATCGGCTTGAAGTGTGGCCCCCCGGCCCCCATGCTGACGTCATGAGTACGCTCGTTTCGCTTCCAACCGCCGCTCCGGCACCGGACTACCAGTCCATCGACCGGCCGCTGAACTTTTCCGTGGCCGCCGCAGCCAAGGTGCGCGAGCTGATCAAGGAAGAGGGAAATGCCGATCTGGCGTTGCGTGTGTATATCCAGGGGGGCGGCTGTTCCGGCTTCCAGTACGGCTTCGAGTTCGACGAGAACCGCGCCGAGGATGACCTGGCCGTGGCCACCGATGGCGTGACGCTGCTCGTCGATCCGCTGAGCCTGCAATACCTGATGGGCGCCGAGGTGGATTACACCGAAAGCCTGACCGGTGCGCAGTTCGTTATCCGCAATCCCAATGCAAAGACCACGTGCGGGTGCGGCAGCAGCTTCAGCGTCTGATCACGCGATGCTGGCGCCACAGCATCCGTGTCCGAGCTGAAGATGACGGCGGGGCGACGTCGTTGCTCGAATGCTGCAACAACTGCGCGCTGCCTCGCAATCCGGGCAGCCCGCGGCTTAATGTGACCACGCGGTGATCGACCGGCCTGCGCTGGTAGCCCCCACGTCTGAACATGCGCCGGTAGCGAGGCCGTCAGACTGGAGGCGACGGTTGCAGGCGATGCCGATTATCGGCAGGCTTGCGCCGATGTCAGAGTCTCTTTTTTCTTCCTCCGATTTTGCCTTCACTCACGCGCCGCTCGACCGTGGCGATTTGCTGCGTGACGATCCCGATGCATTGGCGCGTCTGTGGCAGCAGGGCCGGGTGCTGTTGCTCGACGCCAAGGGCGCGGCGCTAGCCGATGCCGATGGCCAACCCTTGTTGATGGACAGCGCCGTGCTCGGCGCCGGGTCGGACGCGGCGATCTTTCTCGGTCTGCGCAACGACGTCGGTTGGTTCTGTCTGCCGGCCGATATTGTCGGTGTGCAGGCACCGCAGCGCATCGATCTGCGTCAGGTCGCGGCCGATTGCCCGGCCGACATCGCCACAGCGTTTGCCTACGCACGTGCGATGTTGCACTGGCAGTCGCGCACGCGCTTTTGTGGTGTCTGCGGCGGGGCGATCGCGTTCCGGCGGGCCGGCTTTATCGCACAGTGCACGCAGTGCCAGACCGAGCATTACCCGCGCGTGGATCCGGCAATCATCGTGGCGGTCAGCGATGGCGAGCGCCTGCTGCTTGGCCGTCAGGCAAGGTGGTCGCCGGGCCGCTATTCGGTGATTGCCGGCTTTGTCGAACCCGGTGAGTCGCTGGAGCAGGCCGTGGCACGCGAGGTCTTCGAAGAAACCCGCGTGCATGTGCAGGACTGTCGCTATCAGGGCGCGCAGCCGTGGCCGTTCCCAGGCGCGCTGATGCTCGGCTTCAGCGCGCGCGCCGCAGCTGCCGAGGTGCCACAGGTCACCGGTGAGTTGGAAGACGCGCGCTGGGTCAGCCATGCCGAGGTGACCGCCGCATTGGCTGGCGAAGGCGACATCGGGTTGCCGCCGCGCATTTCCATTGCGTGCGCGTTGATCGAGCACTGGCATCGTTCACATGGCTGAGCTTGGCAGGCCGGCGCGGCGCGGCGGGTGTGCTTGCGTTCGCTCGGCTAGACTTGGCTGAGGAGGCCTAACCATGTTCACGACCCTGGTCGCTGTCGTCGTCGCACTTTCGCTAGGCCATCTGGCGCCGGCTCAGGTGGCCAGACTGCGGAATTTCGCATGGTTCGGCCAATGGCTGCGTTGGCTGGACAGTCATGCGGCCGGGCGTGGGGCGTGGCAGGGCCGTTATGGCGTGTTGCTGGCGTTGTTGCCGGCCTTGTTGGTTGCCCCGCTGCAGTGGCTGCTGGACGATCTTTTGCATGGCTTTGTAGCCTTGCTGTTCGGCGTGGCGGTGCTGGCCTGGACCTGGGGCCCGCGCGATCTGGATCGCGATGTGGAAGCGGCGATCGATGCCGACGAGCCGGGCGCGCGTCGCGATGCGATTGCGCACTTGCAGGCGGCCGGCGGCAGCGTGCACGAAGATGCACCCTCGCTGGTGGAAGCGGTGGTAGTCAACGGCCTTCGGCGCTGGTTCGCGGTGCTGTGGTGGTTTGTGCTGCTGGGGCCGTTCGGTGCTGTGCTGTACAGACTCACGGCGTTGGCGGTGGAGAGTCCGCTGTCGGTCTTGCTGCCGCCGCGCAATCTGGCCGGTGCGCGCTGGCTGCTGGCCGTGCTGGAATGGCCGGTGGCGCAGTTGATGACGGTGTCGATGGCACTGGCGGGCAATTTCGATACGGTGTTCCGCGCCTGGCGCGAGGCGCACGGCAACCGCTGGTCGTTGGAGCCGCATTTTCTTGGTGCGGTGGCGCGTGCCAGCGTCAGTGCCGAGCTGCGCGAGCAAGCGCATGACTACACCGATTCGGGTCTGGTACCGGTCTGGCGCCGTCTACCGGAAGTGCGCGATGCGATGAGCCTGGTCTGGCGCGTGCTGCTGCTGTGGATGGTGGTGCTGGCGCTGTTGGTGATTGCCGGGTGGGTGCGGTAGCGCTGGGTGCCGCTGCGCCTGGGAACTCACCCATCAAGCGGCTGTTCGCGCGCTAACCCGGCGCCAGCAGAGTGAACGGAAACCACGGTAAATTTCTGGCAACCCAATACATTGGCAACGCCCACGACCAGAACTTCGGCTCGGACATCACCGCGACCACCGGAGCGAACCAGCACGCGCGCCATCCGGCTTTCCAGGCGATCAGGCCGGGCAGAGTGAACAGGCCGAGCACGGCGGCGGGGTTCATCGCGAAGGCGCCGGGCAGATCGAAATGCACCAGCGCATACAGCGCGCGGGTCATGCCGCAACCGGGGCAGTAGCAGCCGGTGACGGCGCGGAATACGCACGGCGGGAACGGGCTGTTGCTCGCATTCGGATCGAAGCGATACAGCAATGTCACGCCAAAGGCGGCCATGCTGGTGGCCGCCCCCAGTCCAAGCCAATGGTGGGGACGCAGGTGCATTACTGCATGTGCTGCAGCTGCTGCATGTAATCCATGTAGCCGTGCATGCCGCCGGTGGCGACGATACCGATATTGATCAGCAGGCCGATCACGGCCAGCACGCTGGTCACGATGCACCAGGTCTTGGCGGTGTTGGAGGCGCGACGCGCGCCGTCGATGTCGCCCTGGTTGAGCAGGCCGTTGACCTTGCTGGAGAACACGATCGCCACGATGCCGGTGATCAGGGTCGGGCAGCACAGGCAGAAGCCGAGCACGGTGGAGACGATCGCCCAGATCAGGTGGTTCGGCACCGGGCCTGGCGCGGCGCTGGACGAAGGATGGATCGGCGGTGGGATGTCACTCATGGTGGAGTTCCTTGGGTGGTGTACGACAGCGAACTGATGCGTGAGTGAGAGGAGTACCGATGGTGTGGCGCAGCAAATGAGCGACGGTCGCCGATCCTGGGTGACGCCTCAGGCGCGATGATGTTGAGCACACGACTTTCTCCCCGTTACGACCGGCTGCGTCCGCTTGGCGAGCGCGGCGGCAAACCGTGCAATGGCACACAGGCTACGCGCAGCGCGCGATGGAGGCAAAGCCTGCGCCCGTTCGGCTCATGATTGATAACGACGCAGTGCACGCACCTGCTGTTCGAGCAGCGCGGCAGTGGCCTGATTGCCGGGAACCGCTGCACCTGCAACGATTTCGATCTGCGCGCGCATCCGACGCGGCACGCGCATGCGGCCCAGACGCGTATCGCGGTGGCTCCACATGCTCGACCACATGCCGCGCAGTGCCATCGGGATCACCGATACCTGGCGGCGTTCTAGGATCTTTTCCACGCCCGATTTGAACGGCGCGATCTCGCCATCCTTGGTCAGCGCGCCTTCGGGGAAAATGCACACCAGCTCACCGTTGGCCAGTGCGGCATCGATACGATCGAAGGCCTGTTGCATCAGCGCCGGGTCTTCGCGCGCGCCCGCGATCGGAATGGCTTTAGCGGTGCGGAAGATCCAGCGCATTGCCGGGATGCGGAAGATCTTGTAGTACATGACAAAGCGCACCGGGCGCGGAATCACCGCCGACAGAATCAGCGCGTCCATATAGCTGACGTGGTTGCAGACCAGGAGTGCGGCGCCTTCGTCCGGCACATGGCGATCAATGTCGCGCGCGCTCAGCCGATACAAGGCGCTCACCAGCACCCAGCTGAGAAAGCGCATCAGGAACTCGGGCACCAGGGTGAAGATCCACAGCGCCACCAATGTATTGGCCAGCGCCAAGGCCAGAAACACCTGCGGAATGCTCAGGTCCGGCAACGGAATGCGCACACCGAACAGCACCGCCTGCGGCAATTGCAACGCGATGCCGATGATTGCTGCGGACACGATGAACAACGCGTTCTGGATGTTGAGCCCGGCGATCACCCGCGAGAGTTCTGCCTTGGGCGTGCGGCTTTGGATCAGCGCAAACAGCGGCACCACAAACAAGCCGGTGAACAGGCCGATGCCGATCAGATCCACGATCAAGCGCACGCTGCCTGGCTGATGCACGAACTGGCTGATCGACAGATTGCCAACGGGCGCGGCACCAGACCTTGCGAAATACAGATCCAGCAGGAACGCACTGATGCCGAACGCGCCCAGCGGCACCAGACCGATTTCCACGGTGCGACCAGACAGCCGTTCGCACAGCAGCGAGCCGACGCCGGTGCCGATGGAGAACAGCGCCAGCGCGAACACGTACAGATCCTGCCGGCCGCCCAGGTTGAGCTGCGCATAGGTGGGCAACTGCGCGGTCAGTACGGTGCCGACGAACCAGAACCACGACACCCCGAGCACTGCGTTGCGCACCGCTGGCGTGCGCCGGGTCAGGCGCATGATCGCGCGCGATTCGGGGAGGGGGTTCCAGTTGATCTTCAGGTCCGGCGCGCCGGCATCGACCCTGGGCACCAGCCGCGCCACCAGGTTGCCGGTGACGGCGATAGCGATCACCGCAGTGGCCGCGGCGACCGGGCCATGGTTGCCGGCGATCTGGAAGATCAGCCCGCCGAAAATCATGCCGCACAGGATCGAGATCGAGGTGCCCATCTCGACCAGGCCATTGCCGCCGGTGAGCTCTTCCGGTTTGAGCACCGAAGGCAGGATCGAATACTTCACCGGCCCGAACAGCGTGGACTGAAGGCCGGTGCAGAACAGCGCGATCAGCAGAACCACCATGCTCTCGGTGAGAAAGCCCACCGCGGCCAGCGCCATGATGGCGATCTCCATAGTGGTGGTGATCACGATGAGTTTCTGCTTTTCCAGTTTTTCGGCGATCTGTCCGGCCAGTGCGGAAAACAGGAAGTACGGCAGGATGAACAGTGCCGGCGCCAGGTTGGTGTATAGCATGCGCTGCCCCGCATCGATGCCTAAGTAGAACAACAAGCCGATGATGGCCTGCCGATAGACGTTGTCGTTGAACGCGCCCAACGCCTGTACAGCGAAGAACGGCAAGAAGCGGCGCTGCCTGAGCAGGGCGAACTGACTGTGATCGGACATGCAGTTTCCTTTGCGAACGCGCGCAGCCTAGCAGGCTTCCACGGCGCACTCGTGGATGGCCGATTCGCTCAGCGCGCAACGCGTGCCGACGGCGCACGTTGCGCGGCCTGGATCCGCAGCAGCGCCACGAAGGCGCGCGCGACCCGGAATGGGGTCGGGCCGCCACACCGCGTAAATATAAGAGCGGCTAACAAAACGACTACGCTCACCGCCAGGCGGGCGCGGCCGGTGCTCGGAATCGGCATGTACCACACGTACACTCCGGTTGCTCCGCGCCGTCCGCACCCATCTGACGACTGCTCGCTACGTTTCGTTAGCCGCTCTTAGTCAACGTTGCAGCGGCCTGCGGCGGCGGTAAAGTCGCCTTCTTCGACCACGGTGACGGCAGATTCCAATTGGCCCAAACATGCGATCCCAAAACGCGATGGAGGCAGTGAAAACGCTAGATTGGAAAGATGTTTCTGGGCCGCCCACATTGCGCCCATCCCTTCACCAAGCACATGCCATGACTATCGAGTCGACTTCCCACCCACCCCTGCCGCGCGGCCTGGTGCTGCTGATGGCCGCAGCCACCGGGTTGGCGGTGGCGAGCAACTATTACGCGCAGCCCTTGCTGGAAACGCTGGCGCAGGCGTTCGGGATCCAGGTGCGCAGTGCCGGGGCGGTGGTGACGGCTGCACGGCTGGCCTATGCGGTCGGACTGCTGTTGCTGGTGCCGCTGGGCGACCGACTGGAGCGTCGCGGCCTGCTCGTCGGCCTGTTTGTGCTCGGTGCGCTGGGCCTGCTGGTGAGCGCCAGTTCGCACAGCTTCGGCATGTTGCTGGTCGGCACGATTGTGACCGGGGCCAGTTCGGTGGGAGCGCAGATTCTGGTGCCGTTCGCGGCGACCTTGGCCGCGCCCAACGAACGTGGAAGGGTGATCGGCACGGTGATGAGCGGGTTGCTGCTGGGCATTTTGCTGGCGCGTACCGCCGCCGGGCTGCTGGCAGGCGTGGGCGGTTGGCATACCGTGTACTGGATCGCAGCGGGGTTGTCGTTGGTGACTGCCGTGCTGTTGTGGCGCGGGCTGCCACGGCATCCGGGCAATGCGCAGCTGGCGTACCCGCAGTTGGTGGGATCGGTGTTGACACTGCTGCGCGACGATGCGGTGCTGCGTTCGCGTTCGGTGCTGGGTGGGCTGATTTTTGCCGGTTTCAGCATGTTCTGGACCACGCTGGCATTTCTGTTATCGGGGCCGAGTTATGGCTATGGTACGGCGGTGATCGGGCTGTTCGGCTTGATCGGTGCAGCTGGCGCGTTGGCGGCCAATCGCTCCGGCCATTGGTCCGACCACGGCCATGGCGATCGCGTCAGTTGGGGTGGGCTGCTGATGTTGCTGCTGTCGTGGGGATTGCTGGCGTTTGCGCCGCACTCGATCGTATTGCTGATCATCGGCCTGCTGCTGCTGGATATCGCGGTGCAAGGCGTGCATGTCGCCAATCAAAGCGTGATCTATCAGCGCAATCCGCACGCACGCAATCGCATCACCTCGGCTTACATCACCTGCTACTTCATCGGTGGTGCGTTGGGCTCGACCTTGAGCACTGCGGCGTATGCGCAGGCCGGCTGGAACGGTGTGGTGATCGGTGGCGCGGTGCTGGCTGTGGCGGCGTTGGGGTGGGTTGGGCTGAGTGCTGCGTGGAACCACTGGAAATAGGCGCGGCTGGCGCAACGAATACGGGCCACCGGGCAGACGCAGTTGATACCCAGCGTCGCATGGCCACATGGATGCCTCAGCTGCTGCGCGGCGTGCGCGCCTACCGATCATGATTCGCTAGGCGTTGGTTATCGCTAAACGCGCCGCGCTATCTGCCGCCGGTGCAGTGGTGACTGCCAACGCAGCGGCACGCAGCTTGGGCAATAGACGCAGCGTCAACGCCAACTGGTCGCGCACCAAGCGCTGCTTGGGCTGCAATTGAACGGCGTGTTGTTCCAGCGCTTCGGCGATGGCCACTTCTTCGGTTTCGTCGTGCATCGGCAATGGTTGGCGTTCGCGCAATGCGGTGGCGACTTCGCTCAGTGCGCGCTGCAGATACTCGCCGGCCTGCGCGATGGTGGGGTCGTGTTCGCCCTCGAGCGCGGCGCGATGCGCCCCCAGTGCGGACAGATACCCGAGCAAGGTGTTGGACAGCGCCAGGAAGCGGAAACCCGCATCCAGATTACGCCGATAGCGGCCCGGTTCCCGCAACATGTTGGACAACGCCACCGACAATGCGGCATCGGCGTTGTGCATGTCGCGACGTGCGATGCGGTAGGGCAGATCGTCGCGCATGCCGCTGGCGTATTGCTCCAGCACCTGGGTGAGATACTGCGCGCAGCTGGCCAGCACCGTTGCCATCACCTGATTGAGGCGGCGGCCTTGCCAATCGGGCAGTATCAGGAACGATGCGGCTGCAGCAATCGCGCAGCCGATCAACGTGTCGATCAGGCGCGGCCAGATAAGCACGAAGCCGTCGCCGAGCAGGTTGAAGCAGAGCAGCGCCATTACGGTGATGCCGGCGGTGGCCAGCATGTAGCGATCGGTGCGGGTGATGAAGAATACCAGCGCGGCGGCCAGCGCCAGCAGCAGCTGCACTTCCGTGCCGGGGAACAGCTGCATCAGCGCCCAGGTGACGATCAGGCCGATCAGGGTGCCGGCGATGCGCTGGACCAGTCGCAAGCGGGTGGCGCCGTAATTGGGCCGGCACACGAAGGCGGTAGTGAGCAGGATCCAGTAGCCGTTATCGGCGTGGATGAAGTGCATGATGGCGTAGCCGACCAGCAGCGCGACGGCCATGCGCAGGCCGTGCCGGAACAGCACCGAGCCAGGTGTGAGTTGTTGCACCAGACGTGCCGTCATCTCGCGCAAGGTGTGCGGCGAAGAGTCACGCAAGCGCGTGTCGATCTGGTCGCTGGTGGAATCGGATTGCGCCGCTTCCGACAGCTTGCGTTCGATGCTCTGCAGGTTGGTCACCAACAATTCCAGCGCACCGAGCAGGCGCGCGAATGCTGGATCGGCACGTGCGTGTAGATAATCCAGCGATTGGCGCAGATCTTCGGTCGCCAGGCGGCTGTGTTCGCCATAGTCGAACGGATGACGCAGGCGGATCGCCTCGCCCAATGCGGCGCATGCTTTGCCTTGCAGCGCGAGCAGACGCTGGCAGCGATACAGCACATCGCTGTGGAAGAACGCCTCGGTCAGCGCTTCATAGGGATAGTGGGAGGAGCTGGCGCGCTCGTGAAATTCCTGGGCCATGTAATACAGCCGGAAATACAGCCCCGATTGCACGCCCGGTCGACCGGAGCGGCCGAAGCGGCTCATGATCGCGGTCTTGGCGGCATTGAGCGCGCCGACGACTTTGGCGTTTTGCTCGGCCAGCGCCAGCCGGCGCGCATGCAGGTCGCTCTGCCGCACCGGTTCAAACAGATCGGCCTTGAGCTTGAGATAGTGGCCCAGCTCGAAGAACAGCCGCGACAGCCGCTCGCGCACCGGGCGATTGGCGAACAGGATGGTCCACAGGATCGACAGCACGCCGTACCAGCTGGCGCCGATCAGCAGCAGCGTCGCGCCGTGCCAGGCGATGTGCGGGTCGTGGCTGCCATGCTGGTCAATGCCGATCATGGCGTAGATCGATAAGGCCACCGTGGCCTGTGCGATTGAGGCATAGCGCTCGCCCAATGCACCGAGCAGGGTCAGTGAGAAGGTCGCCAACGCCATCCCGATCACGAACGGCAGCGGATACGGAAACAGCAGCACCACCGCAGCCGCAGCGGCGGCAAAACACAGCAAGGACAGCAGCACCGATTTGATGCGGCCCAGCCAGTTGTCGTCGGTTTCAGCAATGGCACTGGCGATCGCGCCAAGGAACAGCGCCGGTACCGCGGTGAGTTGCTGCCAGTGCCAGCACACGCCCATCGCCACCGCCAGCGCGGTGAACACACGCAGGCCATAGCTGGCCTTTTCATGGGCCCACAAGCGGCTAAGGCGGGTTTCGAAGGAAGAAGTGGCCACAGTCTCTGCAAGGCAAGCGTGTCAGGGCATTATCGCCGCAGGCACGCGTCATGGGTGTAGAGAGCGGCTAGCTCTTTGTCAGTAGCAACTACGAAACGCGCAGGGTGCTCAGGCCCTGAGTCCCTTGTCAGAACGCGACAGCCAATGTTTCACGGTGGGAACGCTTGCTTCGGGAAGTGGCGCCGGTCTTTGCCGAACCAATCCACACGCCTATTTTTCAAGTCGAAGCGGAGAGGAGTTCCGCCTCCATGCGTCTGACGCCAGAAATCAGATTGCGAAAACTGGCGGAGCGAACATTGTCCAATTGGAGATATTTCCCGATGGCGCGCGAACCATCCACCTTCTGATACTTGTTCTTTGTAATGGTTCTGAGTTCTTTGCTTGGGTTGCCGAGCTCGTCTGGCGATCTGAACTTGCGATGGTTCTGTTGAGAGGCGAGCGTGGTCATTTGGAGTGCTATACCGACTGCTGCGAGGTCGGCAAGGTAAAAAGTTTCCAGTTCCGTGCAGGCAATTCTCACCAGGCAATACTGACTGCGTCCAGAGCGTTTGCAGATTTCTAGCAATTTACTTTTCATAACTATGCAGTCAGGGTGGCTGTCGAGATCTCTGAGTACAATAAAACGGGCGCGCGGGTTTTGGTAGCCACGGATGCGGCGTTCCAGTTGTTTTTCCAGATCCTGCTTTCCTTCAAAAGCGACAAGGCGATACCGAATATCTTTCGACAAGAGGCGAGGCAGTAAATTTTCCAGCATGGCTTTAGCTGAACGCTCTTCCAGAAGAAATACCAGCTCTCTCATTTCGGGTCTACCCCATCGAAGAATCCCTGTTTCCACAGATAGCCAAGTTGATCGCCTTCTTTTACATAATTGGCAATTTGCTTGTCATCACGTGCGCGGTGAACCTCCGTGCAACCGTTTCGCTTCACCAGCCAGAATGCCTCTTCAAGCTCGGTAGCGTTCAAAAAGTCAGGGGAATGAGTGGAAACCAATACTTGCCCGCCGCGATCAGCATACATGCGAAACTCTTCCGCCAGTTCGCTCATGAGCTGCGGATATAATTGGTTCTCAGGTTCCTCGACACACAGCAACGGATGAGGATCGGGGTCATGGAGGAGTACCAGGTAGGCAAACATCTTGATCGTTCCGTCAGACACATAGCGGTCCAGGAAAGGCGTCTTAAACGAACCATCTTGAAAGCGTAGCGTGAGATAGCCATCGTCCATCAGCTTGGGCTCGACTGAGGTTACGCCGGGAACGCGTCTTGCCATAATGTCAAGGATACTGCGGAATACCACCGAATGACGTTCGTTCATGTATTGAGCGACCAGCGGCAAGTTGTCGCCGCTTTCCGAAAGATGCTCGGAGTCGCCAGTGGCTTCTTTGCGTCCTCTGGCTGCGCTGATATGAAAATCAGAAACGTGCCAGTTTTCGATCAATTGCCGAAATGCATTGGCTGCCTTGAACCGCTCGAATTGCCCTAATCCTTTGATCGCCAGTGTATCAGGGGACACTTTCTGACTTTCTCTATCCAGTTCTGAGTCGGCTTTTTTGAAGTCCTCCTCATTGGTTATCGCATAACCCTCACCTTTGGAGAAATCCAGGAAATGATAGGGGCTGCCATAGCGGCCACGTTTGTAACGCAGCAACTCTCTCTGCACTATAGGAGCGCCATTTTCTTCGCCGATCTCGATAGAGTAAGAGCGGCTAACAAAACGACTGCGCCGCCAGGCGGGCGCGGCCGGTGCTGGGAATTGGCATGTACCACGCTTACACTCCGGTTCCTGCGCGCCGTCCGCACCCACCTGACGACTGCTCGCTACGTTTTGTTAGCCGCTCTAAGTTACCAGTCGCTCAATACCGGTAATTTCCATTTTATATTGCAGCTCGATTAAAATCGCATCGGTTGCCGGATCACATCCGCGGCTGAGCACCTCGCGGAAACGCCCTCGCTTGTCCAGCGCCTGTCGAACATTCCCTTTCAGGCAATCATGGAGAAAGCAGAATACATCGAACAAGGTGCTCTTGCCTGATCCATTGGCCCCCACCACTACAAGAAACGAAGGCATGTTCTTTAGGGAAGGTCTGAACAACTCTCAACACCTAAAAATATCAGCATAGAGAGCGCCAGTAACGCGTAAATTGGGTATGTAAGACGAGATTTTGCGCTTATCTGGCGGCTTCAGCTGCCGCCGGACAGCATTATGCCTTGGCCGGCAATAACTGCCGGCGCACCATCCATAGATTGGATAGCGCAAACAGCGTCAGCACCTGCGCGGTATTCTTCGCTAGGCCGCGATAGCGGACCTTGACGTAACCAAACTGGCGTTTGATCACCCGAAATGGATGTTCCACCTTCGCCCGCAGGCTGGCCTTGGTGTGCTCCCAGCGCTGGGCCCACTGCAACTCGCGCGCGTTCTTGATCTGCTTGAGCTTGGACGGCTTCTCTGCAATCAGGTAGCGCAACTTGCGCTTGCGCGCCATCTCCGCGCGCTTGTCCAGCCCCGTGTAACCGCTATCCCCGCTGAGCGTGTCTTCCTTGCCATGCAGCAGCTTGTGCGCCTGCGTGATATCGGCAACGTTGGCCGCCGTGCATTCCACGTGGTGCACCAACCCGGACACATCGTCTACTCCAATGTGCGCTTTCATCCCGAAGTAATATTGCTTGCCTTTCTTGGTCTGGTGCATCTCAGGATCGCGCGCGTGGTCAGCGTTCTTGGTCGAACTGGGCGCAGCGATCAGGGTTGCATCGACGATCGTGCCCGAGCGCAGACTTTGACCCTTGCGCGCCAGATGCGCGTTGACCGCTTCCAGCATCCGCGCGGCCAGGCCATGGGTCTCCAGCAAACGACGAAAATTGAGAATCGTGGTCTCGTCAGGAACGTTGTCCAACCCACCGAGCTGGGCAAAACGCCGCAAGCTCGGGATCTCATGCAACGCTTCTTCCATCGCCGGATCGCTCAGCGCGTACCACTGTTGCAGTAGATGAATCCGCAACATCGTGGCCAGTGCGTACGGCTGCCGACCTGGCCGTCCCGACGCCGGATAGTGCGGTGCGATCAGCGCAAGCAACCGCTGCCACGGAACGACCTGCTCCATCTCGGCCAGGAAGATTTCCCGGCGGGTCTGCTTGCGCTTACCCAGGCCCTCGGCGTCACCAAACGTCAGTTGCATGGATCACTCCTCAACGTAGGTGTGTAGTGTCGCGCATCTGGGGGCGTTGTTCAGAGCTTACTTAGGTGCACATCACGAAACGCTTTGAAGTTCCTTAGCCGGATGGACTCAATTTTCATGCTGCGGTCTCCGCGCGTAATGTAAATTCAAACAGAAAATGCGTTGAGCGGTATTCGCCACAGCAAGACCCGATTAAAGTCTCTTGGCAGCTAGTGCCGGGTGAGGAAAGATCAGGGTGGGTTGAGTGCGTTTTTTGTCAGCCGCTCTCAGCCGCTCTCAGCCGCTCTCAGTCGTTTTGTCGCGCTCGCGCTCGCGGGCGATCGCACGCCAGCCAATGTCGCTGCGCTGGAAGGCGCTGGCCCAATGGATCGGCTGCAGGCCTGCGTACGCGTTGCGCTGCGCATCCAGCACGCTGTCGCCCAGTGCGGCAACGCACAGCACGCGGCCACCGGCGCTGATCACTTCACCTTCGGCATTCAATGCGGTGCCGGCGTGGAAGACCTTGGCATTGGCCGGCACCGCGTCCAGGCCGCTGATGACCTCGCCGGTGATCGGTGCTTCCGGGTATGGCTTGGCCGCGATGACCACGCCCAGTGACGGGCGTGGGTCCCACTGCGCTTGCGCGCTGTCGAGCTTGCCGTCGATGGCCGCTTCGAGCAAATCCACCAGATTCGACTGCAGGCGCAGCATTACCGGTTGTGTTTCCGGGTCGCCGAAGCGCACGTTGAATTCGATCACCTTGGGTGCACCTTGTGCGTCGATCATCAGCCCGGCGTACAAGAAGCCGGTGAACGGCACGCCGTCGGCGATCATGCCTTGCACGGTCGGCTCGACCACCTCGCGCATCACCCGCGCATGCACCTCGGGCGTCACCACCGGCGCTGGCGAATACGCGCCCATGCCGCCGGTATTCGGGCCGGTGTCGCCATCGCCGATGCGCTTGTGGTCCTGGCTGGTGGCCATCGGCAAGGCGTGCTTGCCATCGACCATCGAAATGAAGCTGGCTTCTTCGCCGTCGAGAAATTCTTCGATGACCACGCGCGCGCCGGCATCGCCGAAGGCATTGCCAGACAGCATGTCGCGCACTGCGTCTTCGGCCTCGGCCAGCGTCATCGCCACGATCACGCCCTTGCCGGCGGCCAGGCCATCGGCCTTGACCACGATCGGCGCGCCTTTCTCGCGTACGTAGGCAAGTGCCGCGTCCACGTCGGTATGCACCGCGTAATACGCAGTTGGGATGCCGTGACGGGCCAAAAAATCTTTCGCGAAGGCCTTGCTGCCTTCCAACTGAGCAGCCTTGGCGGTGGGCCCGAAGATACGCAGGCCGGCGGCATGGAAACGATCGACCACGCCCAGCACCAGCGGCACTTCCGGGCCGACCACGGTGAGCGCGACATCTTCGTGCTGGGCCAATGCGAGCAGACCATCCAGATCGTCGACCTTGATCGCGATATTGCGGCACTTGGCTTCGGCGGCGGTGCCGGCATTGCCGGGTGCGACCAGCACCTCGATCACGCGCTCGGACTGCGCGACCTTCCAGGCCAGGGCATGTTCACGGCCGCCGGAGCCGATGACGAGGATTTTCATTTGAGTGCCGGGAATAGGGAATGGGAAATAGAAAAGTCTTTGCTTCTGCAGGCCGTACGATGTGGAATGGGATCTAGGGATGCCGCTCTTGCGATTCCCCACTCCCCATTCCCGGTACTTCAGTGCCGAAAATGCCGCACGCCGGTGAACACCATCGCGATGCCGTGTTCGTCGGCGGCGGCGATCACTTCGCCATCGCGCATCGAGCCGCCGGGCTGGATCACCGCCTTGATGCCGGCAGCGGCGGCGGCATCGATGCCGTCGCGGAACGGGAAGAACGCATCCGATGCCATCACCGAGCCGGCCACTTCCAGCTTGGCTTCTTCGGCCTTGAGCGCGGCGATCTTGGCGCTGACCACGCGGCTCATCTGCCCGGCGCCGACACCGATCGTGCGGCTGTCCTTGGCATAGACAATGGCGTTGGATTTGACGTACTTGGCCACGCGCCAGGCGAACAGCAGATCGCCCAGTTCGGCCTCGTTGGGTGCACGCTGGGTGACCACGCTCAATTCGCCCAGCGACATGCCCCGGTTATCGGCCGACTGCATCAACAGGCCCGAACCGATCCGCTTGGTGTCGTAGTTGTTGAGGCCGTTGCCGTGCGGAATCTTGAGCACGCGCACGTTGGATTTCTTGGTGGCGTACTCGAGCGCGCCGGGCTCGTAGTCCGGGGCGATCAGCACTTCGACGAACTGGCGGTCCAGAATGGCTTTTGCAGTCGCTGCATCGAGGGTCTTGTTGAAGGCCAGGATGCCGCCGAAGGCGCTGGTCGGGTCGGTCGCATAGGCCAGCTCATAGGCATCGCCGCAGGCTGCGCCTACCGCCACCCCGCAGGGGTTGGCATGCTTGACGATCACGCAGGCCGGCGCATCGAACTGGCGCACGCACTCCCATGCCGCATCGGCATCGGCAAGGTTGTTGTAGCTCAGTTCCTTGCCCTGCAACTGCTGGAAGGTGGCCAGCGTGCCCGGCACCGGAGACAGGTCGCGGTAGAACGCGCCGGACTGATGCGGGTTCTCGCCATAGCGCAGGTCCATGACCTTGATGAAATTGGAATTGATCTGCGCCGGAAACGGGCTGCGCGTGGGCACTCTCTCCGCACTGTCGGCCACCGCAGACAAATAGTTGCTGATCGCCGCGTCGTACTGTGCCACGCGGTTGAACGCGGCCACCGACAACGCAAAGCGCTTGGCCGCCGACAGCTGGCCGTCGTTGGCCTCCAGCTCGGCCAGCAGCTCGGCGTACTGCGACGGGTCGGTGGCCACTGCCACGCGCGCGAAATTTTTTGCCGCCGAACGCAGCATCGCCGGGCCGCCGATATCGATGTTTTCTACCGCATCGGCCAGCGTGCAATCGGCCTTGGCAGTGACCGACTCGAATGGATACAGATTCAGCACCAACAGGTCGATCGGCACGATGCCGTGTTCGGCCATCACCGCTTCGTCCTGGTCGGCGCGGCCGAGCAGGCCGCCGTGCACCAGCGGGTGAAGGGTCTTGACGCGGCCGTCCATCATTTCCGGGAAACTGGTCAGCTCGGAGACGTCTTTGACCGATAAACCGGCTTCGCGGATCGCCTTGGCAGTGCCGCCGGTGGACAGTAGCTCGACGTTGCGCGTCACCAGTGCGCGGGCCAGATCGATCAGGCCGGTCTTGTCGGAAACGGAGAGCAGGGCCCGGCGCACGGGCAAGAAATCAGAGGCCATCGGTGAAGGATGTCGAAGCGGAGCAGCCGATATTGTAGGCCGTGCCAGCGCTCGATGGGCTTAGAGCGGCTAACAAAACGGCTGCGCTCACCGCCAGGCGGGCGCGGCCGGTGCTCGGAATTGGCATGTACCACGCGTACACTCCGGTTCCTGCGCGCCGTCCGCACCCACTTGACGACTGCTCGCTACGTTTTGTTAGCCGCTCTTAATGCCCTCGCCACGACCTGGATCTGTGTGTCGAAAGCGCGCTTTCAGGCGCTGCCGTGGCTGCCTGGCGGCAGAGCATCGGCATTTGCGACAGCAGGTGGCGACCATGTGGCGTCAGGCGTGCGTGTCTGGCAGCTGGCACGATCACGATCACGATCACGCGCACGCCGTCGGGGCGATCGATTCCCGGGAAGCCGCCTTTAGACCAGCTGCCCATGTGCCGGCAATCGAACGATCAGCCTGCTGTGTCGTCGCTTGCCGATGTGCAGCCGAAGTGATTGGTCGCAGTTCGCTCAGACATTGCCGGAATTTATAGCCGTCGAGCATTATCGATTCACTAGAAAGTGCGAGCCGCTGCTGCATTGAAGTAAAGTCAGCGTCACACACGTCGAAGGACATGGCGCGCTAAAAAAGCGAACCTCACCCACTGAGTGAAATGCATTCGGATGTTCCACGTCTCCAGCTGATTCGGCGTTCATCGGGAAAATCACGCGTTGCAAATTATCGGTTAAGAGCGGCTAACAAAACG
This sequence comes from Xanthomonas fragariae, assembly GCF_017603965.1. NCBI lineage: Bacteria > Pseudomonadati > Pseudomonadota > Gammaproteobacteria > Lysobacterales > Lysobacteraceae > Xanthomonas > Xanthomonas fragariae. The sequence continues at coordinate 3,577,715 of NZ_CP071955.1, read as the reverse complement.
ACTGCGCTCACCGCCAGGCGGGCGCGGCCGGTGCTCGGTACCACGCGTACACTCCGGTTCCTGCGCGCCGTCTGCACCCACCTGACGACTGCTCGCTACGTTTTGTTAGCCGCTCTAAGTCGCCGAGCGTTTAGAAAGACGAGCGATTCACCGAAGAAAATAATCAAGACCTGTCCGCATATTTACAAAAAATTTCGAAATCCCGTCGCATTGCCTGCTTTGTGCTTCGGTATCGCGAACGCAATTTATGCTGTGGCGACATCTGCCCGGCACAGCTGACCCACGATCCGGACTCGCCGATCTGTTGCGCCCGCTCACGTTCACGTTCAAAGGAAACGACGCTCCGGCGAGGCGTCTACCGATGTTTGCTGCAAGGGCTGCCGCGCAGGAGCCAGCCTTGCTCCCACCCCTCGCTGCGTCTTGCAGTCACGGCTGTCCCTGACCCTGCGATTCAAGCAAGACACCCCAGCGCAACGTGCGCCTCAGCGCGTTTGCGAATCACCACCACTGTAGTTTCGGCGCAGTCCTTGCCAACGGGAGGATTCGTCTCGCCACATGGGCGACGACGCCCCATTTCCGTCGGCGATGGCACGGACGTTGGCTTGCACGGCTGTCTTAGAAAATCCAGATGAGGTCATCTTATGAATCGTGAAAAAGTTTTGGCATTGCGCACGTGCACCAACAATATGTCCGACCACTGCGGATTGATTTGGCCGCAGACCGGCACTGTCGAATGCAGGCACTGGCAGCCCACCGTCAAACAGGAAAACGGCCTGACCGGCCTGTTGTGGGGGCAGGGAACCAACGCACATTTGAACATGCCTGCCGATGCGCATTGGGTCGTCTGCATGGTCGATACCGCCGACATCATCTGGTTGGGCGAAGAGGGAATGATCAAGTTCCCCAGGGCCGAAGTGGTCTACGCCGGCAACCGTGCGGGCGCCATGAGCTGCATCGCCGCCGGCATCGAGCAACACGCGCCACCCAAGCCCGAGTTGCCCGTCGCCACCGTCATGGCCGCGGAATTCACGCCCAAGGCGCCGCACGCGCAGTTCACCGCGCCGGCCGTTGAAAGCGGTGCTCATTCTGCTGCGCCAAGTCCATCGCCGCTCAACGGTGTTGGACCGCAAGCCGCGCAGCATGCAAACGAGATCGTGCGCACACGCGAGATCGCGACCTATGGCAGCACGCTGACCGGCGCCGATCAGAGTCAGCTGATCGCAGGCTATGGAAGCACCGAGACGGCAGGCAACCGCAGTGAGTTGATCGCCGGTTACGGCAGCACCGGTGTGGCCGGATCAGACAGCACCATTGTGGCCGGCTATGGCAGCTCTCAAACAGCAGGAGGTGGAAGCACGCTGACTGCCGGTTATGGCAGCACACAGACGGCCCGCAACGGCAGCGAACTGACGGCCGGCTACGGCAGCACGCAGACCTCCGGCGGCGATAGCTCGTTGACCGCCGGTTACGGCAGCACGCAGACCGCGCAGAACGGCAGCGATCTCACCGCCGGCTACGGCAGCACCGGAACTGCGGGCACCGATAGTTCGCTGATCGCCGGCTACGGCAGCACCTTGACCAGCGGCGTGCGCAGCTATTTGACCGCAGGTTATGGCAGCAATCAGATCGCAAGCTATGGCAGTTCGTTGATCGCCGGGCATGAAAGCACGCAGATTGCCGGCCATCGCAGCATGCTGATTGCGGGCAAGCTGAGTTCGCAAACCGCCGGCTAGCGCAGCACCTTGATCGCGGGCATGGGCAGCGTGCAGACCGCGGGCGACCGCAGCAAGCTGATCGCCGGTGCCGACAGTACCCAGACCGCTGGCGATCGCAGCAAGTTGCTGGCCGGCAGCAACAGTTTCCTCACTGCCGGTGACCGCAGCAAACTCACTGCCGGCGATGACTGCACCCTGATGGCCGGCGACCGCAGCAAGCTGACGGCAGGAAAGAACAGCATCCTGACGGCAGGAGCCAATAGCCGGCTGATCGGCAGCCTGGGTTCTACCTTGACCGGTGGCGAAGACTCGGTGTTGATCTTCAGGTGCTGGGACGGCAAGCGCTACACCAACATCATCGCCAAGACCGGCGAGGAAGGCGTGGAAGCCGACACGGCCTACCAGGTGGACGACGACAAAAACGTGGTCGAAAAATTCGACGATCCCTTCGACACGATCGTTCTGCCGCATGACGGCGGACATCCTTTGGCCGCCGATTATTTGCCAGTCGAGCAAGCGCCCAACTGAGCAAGAACGGCAGCGGCATTTGCGCTGCGTTTCATGGTCAGGCCAACTGTCAGAGTTTGGCAGTTGGCCTGCAGTAGCCATCGAACCGAGGCGCGCGTCAGCGGCGCCGATGTTGGCCCTGGCGATGCCATGGAGCTTGAAGAAAAGCGACAGCATTGCAGGGCATCGGCGCGACGATGACCAGGTGCGATCAGCGCAGTCAATTCACCAGCTATGTGTCGTCACTGCACCCGGGTCGTCATCCACCCAAAACGGCATGGAGCCATTCATTGCAAGTGACAGCACGCCACTGTTCTTCCATGACGGCCCGTACCTACGCTTGATCGGCACGTAAAAACCGCCAGAGCAGCGATGACCAGCGGCTTACCGCTCACCAAACGTGCAACATCAGCACGCAATCCCTCAACACCCCAGCAACGCTTTTACGATTCCCATTCCCGAGAATTCACATCAACCCGTATTCTTTGAGCTTCTTGCGCAACGTCGCCCGGTGAAGCCCCAGCATCGCCGCCGCGCGGCTCTGGTTGCCTTCGCAGTGGTTGAGCACTTCGACGAACAACGGGATCTCCATCTCGCGCAGCACGATTTCGTAGACGTCGTCAGCGTCGCTGCCGTCCAGGTCGCGCAGATAACGGCGGACGGACTGGGCCACGTGTTCGCGCAGGGGCGACTTCGGTGCGCCGCGACTGGTGTCAGGACGAGAGGGGGCTGCGTTCAAAAGGAGATTCCCAGTGTCACGAAGCCGGGCGGCGTGGCCGGCGAGGGGGAGTGAGTCTAGCGCGTGACCTCATCGCTCGCCACGCCCATGTGGCCATCGCATATCGGTCGCATCCGCTCACCGGAAGTCGAAACTAAAGGCAACCGTGCTCGCGGCCGGTTCGCGCACACGAAACGCCACCTGCACTGCTTGGCCTGATCCGAGCGTGTCCTGCCCGGCTGGCAGCTGGCCCAAATACTCCTGCGGCGCCAGCATCCGCGTGCCGATCACCCGCCCGTCGGCGTCGGACAACGACAGCTCAAGCCACGGCCAGGCCTGCGCCCAACGCGCGTCGTTGCGGAAGCTGGCCTGAATCTGCAGCACGCCGGGCATGCCCGGCAGCGGGCGCACATCGCGGTTGAGCAGGGTCAGCGCCGCCGGCTCGCGCCACGCCGGTAGCGTGCAGCGCGCCACCGCGCAGGCTGCACCGACCAACGGCCGCCAGTGCGCGTTGCCGGCCAGATGCGCGCGGTCGGCGATGACGATCTGTAGCCCGAGCACACCCACCAGCCCGAACAACAGCGCCCAATGCCGCCCGCTGGCGCGCAATCGCGACCGGGTCAACCCACTGCCCGCGAAGGTAGGTACGGCGAGAGCGGGTGCGGGCAGTTGCTGGGAGTGCGCAGCGGTGGGCGCGTTGATTGCGGGGGTGGCGTCAGCGTCGTCGCTTGCTAAACCGCGTGGCGAGGGAGTCTGGGACACTGCTGCATTCGTGCGTCCTGGTGTGGGATCTGCGCCGAGATTGAGTTCGGTTTCGGGGCGGGTGGTTGTCTCTGTCCACACGTCTGACATGCCCGGCGCGTTTGGGTGCATTAGATCCACTGCGGCTGCATCCGCCGCGGCCGAGCCGTGATCGCCATGCCGCGTTATCACAGTTGCCCGTGCATCGGGATGCGGTGGCGTTGGCAACGCTGGGGCTTGGGTCGGGACCATCGATGCTGCCGCGTGGCGACCGTCGTGATGTGTCGTGGGCGCATCAACACGCAGCGGCCTATCGACAGACGTCGCTGGCGGCGGAACCATCGGCGCGGCGACCAGCTCCGGCAATGACGCTGGCGGCAACTCGGGCGACGGTACCGGCAGCGCCCGCTTCGGCGGTTCGGCGGGCGGTAGCACCGGCGTCGGAATCGGTGGCGGGGCAGCCGGCGTCGCACGCAGGAACGTGGCCAGGGGGCGGTGCGGTGGCGGAGTCTGAGACATCGACAGGCGTGCAGCGGCAAGACCGCTATTCAAGCACGCGCATGCCGATGGGCGAACCCGTCGGCGTCAGCGGCTGCGCTTAGAGAGGCTAACAAAACGACTGCGCTCACCGCCAGGCGGGCGCGGCCGGTGCTCGGAATCGGCATATACCAAGCGTAAACTGCGGTTCCTACGCGCCGTCCGCACCCACCTGACGACTGCTCGCTACGTTTTGTTAGCCGCTCTTAGCGTGAAGCGCGCATTGGTGCGGCGGCGCATTGATCGCGACACATGTCAGTCGACGAAACATCGCATTGAAGGGTCTCCAGCCGATAACAGATCGCGCATGTCGCCAAAGCCCAAGCATCGCGCGTCCCGCTCCAATGCCTCACGGTAAGCCGCCACAAGGCTCTGTTTGCCGTCGGAAAGAACAGATCGAACACCTAGCACGTGATTCACAACTAGCCAATCCGCATTTAGAGCCCCTGCGTAAAACGTTCAGTCGCTTCTGACGAAGTGGTTGCTGGGCAAGCGACACATCGTGAAAGCCGCACTACCAATCCCCAATCGCAACGCTCCAATCCCAGCCTCAACGCCTTCGCCGCGTCTTCCCCTCGGCCAACAACAAATCCAGCAAGCCGCTACGTTGCCGTGGTGCCAAGGTATCGAAGCGGGCCAGCAGCACGCGTTGCTGGTCGTCCAGGCGGTGGTACTGGGCGGGTTCTTCGGCAATGGCCGAGACCGGTGGGCCAAACACCCGGTCGCCGCGGCCGGTGGCCAGGTATTCGAACGCCATGCCGCTGCGCTTGGCCAAGCCGCTCAGGTTTTCCACCGACGGTGCGGTGCCTTCGGCCATCTCCCATTGCGCCACCGCGCTGCGCGTAACCCCCAACTCGCCCGCCAGAGCCTCCTGGGTCAGCTTGGTAAGACTGCGGGCTTCGCGTACTCGCTGGTACAGCTTGCTCACACGGCACCGTTGGAAGGCGGACAGGGCCGGGAGATATAGCCCTAGAAGCGTCCGAAGATAGTTCGTATGCCTTTCATATGGACTTATGTTTGCGATACTGTCGTCCAATCAATGACGACAAGATCACACCGAACTCAAGGAGGACGTTCATGGTCGAGCCTGCCGCCCCCAAATCCGACGCCCCACGTCGCGAAACGCCGCTGCCAGCAGCGCCCCCGGCCGCGCCGTGGCCTGCCCATTCCCCGTTGGATCCTGCAGTGAACCGCTTCCGCGGCGCGGCGTGCTATCAGGTCTGGCAGCGGGGTGCGCAATGGACGGCTGTCGCCGACGGTGTGCATTGGTCAGCGGCGTTGGCGCCACGCGGGTGGGCGCTGAGCTACCGGCAATGGCCGCTGCTGGCATTGGGCGTGTTGGTGGCGGTCCTGGCCGGTGGCGTGGCGCTCGCCGGCGTGCAGGCGTGGTCGTCCACCGCCTGGCAGGTGTTGCTATTGGCCGAGGGGATATTGCGAGTGCGTGCGGCCCGCCAGGCCGGACGTTGGCGCAATGCGGGGCTACTGCGCGACGGTTGGCAGGCGGTGAGCCGCCTGCATGCGATCAGCGTGGCCGATGCCGTGACCACCGCGCAGATCCGCGCCGGTCGGCTGCAGCGGTAGCCTGCGCTTGGTCAGGCGCGGCGTATGCCGTCGATGCGCATCCAGTCGTCGTCGCGTTCGCAGTGCAGGTGCTCGAACCACGGCGCGTAGCGTTCCAGCAGTTCGTCCTCCTGCCCATGCAGGATGCCCGACAGCGCAATCCGGCCGCCCGGCGCCACGCGTGCGGCCAGGGTGTTGGCCAACGCGTCCAGCGCCGAGGCCAGGATGTTGGCGACCACAACCGGGTAGGTCTGCACCGGCTCGTCCTGCGGCAGGAACACCGCCAGCTGCGCGTCGACTTCATTGCGCGCGGCATTGTCGGCGGTGGCCAACAGTGCCTGCGGGTCGTTGTCCACGCCCACCGAACTGACGGCGCCCAACTTCAGCGCGGCGAGAGCGAGAATGCCGGAGCCGCAGCCGAAATCGAGCACGCTGCGGCCCTGAAGCTCGCCGCTGCCGGCCAGGCTGTCCAGCCAGCGCAGGCACAGCGCGGTGGTCGGATGCGTGCCCGAGCCGAACGCCAGGCCCGGATCCAGCCGCACCACCGCCGCGTCGGGCGTGTCGGCGGCCTCGGGCAGGTCGTGATTCCACGGCACGATGAAGGTGCGGGCGCCGAACTGCATTGGCTTGAACTGATCCATCCAGGCGCGTTCCCAGTCGGTGTCTTCGACCATACGGAAGGCCACCTGGCTCCAGTCCAGCCCCGGGTCGAACGCTTCCAGCGCGGCCAGCAACACCAGTGCATCGCTGTCGCCATCGAACAGCGCAGTCAGCACCACTGTGTTCCACAGCGGCGTTTGGCCCACGCCGGGCTCGAGGATGGCGCGCTCGTTGCTGGTATCGGCGTCGGCGTCGAGCAAGGTCACCGCCAGCGCGCCGACGTCTTCCAACGCAGTCTGGAAACGGAGCTGGGAGGTGTCGGAGCAGCGCAGGGTCAGTTCAAGAAACGGCATCGTGGCGGTCGGTGAATTTTAAAGCGTGCATCGTAGACCATTCGTGCTAGTAGGCTGTTGGGTCGGAGCTCGCTGTGCGCTTTTCCGAAAGTGGATAATGCGCATTGGTTTTATCCATACGTCCCTCGATCGCATAAAGCACTACGCGCTCACGCCTGACTTTGCGAAAAAAGCCCGGTTTCCCGGGCTTTTTGGTTCTCTGCCTGCGGCGATCAGACCAACGCGATCGACTTGTTCTTGCGCTCGGCCAGGCGCTTTTCCAGATAGTGGATGTTCTGCCTACCGGCCTGGAAGCCCTTGTCGCGCATGATGCGCTGCTGTAGCGGAATGTTGGTCTTGATGCCTTCCACCACCATCTCGCTCAGTGCCACGCGCATGCGCGCGATCGCGGTTTCGCGATCCGGGCCATGCACGATCAGTTTACCGATCATAGAGTCGTAATTCGGCGGCACCTTGTAGCCAGCGTAGATATGCGTATCCACACGCACACCTGGACCACCGGGCGGATGGAATCCGGTGATCAGGCCCGGATTGGGCATGAAGGTTTCCGGGTCCTCGGCGTTGATGCGGCACTCGATCGCATGTCCGCGCAGCACGATGTCGCTCTGCTTGATGGCCAGCTTCTGCCCGGCGGCGATGCGCAGCTGCTCGCACACCAAGTCGATACCGGTGATGCGTTCGGTCACCGGATGCTCCACCTGGATACGGGTGTTCATTTCGATGAAGTAGAAACGCCCCTCTTCGAACAGGAATTCGAAGGTACCCGCGCCGCGATAGCCGATGCGGATGCAGGCATCCACGCACACCTTGCCGATCTCGTTGCGTAGTTCCTGGGTGATGCCCGGTGCGGGCGCTTCTTCCACTACTTTTTGGTGACGACGCTGCATCGAGCAATCGCGTTCGCCCAGATGGATTGCATTGCCCTGGCCGTCGGCGAGCACCTGGATTTCCACGTGACGCGGATTTTCCAGGAACTTCTCCATGTAGACCTGATCATTGCTGAAAGCGGCCTTGGCTTCGGACTTGGTGGTCTCGATGGCCGCCTTGAGCGCGGCTTCCGAATGCACCACGCGCATACCGCGTCCGCCGCCGCCGCCGGCGGCCTTGATGATCACTGGGTAGCCGATTTCGCGCGCTACCTTGGTGTTGGCGACGATGTCATCGCCCAACGGGCCGCCCGAGCCGGGCACGCACGGCACGCCGGCGGCCTTCATCGCGCGGATCGCCTCGACCTTGTCGCCCATCAGGCGAATGGTGTCGGCCTTGGGGCCGATGAAGATGAAACCGGATTCTTCCACCCGCTCGGCAAAGTCGGCGTTTTCCGAGAGAAAGCCGTAGCCGGGATGGATGGCCTGCGCATCGGTCACCTCGGCCGCGGCGATCAACGCTGGGATATTGAGGTAACTGTCGCTGGACGCGGCCGGGCCGATACACACCGACTCGTCGGCCATAGCCACGTGCTTGAGGTTGCGGTCGACCGTGGAATGCACCGCGACCGTGCGGATGCCGAGCGTGTGGCACGCGCGCAGGATGCGCAGCGCGATTTCACCTCGGTTGGCAATGACGATTTTATCTAGCATGGGCTTCGGGATTCGAAAGTGGGGATTCGTAGAGGGCGCTGGGCTCGCGCAGATGTCGCGATTGGTCCAGCGTGCGGATCACTGCATTGAGCTTGGCGAACGTGCGATTCAAGAGTTCGAGAGTTGCCGCATCGGGGCCAGGCGAACTGCGACCGCGTTGCAATCTGCAGTTGCGTATCCAGTTCCGCCGGCGCGCCCCGCACTATCCAGAGATAACGCAGGTATCGGGCAGTGGAGCGCTGGGCGGCGTCTTCGGCGATGCTGGAAGAAACGCTGATCGCCGCATCTGAGCCGTCAGGCCGCAGCGTTCCGAATCGGGAAAGTCGTGAGTGGATCGATAAATCGCTTCGACCAGCGACATCGCATCGCGCCAGAGCGTCAGGCGCTCGTGCGGTCGCTCTTGCCAATCCCAAATCACGACTCTCCAATCTTCGCAACTCAGCCAATCACAAACAGCGGCTGATCGAATTCCACCGGCTGGCCGGTTTCGCCGAGGATGGCCACGATGGTGCCGGAGACGTCGGCTTCGATCGGGTTGAACATCTTCATCGCCTCGATGATCGCCATGGTGTCGCCGGCCTTGACCTGCTGACCGACGGTGACGAATGACGGCTTGTCCGGCGAAGGCGAGGTGTAGAACGTGCCGACCATCGGCGCGCGCAGCACATGGCCTTCGGGCAGCGCGGGGACCTGCTTGGCACCGCCGGTGGAGGCCTCGGTGGGCGACTGCATCGGCATGCTGGTCGCGATCGGTGCCTGCGCGGCGGGTGCGGGTGCGTACTGCTGCACAGGCGCGCTCATCATGGTCGTGCCCTTGGGCACGCGCGCCAGACGCACGCTTTCTTCGCCTTCCTTGATCTCGATTTCGGCGAGATTGGATTCTTCGAGCAGGTCGATCAGTTTCTTGATTTTGCGGAGATCCATACGGGCCTCATGAAGTGAATCGGTGGTGGGGCCGGCGGGTGTCGGCGGAATGGGGTCGGACCCTCGGCGTGGGCTTGGGCTTCGGTGTTGCAGATGTCATGCTTCGCGCTCGAGTCGCGCGATCACCGCTTCCAGCGCCAGCCGGTAGCTATCTGCGCCGAAGCCGCTGATCACCCCGTCTGCCTTGTCGCTGAAATAGCTGTGGTGGCGGAACGGCTCGCGTGCATGCGGATTGGACAGGTGGATTTCCACGAATGGCAGGCCCACGCCCAGCAGCGCATCGCGCAGCGCCACAGAGGTGTGGGTGAAGGCGGCCGGGTTGATCAGGATGTAGACCGTGCCGTCCTCGCGCGCGGCATGGATGCGCTCCACCAGCACGTGCTCGGCGTTGGATTGCAGGCTGCTGAGCGTATGCCCGGCCGCTTGCGCACGGTCGACCAGGGCCGCATCGATCTGCGCCAGCGTGGTGCGCCCATAGACCTCCGGCTCGCGTGTACCGAGCAGGTTGAGGTTTGGGCCATGCAACAGCAGCAGGTGAGCCATGAACATTCGAGAGATGCGGAAAGGCCGGAAGTCTGCGCGATGCAGCCGATGCTGTCCAGATAGCAGAAGTTGCAGCTGTTTTAAATGAGCGTTTAAGTTGAACTATGAATCTGTGCATTTTATGACTGCGGCTTATGAATGCGGCGCAATCCACGAGTGCCACCGATATTTGAAGGCGCCCCGAACGTAGACGATCAGTTTATTGATGCTACGCCCAACGGCGTTTGGCCGCCCTCGCCGTAACGATTACTGGGCACGGGACAGCATGCAACCCTGCAATTCCATGTCGGGCAGTCGGCGTCAACGCCTGCAACCTGCAGAGGCCAGCAAACTTTCCTCGCTATGGTCCCGGTTTGACCAGCCGATACTGCTTTCTGTCGCCGACCTCTGGCGACTTGTCATGCACACATGGACTGCCAAGGTGTTAATACGTCGCC